>DASTAR010000042.1:0-33845 GCA_035712505.1 Solirubrobacterales bacterium
CGCACAGCGCCAGGACCGTGCGACGGCGCTCCTCGAGCCTGTCCTTCGGACGGCCGGCGAGGACGACCAGCAGGACCGGGAAGACCGGATACAGCCGCGACCAGAGCGGCACCGATCCGCCGCTGCCGCCCTCGCCGGAGACGGTATGGCGATAGAGGCGGGCGTAGCGCCCGATCCGCTGCGCGAGATCGAATGCCGAGCGGGTGGCGCGATCGACCTCGATGAACCGGTAGGCGATGCTGGTCAGGCCGTCTGCCTCGGCCAGCTCGTAGGTGAGAATCGCATCGGCGATCAACTGCTCGGGGGTCCGACGCCCCGGCGGTGGGCCGAGCGAATGGGCGATCTCGTGGAACCAAGCGAACGGCCCGCACTCGTCGCCGCGCTCGCGAGCGGCGCGGACGAAGGCGATGCCGACATCGTTGACGGCGATCGTGTGCTCCTGCAGCGCCCCGGCCGCCTGCTCGGGAGCGAAGACCTTGCAGCGGGCCTCGGCCCGGCTCGGGATCGCCGCCACCGTCTCGGCGCCGCGCTCGGAGAGGTGCCACAGGAGCCGGCGCCCCGGCAGCCAGGTTCCGACCGCGAGGCCCGCGCTTCGAAGACGAGCAAGGCGACGCTCGGTCCAGCGGCGCGAGGTGGTCGGCGTATGGAGCGCGTGGACCTGTCGCGTCAGCAGGAGCCGGTGCTGGTTGATGCTTTCGAGGATCGCCACGGCGGTCGGCCCGACGCGCGGCAAGCTCCGATCATCGGCGGCGCTCATGCGTCCCCGTTCGTGTCGAGGGGCTGGAGGCCGCCGCTTCGATGGCGATCTGACGGGGGGCTCTGCGCCGAGTCCTCCAAAGCCGCCGTCGGATCGGCGAGGCGCTTGACGATCTCCTGGGGATGGCGGTCGAGGCGGTCAAGCGTCTCGGCGACCGGGAGGCGGGCGATGTTGCGGTCGATCGCGGCGTCGAGCAGCGGCACGTCCTCGGGGTGGCGCTGTTCGGGAAACAGCTCCTCGACCGGCACCCCCGCCAGCCGGAACGGCCGGCTGATCTCGCCGTCGAGGGTGGCGGAGGCGAGGCTGTGGAAGCGGGCGAGTTGGCCGATCGTCTCGGCGCTCACCTCCCCGCCGAACTCGCGGGCCAGCAGCCCGGCGCCTTTGGAGTTGAGCGCCGTCGTCACCAGGTGCGAGCGGTTGGTGGTGACGGCGTCGCGGGTCGCCGCCGTCAAGCGCTCGGGGTTCTGGTTCAGCAGCAGCGCCCGGACCGCGTACTTGGCGACCTGCTCCAGCAGCGCCGCCAGGGTGCCCGACGAGGCGCCGTCGTATATCTGCACCTCGTCCAGCCAGATCGAGAACCAGCGGCGGTCCTCAGGCGGGACATCGGCCCGCGACTTCGCGGCGTGGAGGGCGTCGAAGACGACGAAGTTGGCGATCAGCCGGTCGCGGCCCGAACCCGAGCCGGGGCAGACGAGGACGATCTTCCCGCCGTCCATCGCCGCGCGGATGTCGTAGGTCGCGAGGGGGTTGCCGAGCAGCGCGGCGGTGGCCGGCGCCGCGCGCAGGCGGTCGATCAGGTTCGTCACCGGCGTGACCGCCTCGGGCGGCAGGAGCGGGAAGCGTTCGGTGAAGAATCGGCGCACCGGCGCCGAAACGTGCGGCAGCACCGCCGAGCGCCATTTCTCATCGCTCAGCAGGACGGGGATCTCGAAGATCGTCGGCGCGAGCTCGGGCGGGAGCCGGTGGGCGAGGTCGACCATCGCCTGGGCGGCCTGGGTGGTGAGGTTGAGGGCGCGGGCGTTGATCTCGTCCCAGCGCAGCGCCGAGGAGAAGGAATCGACCACGGCATCGACCTGACCGGCGGCCCGCCTCGGGGAGCGACCGCGGACCGCAAAGAGGTTCCAGGCAGGCTGGCGATCGGGGTCGGCGAGGTTCACTTCCACGACCCGGTCGCGCAGCCCCTCCTCGGTGAGGTAGTCCTTGATCCGTTCGATCGCGTCGAGATGGGGATCGAGGAAGAGGCAGCCCTGCCCCGAGCGGGCGAGGTGGAGGAACTGGCCGATCGCGGTCTCGGTCTTGCCGAACCGGCTGCGGCCCGACATGTAGAAGAAGAAGGTGTCGGCCAGCTTGACGCCGACCGTCCTCTCCCCCGCCTCGGTCTCGACCTTCCCGAGCGGCAGGAGGGCCGCCTGCCCTTCGAAGGTCGACAGCCCCCGAGGAGGCGGCGGCACGGCGCCGCCGGAGCGCAGTACGTTCGGCGCCGCGCATCGCCTGCTCGGAGGCTTCAGCAGCCCGGCGATCTCGCTCGCCGTGACGACCCGCCGCCGTGCCGGGCGGAACAGCCCGGTCGCGAGCCGGCGGTCGAAGCCGCTGCGGCGGCCCGGCAGGTCCGAGCCGAGGAAGGCGATGCCGGGGATGCGCAGTCCCGAGACGCGCAGGTGGTTCTCCCCGGCGAAGGCGTCGAAGGCGGCCAGCACCCCGGCGAGCTGCCCCTTGGCTCGGCCGCGGACCGGCGAGGCGATCCGGACCAGGACCTGCATCTCGAACATCGGCTCAGCGGTGCCGAGCTTGCGGGCCAGCGCCTGGCGGCCGACCCGCCGCTCCACGAGCTCGGCCGGCGGGGCGCCGTCCCGATGGCGATCGCCGCCGCTCAGCAGATCGGCCAGCTCCTCCCCCGGCGGCGGGGCGGGCTGCCGGCGTCGGGCGCGACGCAGCAGCCGCCGTTGGAGGCGTCGGCGCTTTCCCGGCGTCACCGGCAGCAGGTCGACGCAGACGGTCGCCCTGTCGGTTCCGGCCAGGTCGATGCCGTCGAGCGCGCGGGCGAGGCCCGCAAGCGGGTCGGGGTCGAGGCCCGCGGCGTGCAGCGGCTCGCTGCTCGCCCTGGCAAGGACCAGCTCGGCGCGGGCGACCTCGGCCTTTTTCGGCTCGGCGCGCGGCTCGGGAGCCGGGCGGAGCTCGACGCCTTGATAGGCGGCCAGCGCCGCCCGCAGCGCGCCGCTGGCCCGCTCGGGCACCTCGATCCCGTAGCGGAGCCTGCCGTCCTCGTCGCCGTCGAGCCGAAGGCGTACGGCGCTCGCCGGAGCGTCGAGCACGCCGCGAAGGGCTCGCCGAGATCGACTGAGCCCAGATGCGAAGCGGACGACGGACTCAGGGGAAGGATCGAAGGAATCGGCGGGGATCGCGAGCATCGCCACGCGGTGATCGAGAGCCCGGCGAGTGACAACGAGGCGGGCGACGAGCACCGCGCAGGCGAAGCTCAGCAGAGCCCCGGCGAGGCTGATAGCGGCGGGCTGTCCCGCGAGCCGGAGGAGCGATAGCCCCCACCGAGGAGCGTTCGACGCCACGAGCGAGATCGCGGCTGCCGCCGCGAGGAGAGCGAGCGGGACTGCGTCCCGCCGGTCAGACTCGCTCATGACTCGCTCCCCGAGGGGCTATTGATGTCAGCGAAGCCGAATCGGCCCTGCGCCAGATCAGAGGCGGCCTGGCGGCGACTCGGCGGAATCCCCCTGCGGACCTCAGTTCGGACCCCAGTTCGGACCCCTGTGCGGACCCCAGTTCGGACCCCTGTGCGGACCGTCATTTTCGGCCCTCGCTCTTGTTCTGACCGAGGCTGTGTCGGGACGCCGCTGCGACGACCACCTGCGCCACCGGCGGGCAGACTGCGTTCCCGATCTGGAGGAAGCACCGGGTGCGCGAGCCCTGCCAGGGGTAGTCGGCCCGGAAGCCCTGCAGGACGGCGGCCTCCTCGATGCTCACCCGCACCGCCTCCTCAAACTGAGAGGCCCATTCCTTTCCCGAACGCGGCTTTGACTTCCGGTAGGCCCTCGGCGTCGAAATCCGCGGATCGGCCACCACGGTTGTCGCGGGGCGCTTCCTCGTCCACTCCGGCCGGTCAGCCATCGGCCTTGCCTTCCTTGGGCGAGCGCTCGACCGTCCACGAGCCCGAGGCCGAGTCGAGCGTCCGAGCCGGGCAGGTAGCCGGGCGGCTGAGACCACGCGGACGGGTGCCGCTGGCGGTCTGGTTGTTGGTGTGGGTGACGGCGTCGCGCGCCCAGCCGAGCGCGTCGGCCATGCTGACCCAGGGCAGCAGGTCGCGCTCCTCCTCGCGGACCTCGTCGGGGCGGCGGGGGTTGTAGGAGCGATGGGTCGGCGCCGGCAGCTCGGCGGGCCCGTCGAGCGAGGCGACGAGATAGGCGCGCTTCCGGGTCTGCGGCACGCCGTAGCGCTCGGCGCTCAGCACCCCGGCGGTCGCGTCGTAGCCGTGGGCGGCGAGCAGCCCGGCGAACAGCGACCAGAGCTCGAGGACGCCGGGGACCTGCTCCAGGGTGATCCAGCGGGGGCGGAGCGCCACCGCCCACCGAAGCGGCTCGACCGTCAGCAGCGAGCGCGGGTCGCGGCAGGCGGCGAGGTGTTCCGCGCGGGAGTCGTGGCCGGCTGCGAGCTCGTGGGCGCAGGCGATCACCCGCTCTTTGTCGAAGCGGCCGAGGTTCTTGCCGGCGGTCGAGTAGGCCTGGCAGGGCGGCGAGCCGATCAGCCCCCAGACCGGCGCGAACTCCATCGGGTCGAGCGCGGCGATGTCGGCTTCGATCCGCTCGTGCCCGGCGGCGCGCGCCGTGGCGCAGGCCCACCGATCGACGTCGATCCCGATCGCGGTGTAGCCGAGATCGCGAAGGCCCTCGTCCCAGCCGCCCGCGCCGGCGAAGAGGTCGATGATCGTGCCGGGCTGCATCAGCTCACCGCCCCCCTCCGCGCCGTGCGCTCGTAGTCGAGGATGCGGCGTCCGATCCACTCCGCGATCTGCGGGACGAGGGCGTTGCCGAGGGCGGCAAGGCGGTCCACCCGGCGGGGAACCCCATCAGCCACTCGACCCACTCCGGGTTCAGCGGCCCAGTGGTCCCATAGCTCCGCGCTGGCCGACCCGCCGAGCGCTTGTGCTCGGCCTTCGTGTTGCTCGCGATCGGCGTCGGGAAGATCGGCGCCTTTGCCACCGCGCTCCGCAGGTTGTCGCCGCCCTGCCGGGATGACGACCTCCCCGGCCCGCCGAGGCTGTCGCTCTGCGTCGGCGTCGGCCACCTCCGGCGCTCGGCTTCGTTGACCGCCCGCCCCAGCTCGTTGCCGCTCGGGCCGGGATTCCGCCGCTGCCCCCGCTTCGGCATCCCGTGCGGGGTAGGCCACGATCCAGATGCGCTTTCGCAGGTGAGGTGCCCCGAACTCTCCAGCCGATAGGCACGCCCACTCCGCGTCATACCGTGCTTCGGCCAGGTCTCCGAGAACTCGCCCGATCGGACCTCGCTCCCAGCGCTTCCCCTTGCCGGTGAGCAGGGCGGGCACGTTCTCCACGACGACGTAGCGGGGTCGAAGCTCGCGAACGATCCGGGCGAACTCGGACCAAAGACCCGAGCGGGCGCCGTCGATCCCGGCTCCTCGGCCGGCGGCGCTGAGGTCCTGGCAGGGGAAGCCGCCGCAGAGGAGGTCGACCGGGTCGAGGTTCCGGGCGCCGACCTCGCGCACGTCTTCGAAGCGGGCGGCGTCGGGGAAGTGGCGGGCGAGGACGGCGCGGCAGTAGGGGTCGAGCTCGACCTGCCAGGAGACTCGCATTCCGGCGCGCTCGAAGCCGAGGTCGAATCCGCCGATGCCCGAGAAGAGGCTGCCGACATTCACGCCCCGCCCCTCGATCCGCTGCGCCGAGCGGCTGCCTTGAAGACCGGGGTATAGGCCCGCCCCGAGTCTCTGTAGCGCCGCAGGAACCGCCGCCAGCCGCGCCGAGCCTCGCTGACAGTTGGAGTGCTGACCCGCAGGACGGCGCGACCGCCGCGCGCCCCCACCAAGGCGATCGCCAGCTGGCCGTCGCGATAAGGGACATGCTGGAGCGCCCGGTGAGATCGCAGGGCCTGCGCCGCGCGCCGGGCGGCTGCGCTGCCCTTCACGTCCTGGGGGTCTTGCCGCCGCGTGGACGGGCGGGGTCCTGGCCGCTCGCCTTCGCTCTCCCCAGCCGGGGTGGCCGACGCCGGAGGGGAGACGATCGACGGCAGCTCCGCGGTAGCAGCCTGCCGATTCTGCTCGCTCGCGGCGAGGACGAACAGCGCCGCGAAGCCGACGAGGATCGCGCTAGCGAAGACGAGGATCGCCCGCGCCGCGTTCGGGTCGAGCGGGCGGTCGAGGAAGGCGCGAAGCCGGTCGATCATCCGGCCTGCCCTCCTTCGGCGCCGGACGGCTGCGCATAGCCGAAGATCGGCGCCGGCATCCCGTACCGCTTCGCTTCTGAGGGCAGGAACGGGCCCGAGCGGGCTACCCGGTCGCCGAAGTTGCCGTCGATCGTCGTGATCTGCCCGCCGGGGAAGACGCGCTCGACGATGCCGACGTGATCGCTCGCTTTCGGCCCCGAGCCATAGAGGACGGCGTCGCCCGGTGCCGGCGTCGCGCTCGGCGGCAGGACGCGGGCGCCGTTGGCTTCGGGAGTGGAGAGAGGCGGATCGCCGGGGGCCGTTACCGCGAAGGGGCCGCCTTCATGGGCCTTCGCCCATTCGTAGATCGTCCCCGAGTAGGCATAGGGGGCGGTGCCGCCTTTCAGCGGGACACCGGCCTTCTCCCACACCCAGGCGACGAACAGCGAGCACCATTCGACGCAGGGCCCGTAGGGGTTGCAGTTCGACCCCGGCGGGCTCTCCGCGGTGCCTAGCTGGCTCTCGGCGATGCGGACGATCTCGCTGCCGCTCGCCCCGGTCGAGCTCGATCCGCCGCAGGCAGAGCCGCCGCCGCTCGCTTCCTGGCTGCTGGCGATCGGGCTCGTCGGCGCCGGCGAGCCCTTGCCGCGGAAGCCGTATTCGACGGCCCGCTGCATGACTTCGTCGGCGTAGTTCGCCGAGGAGTCCGCGCAGGCGCCGTAGTAGTTGCAGGCGGCCTGGCGGTAGGCGGCATACGAGTCGCCTGCCAGTCCGAAGACGGGGCGCATCATCCGCGCGGCGGTGAAGACCGCGTCGGCGGCATCGAAGGGGTCGGCGCCGCCGCCGTCGGCGTCGACCTTGTAGCGGTCCCAGATCGTCGGGCCGGGTCCGGGGCTGCACGCCGATTCCGGGACGATCGCGATCTGCATCGGGCCGCCGCAGCCGGAGGGGTAGACGTGGGCGCAGGCGCGGTGGCCGCACTCCTGGTAGCCGATCGAGGCGAGGAAGGCCCAATCGACATCGAAGCGCCTGCCGGCTTCCTGATAGATGCGCAGGCGCTTGGGCGGAATCGCCTTGACGGCGGCCTTCGTCGGCGGGCCGGCGACGGCGATGCCGCCCCCGCCCATGCAGCCGATGCTGCTGCCGAGGATCGCCATCACCGTCGCGGTGATCGCGACCACGACGACCGCTAGGACGCCGGTGGCGAGCAGAAGGAGGACCGATCCGCCGCGACGCCGCGCGCTCATCCCTTGCCGCCCTTCCGCCGCAAGCGCCAGCGCCGCCGGGAGGACCCGGACTCGGGAGCGGCCTTCGGCCGCGCCTGCGCGGCCGGCGTCTTCCGAGCGGTCTCACGGCTCCTCTCCGACTCGGCGCGCAGCTCGGCGCCGAGGCTGTCTTCACCAGTGGCCGATGCGGTCCCCTTGCGAATCGGCGGCTGCCCTGCCTGTCCGCTCGGGGCGCTGTCGCGCTTGGCGACGCGGCCGGCTTTCGGCTCTCTGTCGGATCGGGGCTCGCGCGGCTTCGCGCCGGCCGCGTCCCTCTCCCTTGCGGCGCTCTTGCGCCTGCCCGCGTCCTTGGCGGCAGGCCCGCCGCCGGTCGCCGCCTCGCGAGAGGAGGGCCGGGTCGGAGCGCCGGAATCATCCCTCTCGGCCTCGCCGCCGGATCGCCCTCCTCGGCGGGGGCGCTCGGCCGCGTCGCGGGCGGCGGCGCCACCGCCGACCGGGGCGCTGTAGCTGGTGCCGAAAAGTGGCGCACGTCGCGGGCGCCGAGGACGGGTCGGATCGTCGCCGCCGGCTCCGACGAGCCCGCCGAGGGCGCGGTCGGAGCGACCCATCATCGAGCGGCCCTTGCGTCGCAGCGGTCGCGAGAGGCGACCGGCGATCCGCCCGCCCGCGTAGATCGAGAGCAGCTTCAGCGAGGCGTCCCGCCCCGGCGCCCTCGGCCCGGTCGCGATCCCGATCAGGCTGTCGGCGAGGGTGCGCCGCTGGAGGAAGACGGCCCAGAAGAAGAGGGACTGGAGGCCGAAGGACATCAGCCAGCCGAGCTGCGCCGTCGCGCTCGACAGGGCGGCGGTGACGGCGAGCAGGACCGCCAGGATCAGCGAGTAGGCCGCCTTTCGCAGCAGGTAGCCGGCCAGCTTCTCCAGCCAACCCTTGAAGAAGTCGTGCCCGCGGCCGGGGATCACCGCCGCGATCAGGGCGACGGGGCTGAACGCGAGCAGAAGCAGCAGCAGGACCTGGGCGAGGATCACCCCGATCGACAGCGCACCCAGGAGCAGGAAGGCGCCGAGCTCGCCGACGAAGAGGACCAGCGCCAGCAGCAGCCGCTGGTACTGGCCGCCCTCCTCCATCGCGTCGGTCGCGGGCTTGTCGGCGACGCCGAGGCGGTAGCCGGCACTCTCCCCTTCGGGAAGCTCGGAGGCGTCGCCGTCGTTTAGGGCGTCGTACTCCTTGTCTCGTTCGTCGTGTTCTTCGGCGCCGTTGCTGTAGCGGAGGAAGTGGGCCGCGTACTTGTTCGCGTTGTTGACGCAGACCTTCCCGTCGGCGGTGATCCCGGTTCCCGACTGGAGGCGGCGGGCGAGATCGGCGTCGCGCGCCGGGTTGGATGAGAGCGGCCGCACCGCGACCGACTCGGGGTCGGAGTCCTCGGAGCCGGTGCCGGCGCGGACGCAGTGTTCAAGGCCGCCGAACTCGAGGACGACCCAGGGCTTGAAGACGAGGAGGTCGAACAGCTCGTTTGCGGTGTCCTGCTTCGCCTGGGTGGCGCTGGAGGCGTTGCCGTTGGAGGAGATCGACAGGAACGCCCCCGACATCTGGTTCGTCCACCCCGAGACGGTGCCGATGGTCGCGCCGGGCTGGGCGACGAAGAAGAGGGCGAGCACGACATAGATCAGCGAGAGCCCGAGCGCCCCGGCGGTCTCGGAGTAGCGGCGCAGGACGAGCGCCTTCCACATCGCCCAGATGCCGGTGATCGCGATGCCGAGCACGAGCCAGGGCTGGCCGAGGACATCGGCGTAGATCGAGTGGATCGCGCGGGCGACCGGAGCGAGCGCCCCGGCGCCGCCGGTCGCCTGCGAGCCGTTGACCAGGTCGAGGCCGAAGGCGAACCCAAAGAGGGTGATGAGCAGGTTCGCTAGGAAGCTCGTCCCCAGCCAGAGGATCGAGGCGAAGAAGTAGGCGATCATCGGCGGGACGCCGGAGACGTCCGGACCGCTCGTCAGCGAGACCGAGACCGCGTCGAAGTGCTGGTCGAGCGAGTAGTTGAGCAGCGGGTAGCGGCCCGCGATCCCACCGCCGCCGAGCTGGGGCGCGGGGCCGACGTTGCCCCAGACATCGGTGGCCGCCCCTGCCAGCGGATGCGCGAGCAGCACGATCAGGGTCGCCAGGCAGAGCGCCACGATCACGCGGCGGCCCCAGCTGCGCGGAGCGAGCCGGTTCACGCCGCCACCGCCCGCGGGGTGTTGTCGAGCGCCGCCAACAGCTCGGGGAAGACGAGGTCGAAGCGCAGCTCGCCGACGCGGCCGTCGAGGTCGCGCATCAGGCAGAGGCCCTGGCGGTATTCGCGCAGGCGGGCGCGGGCGGCGGCGTCCTCGGCGTCGAGACCGATCTGCGCGAGCCCTGCCCGCGCCTCGGTATCGGTCTCCTGTCCGAACAGGAAGTAGACGCCGAACAGCTCGGCCAGCTCACCGAGGTCGGCGAGCCGCTGGGTCGCCACCAGCACGGTCGCGTTGAGGGCGCGGCCGAGCCGGATGATCCGGTTGAGCAGCGAGCGGCCCTGCGTCGAGGCGAGCAGGAACCACGCCTCGTCCAGCACGACCACCTTGTGGCGGCTGCGGTCGCCCGCGATCAGCCGCAGCGCCAGGGCGGCGACCAGGGACAGGGTCGCCACCGACACGCGCTCGGCGCGGGTATAGGTCTCGCGCGACGCGCCGGGGTCGGGAAGGCTGAGCCCCGGCGTGCGGATCGTTATCACCGACCGCGCGACCTCGATCGGCTCGGCCTCGCCGGTTCCGAAGCCGAGCCGCGCGAGCCCGAAATCAGACAGCACGTCCAGCGCCTCGGCGACCTCGCGCCCCGCCTCGGCCTCGGCCGAGCGCAGCCGCTCGATCACCCCGGCAAGATTCCGCTCGCCGGCCCGGACCGCGTCGCGCACCGCGCGATCGATCGCGACCTCCCAGGACGGCGCGGGGTCGCGCAGCAGCTCGACCAGATAGCTCGATGCAAGCTCCTCGCGCAGCTCGGGCAGCCCGATCGCCAGCGGGTCGAGCTTGCCCCTGTGCTCGGGGTCGCCCGAGAGCTCGAGGACCTCGACCTCGCCCCGCAGCTCGGCGACGCGGTCGAGGCCGTGGTCGGGCTTAGGGTCGAAGTCGACCACCAGCGAGCCGCGGCGCTGGGCGGCGAAGGCGATCGACTGCGCGGCGATCGTCTTCCCCGAGCCGAGCGTCCCGGCGAGGAGCACGGCCGAGGCCCGCGCCTCGCGCGGCGCCTCGGTCGGGTCGTAGAAGACCGGCCGCGCCCCGGTGGTCGGGGAGAAGCCGATGTAGACGCCGTCATTCGAGCCGACGTGCGCGGTCGCGATCGGCACCGAGGCGCCGAACTGCTCGACCGTCATCTGCTGGACGTAGTCAGGGACCGAGCCACCGCCAGGTCGGGGCAGGTGGTCGGCAAAAAGCGTGTGCTGGAGGCCGCGCGGGCGGTGCAGCGCCACATCGCCGAAGCGCTCGCGCAGCGCGGAGACCCGGCGCTCCAGCTCCTCGCGGTCCGACGCGCCGACAGCGAGCGAGATCGAGGCCCGCAGCATCGGCGGGTGCGCCGAGGACTGGAGGATCGCCTCGTACTCGCGGGCGAGCTCGCGGTCCTCCTCGGCGAGGACGCCGGGCCCGCTCGCGCCCTGCAACTGCTCGCGATAGGCGTGCTCCACGTCGAGGATGCGCTTGCGCACCTGGCCGAGCGCTTCGCGGTTGCCGATCCATTGCGCGTGCAGGACGGCGTCAACCGGGAAGCCGGCGTCTTCGGCCGGGGCGAAAAGAATCTCGGCGGCGCCGGGGAACTCCGCTTCCTCGGCGAGCGATCCGGCGCAGAGGAAGGCCTGGTAGGCGGTGCCCTCCTCGGCCTCGACCTCAAGCGACGGCGACTCGCCGGGGCGCTCGGTCGCGGGCGCGTTGGCGCAGCGCCACAGATCATGCTCAAGCGGCTCGTAGGCGACCGAGCCGCCCGGCGCTACGACGACCAGCGCGTCGGGCTGCCAGTGGCGGTCAAGCGTCGGCTCGGCCACCCCCCGGCAGGTCGCACGGCGCAGCAGCCATTGCAGCTCATCGGTCGATGCCCGCTCCAGGGGGAGGGCGCCGCTCAGGCGGTCGAAGGTGCGCTGCTCGGCCGCCGCCAGCGCCTCCAGCTCTCGTCCCGAGATCGGCTGCGGGCCGCCGACGCCGGCCACTTCCTCGACCCGGCGGCGCAGGCGCCCGAACGAGCGCAGGGCACTCGGCCCTCGCCCGTCCTCGGAGAGCGAGACTGCGACGTAGACCTCCGGGACGTGGGAGCGGAGTTCGCGCAGCCTCGCCTCGTGGCCGTCCAGGTAGCGCCGCCAGCCCGCGGGGTCGGCATGGCGCTCGTCGGCGAGGTCGGCGAGGCCGCTCGCGTAGCGCTCGGCGGGGTAGGCCCGCTGGACTCTCCAGATCGAGAAGTCGGCGCCGGCCAGGTGGGCGAAGCGCTCCAGCCGCCGCAGCAGCCCCCACTTCTCGGCGGTCGGGAGGAACGGATAGGCGATCGTGTCGGCGCGGTAGAGAGCCGCCGCCGCGCCTCCCGGTCCGATCAGGACGTTCCGCCTCGCGTAGCGCAGCGGGAAGGCGCTCACGGACGCACCTCCAAGAACTCGCCCTCGGCAAGCGCGAGGCGGCGGGCGATGACCTCGCCACGGCGCGCTCGCCTACCCTGCCCCTGCGCCACCTTTCGGCGACGCCGCCGGCCGCACGCGCGCACGGCGACCGCCTCGGAGAAGAAGACGATGGCCGGGCCGCGGACACTTCCCCGCCGCAGGTGAGGCGAGCGCTCGTCAGGAGCGACCCAGACCTCGCCGCCGAGCAGGTGCGCTCGGCCTGCCGCCGGCAGCGCGCGATCCAGCGAGCGGCGGCCCGATGCGAGGTGAGCCGCGAGCCAAGAGACCGCGAAGCGGTCGGCGCGGCGCCCGTCGGGGGTCGCCTGCGTGGCGAGCGTCGCGACCGCTGCCGGCAAGACGATCAGGCGCAGCGGCCAGTCGAGCAGCCCGAGCAACAGGCCGCCGAACCAGGTCGCCGCTAGCGCGGCGAGCGCGGCGACCGTGCCGCCGACCCTGCCCCCGGCGCTGGCTCCCGCGACCCCGGCGAAGGCGGCGAGGGCGAGCCCCACGGCCACCGAGCCCGAGCCGACCGCGATCACCGCCAGGAGCGCGGCGCTCGCGTAGGCAAGCCAGCGCAGCGGCACCCCGCCGGGCACGGGCAACGGCCGTCCCTCGATCGAGTAGATGCGCCGCTCGGGGCGGAAAATCCGCTGGTAGGAGCGGATCGGCTCGAAGCCGTCGCTCACGGCAGAATCCGATCCCCGATCGCCCGCGCTGCGGCGGCGACCTGGTCAGGAGAGAAGACGAGCCAGCCGACCAGGATCGCCGCCAGGAGAAAGACGGCGAGGTCGGTGAACTTCCTGTTCAGCAGGAAGATCAGCCCGACGATCGCGATCAGGCCGCCGTAGATCGAAGCCGCCCAATGGCGCAGTTCGGAACCGATGTTCCGGCCAACGTCGTTGCCGCCGGCCGCGAGCGCGTCGGGCGCCAGCCACAGAGCCGCCGCGAGGACGAAGGCCGCGAGAACCGCCAGCCGCCGCCTCACGAGAGAGCCCCTTCGACCGCCTCGACGTACCAGCGGTCGTGCCGGACGAGCTGGAGGCGATAGGCGAGCGGGTAGACCGCGCCGGTGGCCGCGTCGCGGACCCGCACCGTGGCAAGCGCCGTGCGCCGTGCGCCTTCGCCGCCGCCGAGCTGCTTGACGCTCGCGACGGCGAGGAGTTGCGAAGTCGCCGCCCGGCGGCGCCACCGTCGCTCCCGGCGCCAGGAGATAGGAGAGGTCGCCGGGGTCGGTCGCGGAGAGGTAGACCGTCAGGAAGCGCCGGACCAGCTCGTCGATCGCCCCCGCATCGGGGCCGGCGAGGGCGTGGGGAGGTTCGACGCTCTCCCCGACCCCCGCCGGACCGGCGACGATCGCCGGCACCCCCTGGGCCGCCACCTCGCCCGCGCCTTCGCGGACGATCGGGACGGCGAGGTAGAGGGTGCGGGCGTCGCCGAGCTCGCAGGCGACCGTGACGATCGCCTGACCGTTGCCGAGGTCCCGAGTGCCGGCGACCTCGGCCTGCTCGACCTGGGCGCCTGCGTCGCTCCCAAGATGGGCTGGAGCCGAGGTGCCCGGTGCGAGAAACGGAGCCAGCGCCTGCGGCGAGGGCTCCGAGAGATAAGTCCGCGCGAACCGGACCGCGAAGGCAGCGGTCGCGGGATCGCTAGTGCTGTTGCGCTCGGCGGTCGCCGTGTCGGCTCGCCGAGGTTCGGTCAGGACGCCGGAGATGCCCCGCAGGAGCAGCAGCCCGACCAGCGCCCACAGCGCCACCCGGCCCGCGGCCCGGAGCACCGAGCCGACCGAGCGGCTGTCACCTTCGCGGCGCTTGGGTTGGGTACCGATTCCTACTGACACTTCGAAAACACCTCCGTTGTCTTGCTTGGCGCCAGCCGTTTTGCTGGCTCAGGACAACGGGGGCGTGAGCCTCCGAAGTGGTCACAACCACTCAGGCGAGCGGTTGTGAGTGTGTGTGTCCGCTACACACACAGAAACCCCTGCGGCTCCACGGACGCCACAGGGGTTGACGGAGAACGGCGCTCAGGCCGTAGCGCTCGCCGAAGCGGTCGAGAGCGCGGAGGCGAGCTGCTGGACGAGCCACCAGCCGGTGAAGTCGACCAGCTCGTAGCGAACCCACACGCCGTCGCGCCGCCGGCTGACGACGCCCGCCTGATGCAGCACGCCGAGCTGCTTGGAGACGCCCTGCTGGCTTACCGGGAGACAAGCGGTGAGCGCGCTGACGGTGGCGCTGCCCCGCTCATTCAGGATTTCGATCAGGCGAATCCGGGTGGGGTCCCCCAACACCTTCAACATCGCGGACACCATCTCGACCGTCTCGTCGGACAGCGGTTCGCTTCGTGCCGTCGCGCTTTTCTGCTGTTTCGGGTCGTTGACCATCTCAATAACAGCAGGGCGCGAACGGTGAAAAGTGGACCCTACTATTGAGTTGTATGTGTGGCCAACACACAAAAAGACCCCGGCTGCCAGGCCGGGGTCTTACTGCTTCCTATGTCCCTTTCTCAGCGCAGCCGCAGTTCGGTTCCGGCGTAGATCAAGTTCGGGTCTCCGGTCCCGATCCGATCTTCGTTCAATCGCCAGAGTCGCCCGACCTCGTCTTCGATCGCCTGCGTGTCCGCGCCGGGGCTGAGCAGGTCGGCGGCGATCTGCCACAGGCAGTCGCCTGGCCGCACGACGTAGGTGTCCTTGCCGGCGAGCTTGCGGCCGGGGTCGGCCGCGGTCGAGGCGACGGGTCGAGGCGACGGCGACGGCGTTTCCTGCTGGGCCGGTTTGGGCGGCGGCGCTACTTCTTCCGATGCGGCGCTTTCCGATGCGCTGCCGCCCTCGGCCGGATTCTGCTTCGGGGCGATGATCGCCTGACCTTCCACCGGCTCGGCGGGCTGCGCCTTTTCCTGCTGAGCGGGTTCGGGCGCGGGCGCGTAGGCCGGGGGTTCCGGCGAGGCGACCGGGGGCGTCGCTTCCGGCACTTCGGGGGCGGCGCCGGTGACGGCTTCCGGTGCGGGTGCTTCGGCTTCTACTTCGGCTTCCACCGCGCCGCCTTCTTCTTCGTCTTCGGCGGGCGCTTCTTCTTCCAGATCGGTTTCTTCGCCGCCGGGGTCGAAGTCAGGCGGGCCGACCGGCACTTCGACGGTCGGCGCCGTGCCTTCGCCTTCGCTGTCGGCTTCGCCGGCCACGGCGAAGCCGGGGAAGGTGGCGCCGAGGACGAGCATCGCGCACAGCACCACGGCCAGCAGCCGCCGACCGGGAGAAGGACCGGATCGCAACTCCGGGGAGATGGAAGTCAGATGCCGGATTAGGTTTGCCATCGGTTCCTCCTCGCTTTCGAGGCTGTTGTTTTTCAGTTCATGGGGTCGGCTACGCAGCGGAAGCTCTTGGCGGTGTCTTCGGGGACGAGTCCGACTGCGCCGTTTTCTTCGGTGATGTAGAGGACGTCGAGCTTGCCGGTGGTGCTGGAGGGGTAGACCTCGCCGGTCAGCTCGCCACCTGCGGCGAGCTGAATCTGCGGCTGGGCCAGCGCGGCCATCAGCTCCTGATGGGTCGGCAGCCGCCGGCCTGCCCTTTCGCGGTTGTCGGTCGAGGCACAATCAGATGCCGCGCCTTTATAAGACTCCGGAGGACGAGCCTGGACCTCTACGCACACGTCGGCGACGGGGATCGTCGGGCCGAATGCCTGCGGGCAACTGTCGAGAAAGCGGGCGGCGGGTTGGCCGCCGAGGCGGGCGGCGTTTTGAGCGCGCGGAACAGGGCGCAGGCTCGACTCCTTCACGACCCTCCCGCCGATCGAGTTCGCCTTGAACTGCCTGCCCGACAGGCTGTGCTTCTGGATGTCGTGGCCGGTGATCTTGGAGACGGCATAGGCCCCGGTGCCCCCGAGGGCGAGGAAAAGGGCCAGCGTCGCGACGACGTTTGCGTAGGTGAGTCGGTCCAGCAGGGCTCTCAGCATGGGGATTTTCTCCTCGGCTCTAGGTGATCGGCCCCTAGCATGGCCGTCCTCTGACTCGGACCGTCAGCTCGTGGCTGGCGCCTGGCACAAGCGGATAGCCGCCCTCGCTGGGCAGGTAGACGCGGAGTGGCCAGCGAGCTACGCCACAGCTCCGCCTAAAGAAATAGACCTTGCTCCAAGTGCCGTCCGCGTCGCTTCGGACCGTCCGGAAGGTCTGCCATTCGTCAGTGGAGGCCTCGACCTGCAGCTCGATCAGCTTCCCCTTCGCCGGAAGCGGACGGCCTCTTACCCGCCCGCTGAACGTGACGGAATCGCCGTTGAGGACGTGGTCGGCCGAGACCGAGAAGGTCGAGGTCGCCTTGACGCGGACGGTCGCCTGGTCTTCGACCGGAAGGATCGTCGCGGTTCCTTCGTAGACGAATCGGAACTGATGGGAGGACCGCGCCTCCACCGGATAGACGAAGCGCCCGTCGGAGTCGGTCGTCACCGTGTCCTCAAGCTCCTCGGTCCCATCGACGGGTTCCTTCCCTTCCAACAACTGGGAGTAGACGAGGACCTTCGCTCCTGACAGAGGGTGCCCGGCGCTGTTGACGAGTCGGCCGCCGAGGCGCACCCTGCGTCCGAAGGAGACCTTGACGCGCGGCTCGAGGACGGTCCGGCGCACTTTGCCCTTCTTCCCCTTGCGGTTGACGGTGCGCTTGTCGATCATCCCTGCCTTCATCGCGGTCGTCGTCCGCAGCGGCAGGCGCAGGCGCATCGGCTGGCCGTCGAGTCGATGATCGGTCGCGCCGATGTTGCTGGCCAGATCGCTGGCGCTGGCGCGCAGTTCATATTCGCCTGCCGGCAGGGCCGCGTCGTTCACCCGCGTCACGAGATGGTCGCCTTCCTTGCTGGTCGGCAGCACCTGCCAGGTCCCCGATCCAGCGGGGCTGATTTCGACCTCGCCGCCACCGACGCCGGAGATGCGGTCGGTGGCGAGGACGGAGATCCGCGTCGGATCATCGGCGCTCGGCGCCTCAAAGCCGAGCTGTGGAGGTTCGGGGTCAAAGCGCAGCCGGACCGGTTGGGAGGCGTTCGCCGGCTGCTGATTGCCGGCCGCATCCTCCCGCCAGAGCCGCAGTTCCCATTCGCCGGGCGACGGCACCTTCACGCTGTCGATCGCAGCGATTCCTTCGCCACTGCTATCTGCCGTTGAGCATTCGTTGCCCCCGGCGTGGCAGAGGCGATAGTGGGCGGCCGTGATCGGAGCCCGATCGGGTTCGGCCGGATTCGACCAGGCGACATCGAAGCCGTTGCTGTTGCGCCAGGCTTCCCCGCCGCCAACGCCGACAGACACGGCTCCGGGCGCAGCGTTGTCGATCCGAGCCGTGACGACAGCCGATTCGGCGCGGTTGCCGGCGGCGTCTTCGGCAACGACCGTCAGCGGCTGAGAGCCTTCGGGAGCTTCGGCCGTGTTGATTCCGATCCAGCCTGGGCTGTTGGGGCAGGGGATTCGTTGCGAGTAGCTACAGCTCTTCGGATCGCTTCCCCGCACGGCGCCGCCGATCAGCACAGACGCGCTCTTGATCCCGACGTTGTCCGAGGCTTCGTAGCGGACGCCCTGCTTGCCGCTCACCCACTTCCCCTGAGCGAGTGGTTCGTCCTGTACGACCCCGGCCGAAGGCGCCGAGCCGTCAACGACCGTCGCCTCGGCGGCAAGGGTGCCGATGTAGTTCTGGCCGCGGGCCGAGCAGTATTCGCGTGAGGGGGTGCCGACGCAGACGACCCGCTGGACGATCCGGGTCGCCCCGCCGAGGTCAAAGGCTCGCAGGCGCGGCCAGCTCGACGCCTGGGCGGCTTCCGGGTTCGGGCAATGGCGGTTGGCGCGGACGTTCTTGATCGAGATCGGGGATGCGCCGGGGCGTTCGGCGTAGAGCTGGAGGGCATAACGGCAGTCGCGGCGATGCGCGACGCCGGACCAGCGCAGCCGCGAGATGGCCGTCCCAGGAGGCGCGCTGAGAACGAAGCCCGACTGCGCTCCGCGAGGCACCCTGCCGGTGCCCGGCACGTTGGCCGTGACCAGCCCGCGCAGCCCCGGTCCGAGCGGATTGCAGGCCCGCCTCCACTTCATTCCGCGGGTCGCGAAGTTTTCGAAGGCCGAGCTGACATAGCCCGCTTCGTCTGCCTGGCAGATAGAGATCGTGTATTCGCCTGCCGCCGCCGTGCCAGGGGAAGCAAGGCCGACGAGCAGCGCCCCGAGGATGCAGGCGAGGCTCGCGAAGTTGCGAAGGCTGGTCGTCGGTAGGCGCATCTCAGGGCCCTCCGAACTGAGGCCCGGAGCTCGCCGGGGCGGGTGCGGGTTCTGCTGCTGGAGCTGCTTCGGTGGCTTCATAGCTGGATTCCGATTCGGTTTCGCTGGACTGATAAGCGGGGGTGACGGGTTCGAAGCTGTCCTCGGGCGCCGGTTCGGGTTCCGGTTCGGGCTTCGGCTGCGGTTCAGCCGCCGGCTGCGGCGCGGGTTCGGGGGTCGGTTCCGGTTCTTCGGCCGTCGTCGGTTCGGCCGGCGTGTAAGTGGGACCCGTCGATTCCCCTTCTGGCGGCGGGTTCGTCTGGTCGGATTCGGTGTCTGGAGAAGACGCGATCAGGCCCTGCGCGGCGCCCAGCGGATCGACTCCCTCATGCACGCAGTAGGTCGCCGCCCCGCCGCCGATCGCGATGCAGCTGGCGATCACGGCGCCGACGGTGCCGGGTCGGGCGGCGGCGAGCGGGGTCGGATCGACCGCCCGGTAGTAGGTCGTCGCCGCGTGCTGCTTGACCTGGGTGCCGCCGTCGAGGACCTGCTGCTTGAGCGCCGAGAGCTTTTCGCCGGCCGAGTCGGCGACCCGCCTCACCACGCCGGGGCTCGCGCCTTCAGCGGCAGGCGGCAGTATGGCCCCGGCCTTCTCCCGCCAACCGATCAGGCGCTCGCTGAACAGCTCGCAGCGCCCGCAGCGGCCGAGATGCTCACGGGCTGCCGCCGACTCGTCCGGCGTCGATATGCCGAAAACGAACCGCATGACCAAGGGCTCGCCGCGCTCGCAGCCGCCCCCGGCGAGTCGCCCCAGGGTCGTCCGTGCGTGATCCATGATTTCAAGCAGGTCGCGCTTCACGATCCGCTCGCGGATACCGAGGCGGTCGGCGATCTGCGGGCGCTTATAGCCGGCGCCGTAGAGGGCAAACACGTCGCGCTGGCGATCTGACAGCGACCCCGAAAGCTCGCCGACCAGCATCCCAAGGTCGGCGTCGTCTTCCAGCTCGATCAGCTCCTCAGCCGGACCGGCCGCATCCTCGACAACCCGTCCTTTCTCCACCGTGACCGGGTCGATCGGAATTTCACGTCGGCGGCGATTGGCTTCCCGGTTCAGGTAGCGAAGTGCCGCGGTTCGAATCCAGGTGTAGACCTGGCCGGGGTCGGTGATGCCCTCGGCTTCGCTCAAGAAGCTCTTGCAGGCGTACTGGATCGCTTCTTCGATCTCTTCGACCCAAATCTCGGGATAACGGGCGGTGAGCTGTGCCCGCAATGCCTCGCCGCGCTTTCCGCGAACCAGGCTCTGTAGAAGGGCATCGGTCCCGGTATCGGCAGTTCCTGCGGTCACGGAGTTGGAGGCCATCGGTTCAACAGGGCGAGAAGGAGAGAAAGTGGACCCCTCGCTCACCGCCGTCGTGTTTCTCACCGCAGCCCTCCGCAAATACTTCGCGAGCCGCAGATTCAGACGCGGCCCCGATACAACCCGAGCATTACCCACTATTGAGGATCGTTAATCCGGCGGTTTTTATGTCGCCCCGAGCCCGTTCCTCGCCCTCCGGAAAGGGGTGGCGGCTGCCTCTGTTGACTCTTGCTTCGAGCCGAGCGCTATCGGACTAGACAGACGGCAAAGACGACGAAGTCCTGGCTTGCCGCTCCCCCCAGGTCAGAAGCCCACCTCACCTGCCACGCTCGTTCCACCGGCACCGGCCCGTCCTCCACGATCGCATATACGGCGTGTCGGCTTCGCCGCCTCTCTGCTGCGAGCCCCCGGTAATGAGCCGCTCGCCCGGCTTGCATTTCGCTCGGCCGCCGGCCTCGCCGTAGATGCCGTCATGCGGCGTCGTGTCCCGATCAAGAATCGGGCCTGAGGTTCGGAGGTGGAACCTGCCGAGATCATTGGCTCTGACAGCTCCAGGCGCAATATCGCGGGAATGCACCGAGTTCCGGCCCAGCCCGTAAGCAACGACGTTGCCGCCAACCGCGAAAAAGAGAGCCAACAGCGCGACGGCCATCGCTGGCGAAGGGCACCCAGGCTTGATCTTCATAGATTCCTCCTTGCCGGATCGGGCTTGATCTTCAAGTACCTACCACGCCCGTTAGCCTGAACGGGATGAATCATGCGGTGGACGTTACGGGGATAAGCGGGACGGCATGGCACCGGGGCGAGGTCGCGGGCGAGTTCGTCCTGTCCGGGGGACGGCTGCCGGCCGGGGGTGGCCGAATTGTCGAGGACGTGCGCATCCTGTTTCCGGGCTTCGTGGCGACCGAGGTGAGCACCGCGCTGGAGACGATCCGTAATCGGAAACGGCTTCCCGAGCCGCTGGTCGTTGACCTAGAGCTGGAGGACGGCCGCCGACTTACGAATTGCCAGATAGCCAGCCATTGGGGCGGATCGCTCGGTGAGCGATGGTTCGGGATCGACCTTGATCTCGACGCGCTTGCGGCCAGCAGCGAGGGCGATTAGGCATAGCGGCCTAACGCGCAGTCACAGCTCGCGCTCGGTGGGGGGAGAAACTGACGCGGAGGCGCCTGGGTATCCTCGCGTTCTCGTGGGGAGGCTTACGTGAAGATGTGGCTCGCCATCGGGCTCGTCGTCCTCATAGGCGGCGCCAGCGCCTGCGGGAGCGCTTCCAACAGCGAAGGGTCGGGTTCGCTGAATCCGACCCCCCTCAAGAAGAACGGCGAACGATCCCATGAGTTCGAGCCCGACGACATCGAACGAGCGGAACGGGCTCCGCCTGCAGTCCGGGAATACTGCGAAGGTGCCGTCTCCGAAGCCCAGGAAATCGGCTGTCTTAGCCACGTCGAAGAAAGCGACCTCCCGTGAAGGCGGCGGTACTCGCTATGGCTGCTGCGGTCGCCGTCCTGCTGTGGTCAGGCTGCGATGCCGGAGAGGTCGCCAAGAAGGCAACGGGCATCCACACGACCACGATCAAGTCGATCTATGCACCGAAGCTCTATTGCGACGAGGTCAAGGACGCGGTTCCCGATCCCGGTTTTGAAGATGAAGTCGCCTTCCGGGTCGTCTGCCTGAAAAACCGTCAATGGGGCCGGAACTTGCTCAAGGCCTGCCGTCAACAGCCGGCCTCAGTTCGAAAGCAGTATTGGATGTACAACCCCGCCGCCGAACGGGCTGGATATGTCACCTGCGACTACCTCAAACGTTTGGGTTACTAGTGGCTCTCCAAGCGAACGAAATCTGCGGCCGGCGTCCTGATCCCGCGAAACAGCCTGCACTCGCAGGGCGAAAGACAAAGGTGGTGACTGATGAGCGAAGCGCCTGATTCCCCGCTCCGCGAAGCGGGTTGGTATCCAGACCCCGAGCGAGCCCACACCCTCCGCTATTGGGATGGCGACGCCTGGACCGACGATCGCGCGCCCGATGTCCCTTCTGCCTCGTCCGAAGCCTCGCCGGCACGGACGCCTGGTAGTTGGACCGACGAAGACGGACGCTTGACCGCCCAGGCCCGCTACGCCATCGGCGTCGGGCTCGCAGTGGTTGGAGCAATCATCGCGATCGTCGGCGTCTTCCTGCCTCTTGCCGACACTGAATCCTCACTGCACATCGCCAAGAACTCCCTGATCCAGCATTGGGAAGGCCCGGTCGTGATCGCGGTCGCCCTCGGCGGTCTCCTTGCGGCGCTGCATCCGAAAACTCGGCCGCTCGCATTTCTCGCAGGCGGGGCATTGGTAATCCTCGCCGTGGTGGCTGGGACGAACCTGCCGATCGAATATCGCAACGAGTTCTCGCGGGCCGTCGCCGGGAATGCCTCCCCCGGCGCCGGAATCTGGACCGTTGGCGCAGGTGGCGCAATTCTCGCCCTGTCGGCACTGTTCGGTGACTGGTCGGCACTGTCGGGGAGTTCCGATTCCGCGGACGACCGGCGCAGGCATCGCTCGCGGATGGAGCGCTTCGAAGAAGTCATGAGCGGCCAGCCTGCCGGCGACGATGCCGCTGGCGGTCCTGCCGCTGAGGTGGAGGACGCCGAAGCGGCCGAGCCGGAGGAGCCCGCGGCACCGGCGCCCCGGCGCAAGGGCCAGCGCATGCGTCGATTTGAAGAAATCATGAGCGGCAGGCCGGTTCCGGACCCGGAGGCCGATCCGGAGGAGACGCCCAACTCGGCCGATAGGCAATGAGACCGAGCATCGTGGCTCCACCCAGCGACCTCACATACGAGATCTGGTCCGACGGCGCATGCGCCCACAAGACCACCGGCGCCGGTGGGTACGCGGCAGTGTTGGTCGCCCGCCGTTCCGATGGCATCACGGCCATGCAGTGGGAGCTCTCCGACGGCGACTTCGAAACCACGAACAACCGGATGGAGCTGATGGCGGTCATCACCGGATTGCGCGCCTTGCCCGCGCCCGCCCGCGTGTGCGTCTTCATCGACTCCACCTACGTGATGAAGAACTTCCAGGGCTGCCTTGAGCGCTGGCAAAGCAACGGCTGGCGGACGGCGGACGGAAAGAAGGTGAAGAACCCCGACCTGTGGGAGGAGCTGTTCACCGAGGTCGACCGTCGCGACGTGGAATGGGTGCAGATTCCCGGTCACGCCGGGGTCCCGTTGAACGAGCGCGCGGACCAACTGGCCTGCGCCCAACGGGACGCCTACGCCGAGCGGAGCCGTCCGCGTCCCGTGGAGTAGCCCCTACCCCCGACAGGGGCTCGTTCTCCGTGACTATGGCGAAAGGTTGGCGATCTCATCGACGCCGCTGTTGATCTCGGCGCAAATTCCTCGCCTCGAGCGCAAGCAGTACGTCGAGCCGGATGACGGGAGCTTCAAGCGCCTACCGACTTCCTTGAAGAGGGTCGCCGATTCGGATCGACGCATTCCAAGCACCGGATAGCCGCAGCTAGGCGCTCTCGGCGCTGAGTGTGGAGTCACTAACCTCGCTCCCATGTGGATTCCTCGGACGTGGGCCGACCTAGAGCTTGCCATCGGCGTGCAGATCGAGAGCGACCGCCTCGATTTCAAGTCCGCGCTGCCCCCAAGTAAGAAGATTCGAGATCTCGCCAAGGATGCAGCAGCGATGAGTGTCGGCGGCGGGGTCGTTGTGATCGGCATTGACGAGACCGATGGCGTCGCCAGCAGCCTCTCCCCGATCGAGCTGGGAGGAGCGATGGAGCGCGTGCAACAGGTGCTTGACGCAAATGTCACCCCAGCTCTTCCGGTCGAGATCATGCCGTTGCGCAAGAGCGAGGGCGACGCCAAAGGTGCCCTCGTAATCGCAGTTCCCGCCTCGTGGTCTGCTCCGCACGAATACGAAGGCCGGTTTCCCGCCCGCTCAGGCGCAACCACTCGCTACCTGAACGAGCGCGAGATTGAGGCGCTTTATCTGAGGCGCTGGGAACTACGCCAGCAGAACGAAGCACAGGCCGGAATAGAGGGCCACCGATTGCCACCTGGAGTCCGGCTAGACCTGGGTGGAGCGGCGGTTGGATTGATGCGGCTCCATGTGCGACCGCCAGGGTTTCTGCATTCGCCTCAAGAGCCTCACCTCCGGGAGCCGCTGCACGTAGCAGTTGAGGAGGCCGCCTCGACGACGCAGAAATTCATCCATCAGGATTTCCACCCAAAGTCATTTGACTTGTTGAGGAGCTGGGAACCCGCCGGCACTCTCGGCTGGCGCGCGGGAACCTTCCTTCAAGGTTCCTCTCCGCTCTCGGTGATGGTGGGGGGCATGTACAGCTATGGGGCCGGATTCTCATTCACGGTGACGATCGACCTGGCGGCAGGGCTGGAGCCAGATGCCACGGAAGACGCACGTTGCGCCCACGAGAGCCATTGGGCGGTCGAGACGATGGTGCTGCTCAGCATTGCCGGTCATTTCTTTGCTCCTTTGCCCGAAGCAGGGCTCCTGCGGGTCGACCTGGAGCTGGGCGGCCTGCTGGACGCGGTTTCCTGGCAGGCATCCGGGGGACTCGTCTTCAACTCCGGTGCTCCGAAGGTGACCGAGAATCTCTATAGGTCTGGAGATCTATTCGAGACCCTCGAGCTTGCGGAAGACCCGCGCGCCGCAACCCGCCAGCTTCTCGACCCTTTCATGGTCCCAATTTTGAGTGACGGCAGCGACATCGTGGGCTGGGTGGAGACGCTGGGATACCGCTAGGGCTGGCGAAGCTCGGGTAGACGGTTACGCTCTCTCCATGCTCGCCGTCGCCGATCGTCTCCGTAGCCGTGTCCGGCACGGTGGCGGTGGCGCCGATCGTGGCGCAGTCTGCGGCAGCAACGAAAGAGCCTCGATCAAGGTGGAGCCGCCGGCAGAGCAAGGAACCCCGGAGCGGCGCGAGGTCAGACGGGTGGTCAAAGAGCAGGGCGAGCGAGCGGAAACCACTCGTGAGAATTTCCGCATTGCGCAAGAGCAGTTTGTCGCCGCAGCACACGCAGCAGGAGGGCACGGCTTTCTCCAGACTAGGCGAGCCGAGGTCGAGGATTTAGGCGGCCTTCCGCTCGGAACTGATGCGTCGGGATATGGGCTCGAAGGTCTGCAGGATTAAGCCGGGAGGAGCGGGCCTGCTGGGTTTGACGTGGTGGCTATCGGTGAAGAGCGGGAATCCCCAGAAAGTCCCCATCATCGCGATCACCGGATGATCTGGGGCAAAGCCGTCGTGGCGTTCGTACTGAAAAGAAATCTCCTCTGCAGGGTCCACCTTCTCGGGGAACACGAGATAGCCGCCGTGCCCTCCATCTAGAACCCGCTCGCGGAGGTGATCGAAGTCCTCGCTTAGCGCCTCGCCTTCCCCGAGGTCTATCCAAGCGAACTCGAGCGCCATCTTGAGCAGCGCCCTATGCACGTTCCGCAGGCGCCTCGGGGTGCCCTCGTTACGCCGAGCCGAAAAGGTCATGCCGTGCGCACTGGCACCGCCGGAATCCTTCGGTTGGCCTTTGTAGCTGTCGAGTTGAAGATGAATATGGCCAGGGCGGACGCAGCGCAAGGCTCCGTTGTCGAAGTTGAAGTCGGGGAGCTTGCCGCTCTTCGACGGGATGCCGTGCCAAGTGCGCATCATGTCGATCGGAAGGAATCGTGACAACGCCTCGTCCGCCTCGGCCAGCGGACCGTGATTGCAGCGGTCGCAGACAACCCCCACCGGAAGTAGCAACTTGGTGTTGCCGAGAGCCTCCGGGAAAATGTGCTCGGAACTCGTAAAACCCCCGTCTCCTCGCCGGCAAAACAAGCAGCCGCGGCGACGCCCCAGGCGGGCTCCTTCTATGGCTGCGCAGCGTTTCTCCTCTTTGGCACGAAGCCGCCGTTCGACTTCCTGCTCCAACTTCGCTTTGCGCTCGCCTCGAAGTCGCTTGCCCTTTCCCATGCTCCTTAGCTTGTCGATCGATCCGGCGCTTAGTCGTGCCCCCTGTACGCCTGTCCATGCGGTCTGCTAATCCATCTGTCAAATGCCTGATCTCGATCCATACAAACTCGCGGAGCAGGATGCGCGGCGTCGTATCATCAAAGCCTGGCATCGGCTGGTGGACTTTGGGAAGACGTATTTCTCTGCAGCGCTCCTAAAAACGCTTGGGGTGACCATCGCGGCGGCTGTTGCTGCTGCCCTCAACCTCCCCGTCATCGCCTTCGCCCTCGTCGTCATCGCCTTCCTTGCTCTTTCGGTCTATGCGGTCTATGCCACGAAGTTGCTCAAGGATCAAGATCGAGAGCTCCGCTGGGCTTGGATCAGCGGTAAGCGTGTCCAGCAACGAGAGCTGGAGATGAAAATCGCGCTCGAGACGGCAACGCTGGCGCTCATGGGCGAGCGTCAAATCGGGGGCAGATTGCGTATGGCCTCGCCCGAATTGCGCTCGGCATTGGCCTTCCATCAGCATCAACTGCGGCTCGCCGAGGAACGGGCCGAGGCCGCAGAGGCGGTGAAGGAAGGCACCGCGACCGACCCCCAAAGGCGGCGTCTCAAGAGTTTTCAGCGCGATCGTGACCCCGCTCCGCCAAAAGGTCCAGCCATCAAGCCGATCAAAGCCCGGCGAGAGGCGCTGGAGGCAGAAAGGGCAGCTTTGGAGGCCGAGATCAAATCTCTCTCAACCGCTGAGGACATAGCGGCGGCGATGCGCTCGGAGGAAGTCGAAGGAGCCAGACGCACGAAACGCGAACGGCGTGATGCTGCCCGAGAAGCCGACCAAGCTGCCAGGGACCGCGTGCGCGCTGGCCGGTCGCCGACGGCACCAGAGGCGGAGCACGTCCTCAGTGTGCAGGTGTCCGCAAATGGAGAGCGGAGCGTCGGCAGGGGTCAACCTCAGCCGACGCCGGAGCAGATCGCCAAGGGTGAAACGGGTGCCTGACCTGGCAACCAACGGCTGAGTTGCCCCGCGCGGGATCAGCCAGCCAGGCCCGCAGCCAGTCGCTCTATGACTTCGGTGTCCTTCTCCAGGAAGCTCGCGGAGGCGAGTTTGAAATTGCGGATCAGACTTTCGAGCGGCGATGTAGTGGTAAAGAGCGGCCCGGACTACTTCCGAGGCGGGAGCGTCGTCGGCGCGAGCGACCGTGTTGATCTCGTCGTTCAGATCATCCTCAATCCGGACGGTCATGGTCTTCGTCATATCGCCGACCTCTGCACGTCGATTGCGACCGAGCCGATCAGGTGCTTGAAGTACAGCGCCGGTCGGCTTGCCCGCACGAGGAGGCCGTCGCTGACGACCAAGCCCTCGTTGTCCAGCTTCTGGAGGGCGCGGGCGAGCGCGACGCCCCCGGCGAGACTGCGGGGATTCGCCAGCACTCGACTAGCGAGCGCTTGGAGCGTCAGCACGTCGGGGTCCTCGCGAAGGACCTCAATGAGCACGTCTAGCTGCATCTGGAGATCGGCCGTCAACACCGGGCGCTCCTGCGCAGGCTCGCCGCCGGGTGCTCGACGTAGAAGTCTCCATCGACGTAGCGGCCGGGACGCCACTCCATCCCCTCCAGAAGGACGCAGGGCGAGACGTTCATGCCGGCGGCGAGCTTGAGGATGGTGTCGATGCGGGGAAGACGCAGCCCGCGCTCCAACGGGCTGATGGCCGCCCGGCTCACCCCGACGAGGCTCGCAAGGTCGTCCTGGGACAGACCGGCCCGGCGCCGGCTGCGCCAGAGGTTGAGGCCGAACCGCTCCTCCAGCGTCGGCTCAGGGCTCAGTTGAGGCGGGGTCCGCGCCATCATCCCCGCCCCAGCTCATCGGCCCGTTTGACCAGCACCCACCTCGGCACTCCGAGCCCTTGGGAGAGCCTGCCGAGCGCGGCCCAGGTCGGGTTGCGGTCTCCGCGCTCGATATGGCTGACGTAGCTGGGGTCGATGTCGGCCTGCGCTGCCAGCCCTTCCTGAGTCAGGCCCGCTTCCGCGCGCAGCGCCTTGACCACCGCTCCAAGGGAGAGGAGCGAGGAGTCCGGCTTGAAGGATCGCGGGGACATCGCCGCTACCCCTCGGCGGCGCGAGCGTCGCGCTCGGCCAGCTCGTCCAGCACCTTCCGAACGGCGGTCTTTCGGGCAGCCCGCACCGGCTCGATCTGAGCCGACAGCTCCGAGCCCTCCCCGTTCAGGGCGCGGCAGAGCTCCTCCAGCATCCGCAGGCCGGGATCGGCGCACCGGCCCTCCTCGATCTCCCCGATGAACTCGGCGGTGGTCGGCGAGCGATCGGCGAGCTCTTGCCGGGTCAGCCCCCGCTCCTCGCGAAGCGCCCTCAACGCCTCCCCGGTGCGCTGCACCCAGGCCGCGTCCGGTTTCTCGCGGGGAGCAACCTTCGGGGCGTCGTCGCGCAGCAGTTCGAGGACTGCGCGGTGGTCGGGGTCTTCCATGCGCTGCCTGAGCCGGTCCTTGAACCGCTCCTCACTCTCGTAGCCGACGGGGGAAATCCGAAAGCCGGCCGGGAGGTGGAAGTCCCGAACTTCACAGCCCGAGCTGTCCGACGAAGGTGACTCGTAGTGGTGATGCTTCGTCGGGTCCCACCACATCCACTGAACGAGGTCGCAGTTCTCGATGTTGAGGGCTGCGACCAGCTTGAGGATCACGTCGAGGCGAGGCAGCCGGTGCCCGCGCTCGATCCTGCTGAGGATCGTGCGGTTGATCCCGATCCGGTCGGCAAGCTCTCCCTGCGACAACCCGGCCAGGCGGCGGAACCAGACCACGTTGGCGCCAAACCGCTCGCCCAGGGTCCACTTTTTCAGGACCCATTTGTCTTCCAGGCCGAGGCCGCTCATCTCGATCCCTCCTCCGGTGGGTCGAGCTCCCAGGCCAGCCCTTTCAGTAACGCGCACGGCTGCACTTCGACCGCCCCGGCGAGCTTCACGATCGTGTCGAGTCGCGGGACACGCTGGCCGTGCTCCAGCAGATTGATCTCGGTCCGGTCGAGGCCGGCGCGTTCGGCGGTGCCGATCTGCGACAGACCGGCGCGACCGCGCATCTCGACCAGGTTCTCGCCGAAGCGCCGGCCGACCGCCATCGCCTGGGGTCCTCGTTTGCGACCCATCGCTCAGCCCTCCAGGCCGAGGGTCGTAAGAACCCAGGGCGTTTTCTTGACGCGATCGGTCGGCAGATAGAAGTGCTGGACGGAGCCGCGCACCCGCCGCTCGCCCGCGATCTCGATCGCGCCGCATTTCGCGAGGACCCGGACGTGGTAGCTGACGCCGGATAAAGACTTCTTCTCCAGGCCCGCCAGTTCCTTCGGGCTCAGCATCTCGACCGACTCGATGTAGCGCCTCAGCAGGCTTCGCCGCAGCGGGTTTCGCAGGGCGTCGAGCAGAGCCTGATTCGGGTCGTGCTTCGCCATCAGACCGCACCCCCGGTCAGCTCGCAGTAGCGGAGGGCGGCGCGGGTCGGCCGGACCAGCTCGTCCTCCCCTGGGCGGTGAAAGAGGCCCGTTCCGGCCAGTTCGCGGACCGCGCGCTGGATCGCGTCGAACTCCGGGAACTCCCGCGTCCCGCCGCCGGTCATTTCCCGGACCAGCTCGTCCATCGTCAGCGTCGCCGGATGAAGCTCCAGAACCTGGCGAAGGATCGCCGCCTCCTGGCGATCGTCTTCGTCGTAGGTAGTGATGGCGCGCTCGTCCCTCGCGCCCTTAAGGTGGTCCTGCATGGGAAGCCTGCCTTCCTGTGCCACGCCCCCGGCTGTTTCCGCAGCGCGGGGGCACTTTTGCGATTTCGGCGGCGACCGTAGGTGGACCGGAGGCCCGTTTCAAGGGCCGGAATCGACCTCTCTCAGACCTCACCTTGCCCCAGGGCTTGCCCCAGGGCCGATTTTGCACGCCTTTGTCTGCGGTCGCAGATAAACAAAAACCCTGCTTTTGCAGGGCTTTCGTCCTATAGCGGGGGCGGGATTCGAACCCGCGACCTTCGGGTTATGAGCCCGACGAGCTACCTGGCTGCTCCACCCCGCGGCGGACTGTCGATGGTAGCAAGGTGGGTGGTGGCGGGAGGGGATCGGCGGGCCTGGGGGCTCGATTGCGCAGGGGTCTTGGGAGGTCGGTGGGGCTCTAGAGTGGCCGGGTGGCCGACGGGACCAAACGGGTCGCGGTGATCGACATCGGGACCAATTCGACGCGGTTGCTGGTGGCGGATGTCGCCGGCGGCGTGGTTTCGCAGGTGGAGCGGCGGAGCACGGTGACCCGGCTGGGGCGCGGCGTGGACCTGTCGGGACACCTGTCCGGCGAGGCGATCGAGGACGTCTGCTCGGCGGTCGGCGACTACGTCGGGATCATCGGGGAGCTCGGCGCCGAGACGGTGGATGCGATCGCCACCAGCGCGGTCCGGGACGCCGACAACGGCAGCGCCTTCGTCGCCGAGCTGCGCGAGCGGTTCGCGCTCTCGGCCCGCGTCCTCGACGGCGAGGAGGAGGCGCGCTCCACCTACCTGGGCGCCACCTCGGAGGCACCGCCCAGCGAGCCGACGCTGGTCGTCGACATCGGCGGCGGCTCGACCGAGCTCGTCGTGGGCCAGGGCTCCGAGGTCACCTTCCACGACTCCCTGCAGGCGGGGGTCGTCCGCCACAGCGAGCGCTGCATCTCCAGCGACCCCCCCACCGCCGGCGAGCTGGAAGCGCTGGCCGCCGACGTTCGCGGCCTGATCGACGCCTCCGTGGGCGAGGGCCTCGAGGTCGCGGACGCCATCGCCGTCGCCGGCACCCCCACCTCGCTGGCCGCGGTCGAGCTGGAGCTCGTGCCGTACGACCCGACGCGCGTCCACGGCCACGTCCTCGCCCTGCCGTCGATCCAGCGCATGCTCTCGCGCCTCGCCTCGGTCCCCCTCGCCGAGCGCGTGGAGATCCCCGGCCTCCACCCGGACCGGGCGCCGACGATCGTCGCCGGCGTCGTCATCCTCGTCGAGGTGATGCGCGCCTTCGAGGTCGAGAAGATCACCGTGTCAGAGCACGACATCCTCTACGGCACTGCAATTTCCGCCAGTCGTAAAGATTCCTCGATTTACTAGCTGGACAGCGCGTCCTATCCGCTGGGGCCAAATGGGCTAGTGACCAAACCAAAGGCTTAATATCAGGGGCTGAACCTACCTATTTCTAGGTAGCTCGCGGTCCGGTCGAGTAGATCGAAAGGACGCGGCCGTACATACTCGGATCACCGGGCTAGAGGCGGGGTGAGTGCTCCGCCTTGCAACCCGATATAGGGCTTGGGCGATTGCCGCATCATGGCGCCTCCCGCCGTCTGGGCCCACTGAATAAATAGGTCCCTGAAGACGTACCCCTGCCCGTCCTGAGGGGCCGCTTGAATCGGCCGTCAGAGATGACGGCCGATTCTCGTTTCATGAGCTGTTCAGGGCGGCCCTAAGCCAGGTTCGCCTTGCGCGGGTAGGCGATCTCGGGGTCGGTGAGGACGTTCACCAGCGTCGGCCGCCCGGAGGCGAAGGCGCGCTCGAGCGCCGGCTTCAGCTCGCCCGGCTCGCGGACCAGGATGCCGTCGCAGCCGAGCGTCTGGACCAGTTCGTCGTACCGGGTCTCCGGCTGGAGCTTGGCCGCAACGGAGTAGCCGTAGAGGAACTGCATCGGGTGGTGCTCGAGCGCCCAGATGCCGTTGTTCCCCATCACCCCGACGACGCCGAGACCGTGACGCGACATCGTGTCGAACTCCATGCCGGCGAAGCCGAAGGCCCCGTCGCCCAGCAGCAGGCAGACCTGGCGGTCTGGATGGGCCACCTTGGCGCCGATCGCCTGGCCGGGCCCGGCGCCGAGGCAGCCGAACGGCCCCGGGTCCATCCAGCAGCCCGGCTCGTACGTCTCGACGAAGCGGCCGGCGTAGGAGACGAAGTCGCCGCCGTCGCCGACGACGATCGCGTCGCGGTCGAGGACTTCGTTCAGCTCGCGATAGACGCGGACCGGGTGAAGCGGCGAGCGCGGGTCGTCGAGCTCGGCCTGCTCGGCCGCCCGCTTCTCGGTCTCGACGTTGCGCAGCTGCTCGAGCCAGGGGCGCGTCCGCGGCCCTCCCGCACCGGCGGCCTCCCGCAGCGCCGCCAGGGTCGCCCGCACATCGCCGACGAGGTCGACATCCGGCGTCCGGTTCCGGGTCAGCGCGTTGGCGGCGACGTCGAGGCGGACGAGCCTGGTCTCCTCCCCGAAGCTGCCGCCGAAGCCGAGCCGGAAGTCCATCGGCACTCCGACGACCAGGGCGACGTCGGCGCCCTGCAGCGCCGTCGAGCGGGCGCGGCTGAAGGCGAGCTCGTGGTCGGCGGGCAGGCAGCCGCGGCCGAGCCCGTTGAGGAAGACAGGGATCCCGATCTCCTCTGCCAGCCGCCGCAGCTCCTCCTCTCCGCGGCCCCAGTAGAGCCCGGTGCCGGCCATGATCGCGGGGCGCTCCGCCGCCGCCAGCAGCGCCGCCGCCTCCTCGACCCCCGCGGCCGGCTGCGCATCGCCCGCCCCGGGTACCGGCGGCAGCTCCAGCTCCGCCTCGGTGAAGACGACGTCGAGCGGATAGTCCACGAAGGTCGGGCCGCTCGGCGCCGCGGCGGCGCGGTCGAGCGCCGCGGCGGTCACCGGCGCGATCTGCGCCGGGTCCTTCACCGTCTCCGCCGACTTGACCAGCGGCGAGACGAAGGGCAGGTGGTCGATCTCCTGCAGCGAGCCCGAACCCCAGCGCAGCTCCGGTGCGCGGCCACCCAGCACGCAGACCGGCGAGTCGTTGGCCTGGGCGCCGGCGATTGCGCTGATCCCGTTGGTCACTCCGGGTCCGGCGGTCAGCGCCGCCACCCCGACCCGCCGGGTCGCCTTGGCGATCCCCTCGGCGGCGAAGGCGGCGGTCTGCTCGTGGCGGACGTCGACGAGCTCGATCCCCTCGTCCGTGCAGCCGTCGTAGATCGAGAACAGGTGCCCGCCCGAGAGCGTGAAGAGATGGTCGACGCCGCGGGACTTGAGCGCCTTAGCAACGAGCTTGCCGCCGTGTTCGGCCATTAGCGGCGGAGCCTATTGGTTGTCCCCGCATACCGGGGACAACCGCGTTCACACGGACGACACACCTCGGGCTACCATCGCCGGGCCCGGATGGCGAAACCGGTAAACGCGGCGGCCTTAAAAGTCGCTGCCCCTGACGGGGCTTGCGGGTTCGAGTCCCGCTCCGGGCATTCCCATGTCGACTTTTTGACCCCGCAGGGCACCAAAGTCGACACGAGGTCCGTGCGCTGACGCTTTTTCCCTGCTGCTGCGGGTTTTCCGGAGCTCTAAACGGGCACTAAATCTTGTAGGGCCGCAACTCGGCTGCTGTTACGGTGTCTTGTAGATCAGACCCAGTCCTCGGGGGAGAGATCTTTGGAGGCTTCAGCTCTAACGCATGCCAGTCGCCGCGGGCTCCTCGCCCGCCGCTCGCCGCTGCTCAAGCTGCAGGGTGACGAGCGGCTGATCGCGATGGCCCGCTCCGGCAACCCGGGCGCCTTCGAGGCGATCGTCGACCGCTACCAGCCTCGCCTGCTCGGCTTCTGCCGCCAGATGCTGGGCTCGACCGAGGACGCCGAAGACGTCCTGCAGGAGGTCTTCGTCAACGCCTACCGGGCGATGCTCGCCGACGAGCGTGAGATCAACCTCCGCCCCTGGCTCTACCGGATCGCCCGCAACCGCTGCCTCAACTACCTGCGCAAACCGAAGGCCGACGCGCAGGAATCGATGGACATGGTCCCCGAGGTCGACGCCGCCTCGACCGCCGAGCGCGTCCACAACCGCGAGGAGTTCCGCCAGATCCTCAGCGATGTCAACAAGCTTCCCGAGACCCAGCGCGCGGCGCTGCTGCTGCGCGAGATGGACGCCCTCTCCTACGAGGAAATCGCCGCCGCGATGGAGACCACGGTCCCGTCGGTCAAGTCGCTGCTGGTGCGGGCGCGGATCTCGCTCGCCGAGGCCAGCCAGGCGCGACTGCTGACCTGCGGCGAGGTCCGCGTCGAGCTCTCCGAAGCGGCCGAGGGCCTCCGCAAGGTCTCCGCACCGGTCCGCCGCCACGTGCGCGAGTGCGAGGAGTGCGCCGACTTCCGCTCCCAGGTCCGCTCCAACGAGAAGGCGCTGGCGGCGCTCTTCCCGGTCGGGCCGCTGATCGCCTTCAAGGGCTTCGTCGCCTCCAAGCTCGGGCTCGGCACCGGCAGCGCCGGTGCGAGCGCCGCCGGGGCCGGAGCGGCAGGGGCCGGAGCGGCAGGGGCCGGAGCCGTCGGCGGCGTCGGCGCCGCCCTCAGC
>DASTAR010000043.1:0-3116 GCA_035712505.1 Solirubrobacterales bacterium
TGCCACAGTGGGCGAACCCCGTTGGGATCGAGGAGATCAAGCGCCTCATTCAGGAGTGCAAGCGTCTGATGCCAGATGTCGGGGTGCAGGTGCCGCCGAACCTGTCGGACTGGTGGCCCGAACTCGTAGAGGCCGGAGCCACTGATCTTGGCGGGCTCTCAGCTAACGGCGACCACATCTCGCCCGAGGAGCCGTTTCCGTCGCCGCACCAGGTGCGGAAGGAGCTGGCGCCTCGTGGGTTTGCGCTGACCGAGCGGTTGTGCGTGTACCCGCAGTACATGGACCCCGAGTGGATGGAGCAGGGGGTCCTGGACGTGATCAAGCTGAAGTACTGGTCGTTCATTCCGCGGAAAGGGTCGGGACGGCGGTCGGAGGAGAAGATCGACTCCGATCTGGCACCGCGGGCGATCGAAAAGGGACGGGAGGGGTCGGAGCTTTCCGAGGACGAGCTGACTGCTCTCTTTGCCGAGACGCGGCCCGAGGTGATCGAGGAGATGCGGGTTGCCGCTGATGAGCTGCGGCGGGAGCTGGTGGGTGACCGGGTCACCTTCGTCGTCAACCGGAACATCAACTTCACCAACGTCTGCGTGGTCGGGTGCGCCTTCTGTGGGTTCGGGCAGGGGCGGCGCTCGCCGGATGCCTATGAAGTCTCGGAGGAGGACTTCGCGGCTCGGGTGGAGGAGGCGGTCGCGTTCGGGGCGACCGAGCTCTGCATGCAGGGTGGTATCCATCCCGACCTGACCCTGGAGGAGTACGGCCGTTGGCTGCGACTGGCCAAGGAGGTGGCGCCGCAGCTGCATCTGCATGCCTACTCGCCGATGGAGATCAACTGGGCTTGCGAGCGCTCCGGCAAGGGGCCGCTGGAGGTCTTCGAGTACCTGCTCGAGTGCGGGCTCGGTTCGACTCCCGGCACTGCGGCGGAGGTCCTCGACGACGGCGTCCGGCAGCGGATCTCGCCGAACAAGCTTCCCGCCGGCCGCTGGGTCGAGATCATCGAAGCCTCCCACCGCGCCGGCCTGCGCTCGACCTCGACGGTGATGTTCGGCCACATCGAGGAGCCGCGGGAGCTGGCGCGTCACATGCGGGTGATCCGGGCACTTCAGGAGCGGACCGGCGGCATCACCGAGTTCGTCCCGCTCAGCTTCATCCCCTTCAACACGATGCTGGGGAGGACGCACGGGATCGAGGAGATCTCGATCCGGGAGAACCTCAAGCACACCGCCGCCTTCCGCCTCGCGCTCGGGCGCAGCATCGCGAACCTGCAGGCGAGCTGGGTGAAGATGGGGCTGGCGGGGGCGACCGAGGCGCTGCGCTGGGGTGTCAACGACCTCGGCGGCACGCTGATGGAGGAGAACATCTCCCGCATGGCCGGCTCCCAGCATGGCGTGCGGCTGGAGGTCGAGCAGCTCGTCGAGGCGGCGCGGGCGGCGGGCCGCGAGCCCGCGCAGCGGACGACCCTCTACGAGATCGTCGAGACATACGATCCCGCGCCCGCGCCCGCGGCCGCCTGACGCCAGATGCGAGCGATGGTCCTGGAGAGGCAGGGAGAGCCGCTCCGGCTGACCGAGCTGCCGGAGTCGAGCGCCGGGCCCGGGCAGGTCCTGCTCGACGTCCGCGCCTGCGGCGTCTGCCGCACCGACCTCCACATCCTCGACGGCGAGCTGGCCGCGCCGACGCTGCCGCTCGTCCCCGGGCACCAGATCGTCGGCGTCGTCCGCGAGCTGGGGGAGGGGGTGGAGCGCTTCGCCCCCGGCGACCGCGTCGGCGTGCCCTGGCTCGGTTGGACCGACGGCGAGTGCCGCTACTGCCGCAGCGGCCGCGAGAACCTCTGCGAGAACGCCGAGTTCACCGGCTTCGACATCGACGGCGGCTACGCCGAGGTGGCGGCCGCCGACGCCCGCTACTGCTTCCCGATCCCCGACGGCTATCCGGACCTGCAGGCGGCGCCGCTCCTCTGCGCCGGTCTGATCGGCTACCGGGCGCTGCGGCTGGTCGGCGAGGCGGAGCGGATCGGCTTCTACGGCTTCGGCGCCGCCGCCCACATCCTCTGCCAGGTCGCGGTCCACGAAGGGCGGCGCGTCTTCGCCTTCACCCGCGAGGGCGACGCGGAGACGCGGGCCTTCGCCCGCGGGCTGGGGGCGGAGTGGGCGGGCGGCTCGGAGGAGACGCCTCCGGAGGAGCTCGACGGCGCGATCGTCTTCGCCCCGGTCGGGGCGCTGATGACGGCGGCCCTGCGGGCGAGCGCCAGGGGCGCCCGGATCATCAGCGCCGGCATCCACATGAGCGACATCCCGTCCTTCCCCTACGCCGACCTCTGGGAGGAGCGCACCCTCGGCTCGGTCGCCAACCTCACCCGGCAGGACGGCAAGGAGTTCATCGCCCTGGCGCCAAAGGTCCCCGTCCACACCGAGGCCACCGCCTACTCCTTGGAGCAGGCCAACCAAGCGCTAGAGGACCTACGCGCCGGGAAGTTCCGCGGCGCTGCCGTCCTGCAGGTGCGTTAGCCGAACTGAATCAAATTTCCTACCTGCCAGGGGGGAAATCTGATGCAGTTCGAGCGGTCCGCCTTCTGGGTAACTGAATGGCGTCCACTGAAGCCGACGGAGGGATGGCATGAGCGACGAGATTCGCAACAAGGACGATGCGAAAGGGCGCCTGAAGGAAGCGGCCGGCGACCTGACCGGCGACGACGACCTCAAGCGCGAAGGCAAGGTCGACAAGGCGACCGGAGCCGTCAAGGACGGCGTCGAGGGCGCGGCGGACAAGGTCAAGGACGCGGTCGGCAAGGACCGCGACTAGCGGAATAGATCTTGGCCCGGAGGGCGGCGGAGGGCGGCTGCGCCGGGACCGTCCTCCGGCCCGACATGGCGATCGAGGCCGCGCACTACGACGGCCGGCGTCCGGCTGTCCTTCCTGCGCACGAGATCGGCAGCTGCCGCGACCTCATCGGCGATAGCGATGAGCGTTGCGCTCAGCTCGCGGCCATTGGCGTCGCGCCGACCCCGCCAGTCGTCCAGCGGCTGTAGCCCGGCACATCCGATCGCGACCTCCGCCTGCCCCACTCGCCATGCCCGCCCACAGCTATCGGTGATTAGGACCGCTGGGAGGGGCCGGGG
>DASTAR010000044.1:0-4091 GCA_035712505.1 Solirubrobacterales bacterium
GCCGGCCAGCGCTTCGGGCCGCGGCGCCAGTGCCCGGGCCAGGCGGGCGAGCGGCCAGCCGTAGGCCGGCACCAGGGCGTGGTGCCGGCAGGCGTCAGGCAGCCGCGGCGCGCAGGTGAGCCGGCGGCCGAGGGCGCCGGCGAGCTGCCGTCCCGCGTCGACTTCGCCGCCGCCGGCCACAGCCGCGATCGCGACGGTCAGGAGCAGCGCCACGAGCGCCGCCAGGCCCGCCTGCTCGACGCTCGCCGACCCCCGTTCGCTCTCCCTTCCGGCCATCGTCGCTGACGCTAGGGCGGCAGGGCGCACGAATGGCGCGCAGAAAGTGCCAATTCTCGACCGGGGGTGTGCCGGTTCTGCTTACATGAGGGGGGATGGAGGGCTTCAACCTGTTCGGCGACCCCGAGGAGTTCCGCGCTCGCATGGAAGAGCTGTCGGAGCAGATGCAGTCCTCGCAGCGCGTCGCTTGGGCCGACAACGCGATCAAGCTCGCGGTCGAGATGACCGTCGCCTCGATCGGCCGCCTCGACCTGGCCGGCAGCGCCGACGAGCAGGCGATGCAGGTGCGCGACGCGATCCGCGTCCTCTTCCCTGAGGCCGTGACCCTGGTCCGCGAGGCCAGGGAAGGCCTCTCCTGAGGCCCCTGGACCGGCGCGCTTCGGCGTCCTCAGTCGCCTGAATAGCGCCCGCTATTCAGGCTCCCTGCGTCCTTGAACTGCTTGGTCCAGAGACCTCAGGAGAACGTCAAAAGAGCTCGAGCCTGATCGAGATCACGGCGCCGTGGCGCGTGAGGCCGCCGGCGAGCTCGACCGGGACCGCGATCGCCAGCGCCGGGATCGCCAGGACGATGCTCGCGAGGGCGTCGATGCGCCGCTGCCAGGACTTCGGCGCCTGCATCCCGGGAAGGTCTCGCAGGGCCGCCAGGGCGACATTGTGGCCGAAGGTGACGCTGTTGAGCAGCGTCTGCCAGGTGCCGGCGAGGCCGGCGAGAGGGCTCCAGCGGGCGGACTTGACGATCTGGTCGCGCCGAGCGGCGAGGCGCCGCACCGCCTCGACCGTGAAGAGATGCCGCCTTCCCGGCTGCAGCCCCGACCAGCCGGCGCTGCCGAGCGCGCAGGCGAAGCTGGCGCGGTTTTCGATCCGCAGCGCGTCTTCGCGGCGCAGCGAGTCGAGCTCGCGCAGGGCAGCCTCTGCATCGCCGGGCTCGCCGGCGATCGCCAGCCCGCAGCTCTCGCAGCGCCGAACCGGCCCGTCCAGCCCGGCCTTGGAGCCGATCCAGCCGAAGAGGGGCTCGCCGCAGGCGGGGCAGGGCGGGTTCTCGGGGCCGGCGCCGGCCTCGAGCGGAACGACAGGGGTGGCCTCGGTCTGCTCCATTCCTCGGATAGCGTACGCGGCGTGAACCCAGAGCAGGTCCGGGAGAGGGAGGCGCGCTGGGCACTGCCGGCGGCGCTGGCCGCGTTCCTGGCCGTCCTCCTGATCATCCTGCAGGGCTTCGTCAGCTCGGTCAGCGGCAGCGGCGAAGCCGACGCCCTGCGCTCGGTCGACGTCCATACCGGAAACGTGACGCTGACCAGCCTGATGCCGGCGCTCGCCTTCCTGCTCTTCGCGATCCCGCTCGTCTACCTCTTCCGCGCCGTTCGCGCCCGCAGCGAGCGGGTGCAGCCGGCGATGGTCGCGCTGCTGATCGCCGCCCCGCTGCTGGTGGCGGTCGGCACCGTCCTCTACGGGCAAGCGCGCATCGAAGCGGCCGAACACTTCGTCGCCGGCGAAGCGAAGCCGACGATCTCGGCCAAGGAAGCGAAGGAAAAGTGCGAAGGCGAAAAGCCCCTCGCGGCCTGCGAAAAGGAAAAGCGCGAAGACGACGCGGCCACCCATGCGATCAGCGACGCCTCGCTCACGCCCGCGGCGACGATAGTCAGCCTCGCCGGCGGCCTGCTGCTCGCGATCGGCCTCTTCTACACGTGCCTCTGGGCGATGCGCCTGGGCCTGCTCAGCCGTTTCTGGGGATCGCTGGGGATGGCGCTTGGGATCGCCGTCCTGATCGGCTTCGTGATCTTCGCGATCGTCTGGTTCTTCTACCTCGGCCTGCTCTTCCTCGGCTTCCTGCCGGGCGGCAGGCCGCCGGCGTGGGAGGAGGGGAAGGCGGTGCCCTGGCAGACCCCCGGCGAGCGGGCGGCGGCGGAACTCGAGCCCTCCGCGGGGGAAGGGGCAGGCGCCGCCGACGGGGAGGCCGCTTCCGGCGAAGTGCCGGAGAGGCGCAAGCGCAAGCAGCGCGAGTAGCGCCGCTTCAGGCCCGAGGCGCCGGCGGCGCCGCCATCAGCTCGACCCGGTGGCCGCCGGGAGCGATCGCCAGCGCCCGCGGCACGCCCCAGTGTTCGCGTTTCGGCTCGACCTCGAACCCCGCCTCACGCACCCGCGCGACCGTCGCCTCGAAGTCCTCGGCCACCACCGCGAGGTGCCCGGGCGAAGGCACCGTCGGCTCCTCCTCGGGCATCAGGTGGACCTGGGTCCCGTCGCGCTCGAGCCAGGTGTACTTGCGCAGCGTCTCCGGCGGCTCGACCCGCGCGAACCCGAGCAGCTCGAAGAAGCCGGCGGCCGCCTCGATGTCGGCTGGCCTCATCTCGATCCCGACGTGGTGGAGCATGCAGAAAATTTACAGAGATGCTTCAGTTACGTAACATATTGTCTGCTACGTTATCGTCATGAGCATGAGAGAAAGCTGGACCGACGAGCGACTAGATGACCTGAGTAAGAAAGTGGATCAGGGGTTTGCACGGCTCGACGCTGACATGCGAGCGCTGCACGGTCGTTTTGACTCCTTGCAGAGAACGCTGCTCCAGCTAGGCGGCGTGATGACGGCGGCCTTGATTGGGCTTATTGCAACGCAACTTTGAGTAGGAGGAGATATGGATTCAGAGGAGGTTCGTTTCTCGGAACTGGGTAGCTGGATTTCAGATCTATCCCGTCGGGCCAGTAAGGCAATCTCCCGCTTGGAAAGTCGAATAAATTGGGTGGAGCAGCGACTCGAAGAGCGAATGGATCGAAGGTTCGATCACCTCGAAGAGAGGATCAATCGACGCTAGAACAACAGCGACGCCAGCGCCGCGACGATCACTATCGCGGTGGACCAGGTGATCGTCTCGGCGACTATGCGGTTGTCGAGGCCGTAGGCGTGGGAGACGACGAGCGCGTTGATGCCGGTCGGCATCGCTGACATCAGGCGGTAGGCGGAGGGGAGCTCGATGAAGGGGGCCGCTAGGAGCATCAGCAGTGCGGGAGCGAGCGCGAGGCGGCCGATCGTGGCCACGGCGACGGGGGCGGTGAGCGGCGGCGGCAGCGGCAGCTCGCCGTGCTCCGCCCCCTCGGCGAGGGTGGCGCCGACGGCGAAGAATCCAAGCGGCAGGATCGCCACGGCGAGGATCTGCGACGCGTCGACGAGGACGCTTGGCGCCAGAGCCTTCGGCGCCAGCAGCCCCAGGACCGCCGCGTAGAGCGGCGGGTTACGGGTGAAGAAGGTGCGGACACGCGCCCGCATTCCCTCGCCGGCGCGGGTGCCGAAGGCGGCGGCGACGCCGAAGGCGCCCAGCATCAGCGTCGGCCCGCTGACCAGGACGTCGAAGAGGACGCCGGTCGACAGGTGGTCGCGGCCGAGCAGGGCAACCGTCAGCGGGTAGCCGAGGTAGGTCGTGTTGGCGGCGATCGCAGCGCAGATCACCGCACCCGTCTGCGGCCGGCTGAAACGCAGCAGTCGTGAGGCGACGATCCAGACCGCGATCCCGACCAGCAACACGTTGACGAGGGCGATCCCGATTCCGACCGCGTTGTCCACGCTGATCGAGGCGGCGGCGAGGTTGAAGAAGATCACCGGCGGCACCAGCACATAGAGCATCACCAGCAACAACTTCCGAGCCAGCGCCACCGCCTCTTTCGGCCGCCTCCTCTCCGACTCAACGCCGACACCCGCGCCAGCCACCATCAACACAAGCGTCAGCAAGACCCCCATCCAGCGCCAGTCTGACGGCCCGGGTAAGGGGGCGGGGTGACCCTCCCCAGACACTCAACCACGAGCCATTGGCGAGTGGTGTCTGGGGAGG
>DASTAR010000045.1:0-7315 GCA_035712505.1 Solirubrobacterales bacterium
CCCGGATACCGGGGACGACTCCTGTCTGGGAGGGGGTGGCCAATCCCTCCTAGACTGCGGCGATGCCGACGGTCGCTCCCTACGGCTCCTGGCCCTCGCCTCTCGACGCGGCGAGCGTGGCCGGCTCCGGGCGGCGGCTGACGGCGCCGGCGATCGCCGCCGACGGGGCGGTCTGGTGGGCCGAAGGGCGCCCGGACGAGGCCGGCCGCGTGGTCCTGATGCGCCGCCCGGCGGAAGGCGAGCCGGAGACGGTGACGCCGGCGGGGATGTACGTGCGGACCCGGGTCCACGAGTACGGCGGCGGCGCCTGGCACCTGGCGGCGCCCGACCTCGTCCTGTTCGCGAACTTCGAGGACCAGCGGCTCTACCGGCAGCGCCTCGGGGAGGCGCCGGTGGCGATCTCGCCGCAGCCCGGGGAGCCGGGGGCGCTGCGCTACGCCGACATGCGGCTGGCGCCGGACGGCCGCACGGTCGTCTGCGTGCGCGAACGCGACGCCGAGCCCGAACCGGTGAACGAGATCGTCTCCCTGCCCCTCGACGGCTCCGCGGAGCCGCAGGTGCTGGCGGGCGGGCGCGACTTCTACGCCTCGCCCCGGATCAGCGCCGACGGGGCCTGGCTCGCCTGGATCTGCTGGGACCACCCGAACATGCCCTGGGACGGGACCGAGCTGTGGCTGGCGCCGCTCTCCGACAGCGGCGAGGAGCGGCTGATCGCCGGCGGACCGGAGGAGTCGATCTTCCAGCCCGAGTGGGGGCCCGACGGTCGCCTCCACTTCGCCTCCGACCGCGACGGCTGGTGGAACCTCTACCGGGCGCGCGAGCCCGGTACCGAGCTGAGCGGCGAGGAGGGGGCGCTGGTGCAGCTGACCGAGGAGGAAGCCGACTTCGCCCACCCGCAATGGCTCTTCGGCGGCGCCACCTACGCCTTCCTCGACGGCGGCGCGATCGTCTGCGTGCGCTGCCGACGTGGCGAGGAACGGCTCTTCCTGCTCGAGCCCGAGGCCTGGGATCCGACCGACCTGGGGCTGCCCTTCACCTCCTTCGGCTACCCGACGCTCTTCGCCCGCGGGCAGAAGGTCGCGTTCGCGGCGGCGAGCCCCGAGCGAGAGACGGTGGTCGCCGTCTACGACGCCGCCGGCGCAGAGACCGAGGTGGTGCGCGAGTCGAGCGATACCCCGGTAGACCCCGCGTACGTCTCGCGACCCCGGCCGATCGAGTTCCCTACCGGCAGCGAGGGAGAGGGCGAGGTCGCCTACGGCTTCTACTACCCGCCGGCCAATCCCGAGTTCGAGGCGCCGGAGGGGGAACTGCCGCCGCTGATCGTCGAGAGCCACGGCGGCCCGACGTCCCACGCCACCCCGGCGCTCGACCGCGAGTTCCTCTACTGGACGAGCCGGGGGATCGGCGTCGTCGACGTCAACTACCGCGGCTCGACCGGCTACGGGCGCGACTACCGCAACGAGCTGCGCGGCAGCTGGGGCGTCGTCGACACCGAAGACTGCGTCAACGCGGCGCGCTACCTCGCCGCAGAGGGCGACGCAGACGGCGAACGGCTGGCGATTCGCGGCGGCTCGGCCGGCGGCTACGCGGTCCTCTGCGCGCTCACCTTCCACGACGCCTTCGCCACCGGCGCCAGCTACTACGGCGTCGCCGACGCGGTGACGCTGGCCGGTGACACCCACAAGTTCGAGTCCCGCTACCTCGACCTGCTGATCGGTCCGTATCCAGAGCAGGCCGAGGTTTACCGGGAGCGCTCGCCGATCAACTACGTCGACCGCCTGCGGGTGCCGGTGATCCTCTTCCAGGGCCTCGAGGACAAGATCGTCCCGCCGAGCCAGGCGGAGACGATGGCGGCGGCGCTGAAGGGCAACGGCGTCCCCTACGCCTATCTCGCCTTCGAGGGCGAGCAGCACGGCTTCCGCAAGGCGGAGACCAATGTGCGCTGCCTCGAATCCGAGCTCTACTTCTACGGCCGGATCATGGGCTTCGAGCCGGCGGGGGAGCCGGAGCCGGTCGAAATCGTCGGCCTGTAGCGATCTGCATCAAATGTCCGGCCCGCCAGCCCGGAAATTTGATGCAGTTCGGATCAGCTGACCACGCAGTGCTTGGGGCCGCCTTCGGTCGCCCCTTTCTCCGGGAAGGCGTGGGCGAGGGCCTGGGCGATCAGCTGGGCGCGGGCGGCGTAGCCGGGTGAGGTGAAGTGGATGCCGTCTTCGATGAACCATTCGTCTTTGACGTCCGAGGCCCAGTCGTAGATGCGCATGTCGGGGTAGGTCGCGCAGGCGCGGACCAGTTCTTCGTCCCATTCGACCATCCCCTGCTTGGAGTAGGGGTCGCCGGGCGGGACCAGCGAGCGGACGTTGACCCAGAGCACCGGTTCGTCGCCGATGATCGCCATCATCTTGTCGATCCGTTCGCGCAGGCCGATCGTCGAGCCGGCGGCGACGTCGGCCGCCTCGTTGGTCCCCAGCGCCAGCACCCAGCAGCCTTCGTAGCCTTCCGCTTTCCAGGCGGCAGCGACTTCCTGGGCGTTCGGCTGGCCTTCGAAGCGCTCTTCGATCGAGCGCGCACCCTGCACCTCCATGTGCGTTTCCCTGACGCCGACTTCGGCGTAGCGGTTGGGGATCCGCTCCTTTTCGTTCGGCAGGTATTCGGGGTCGTCGAGGCCCTCGGAGGTCGAGTCGCCGATGTGGACGACCGCCCGGCACGACGATTTCGTCGAGTCTTCGGCCTGGGCCCTGGTCAGCGGCGGCGGCTTCGTCGTGCCGGCGGCGCGGGCTTCCTCGACGCGGACTGCGTTGCCTTCGGCCGCGCTCGAGTTGAGGCCGGCCATGCCGGCGGCGGCGACCACGAGGATCAGGCCCGCGGAGACGATCGCGACCCGCATCGGCGGCGCGAATCCGTCCCACTTCCAGCCGACCGCGCGGCGGCGGGCGAAGAACCGGCCGATCGCGCCGTGGCGGATCGGCTCCTCGACGAAGCGCCAGGAGAGGCCGGCGATCGCGAAGATCGCTGCGACCTGCAGGGCTTTGCCGAGCAGGCTTTCGGGCGGGCGGCTGCCGGGCCCGGTGAGGACGATGATCGGCGTCTGCCAGAGGTAGATCCCGTAGGAGCGGACGCCGACCCAGCGGAGCGGCGGCGCGCCGACGACCTTGCCGAGCCGGCAGGCCGGGTGGGTGAGCGGCATCAGCACCAGCACCGTCGCCAGCGAGAGGACGACGAAGCCGCCCTGGTAGAGGAAGCGGTCGAACTCGCCGACCTGCCAGATCATCAGGCCGACGATCACCAGGCCGAGGACGCCGAGGCCGTCGAGCAGGTTGCGCGCCTGCGGGGCAATGCGGCTGCTGAGGCGGCGGCTCGGCCAGACCATCGCCAGGCCGCAGCCGAAGAGGAGGCCGGCGGCGCGGGTGTCGGTCCCGTAATAGATGCGGGACGGGTCGAGGCTCGGGTGGTAGAGGACCGCCATCTCGATGATCGAGATCCAGGCGAAGACGATCGTCAGCAGCGCCAGGCGCGGGCGGACGCCGGAGGGCAGCGGGCGCTCGTGGACGAGCTTGACCCCGATCAGCAGCAGGAACGGCCAGAAGATGTAGAACTGCTCCTCGACCGAGAGCGACCAGAGGTGGTTGAGCGGGCCTTCCGGGGCGAAGCGGGCGAAGTAGGAGACGTTGGCGAGGATCTGCTCCCAGTTGTTGACGTAGACGACCGAGGAGGCGACCGCCTTGCGGAACTGGTCGGGCTGGGCGGGGCCGAAGATCGTCACCCAGGCGGTGACGATCGCCAGCATCACGAACAGGGCCGGCAGCAGCCGCCGGGCGCGGGCGCCCCAGAAGCGGAGGAAGTCGATCTTGCCGCGCTGGCCCAGCTGCGAGAGCAGGATGTCGGTGATCAGGTAGCCGGAGAGGGTGAAGAAGATCCCGACCCCGAGCAGGCCGCCGGGCGCCCAGTCGAAGCCGAGGTGGAAGAGGATCACGGCGAGGACGGCGATCGCGCGCAGCCCGTCCAGCCCAGGCATGTAGCGCTGGTTGCGCTTGACGGGTTCCGGCATCTGCGGCTCGGATGCTACGGATTCGAGTAGTCGGCTATTCCAAGCAGCACGCGAAGATCGGAGGCGATGGCCTCTGGTTCGTCTCGCAACTGGTTCCAGGTGATGCGGGTTACGGAGTAGCCGGCGACCCCGAGGCGGCGGTCGCGCTCGCGATCCTCGCGGAAGGCGCTCCTGCTGCCGTGACCTTCCCAGCCGTCGAGCTCGACGATCTGGCCGGTGCCCGGCCAGTGGCAGTCCACCTGGTAGCGCCTGGCGCCGAGGAGGATCCAGTTGTTGAAGCGCGGCATCGGCAGGCGGTGGCGGCGGACGAACGGCGCGAACCGTTCCTCGAGCTTGCTGCGCTTGCGGCCGGTCGGCTCTTCGGTGATCCGCTGGAGGGCGAGCCGGACCTTGTTCACCCCGCGGCGGCCCGGGTAGCGCCCGACGAGGTCCGGGAGGGAGAGCTCGTCCCAGAGGTTCCGGTGTTCGGACTCCCGCAGCATCGCGGCGATGGTGTCGACGTCCTCCGTCGCGGCGAGATCGAAGATCGTCCGCGGGACGGTGGTCACCGGAATGCCGTCTTGCACGGTCACCTCGTCAGCCGGCAGCGCTTTGTGGTGCCGCTTGATCCCGTCCCACGACCGGCTCTTGTGCGGTGCGGTCACGTCGACGACCGACCGCTGGTTCGGCCGGATCATCCAGAGGGCCGCGGCCGACCAGTGGCTGAGGACGGCGCTTGGCCCAGCGGCCATGACTGCAGCCAGCCATCGGCCTTCGCGCGGTACAACCCGATGCCCGACCGCGTAGGTGCCGTGATGGAGCAGGTGCAAACGCCCGATCGCCAACCGGTACTCGATCCCCTTCTCCTTCTCGCCTATCCGCAGCAGTTGTCGCCGCGACACCACCCCGTACTGCCGCCGCGCCAAATCGGCGATCGCCCGATCCAGCGCCTCTGCCTCCCGGCCTCCCTCGCGAGACCGCAGAGGACCCGACATATTCGGGTTTCTTGCGGTCTCGCGGGGCATGCCCACGTCTAAGGGCCTGAGCGGGCCGGTTTCTCCCCCCGCTTCGCTTGGGTAGGTGGCCTTTATGTCGTCGGCCGCGGAATTTCTGCCCGAAAAGCTGACCCTCGGCGCCCTGGCTTCGGCGGCTTCGGGGTGCCGGGGGTGCTCCCTGTACGAGGACGCCACGCAGACCGTATTCGGGTCGGGACGGGCCTCGGCGCGGTTGATGCTGGTCGGGGAGCAGCCGGGAGACAAGGAGGACGAGGAGGGCAAGCCGTTCGTCGGCCCGGCGGGGCGGCTGCTGGACCGGGCGCTCGAAGAGGCGGGGATCGATCGCTCAGAGGCTTACGTCACCAACGCGGTCAAGCACTTCAAGTGGCGACCGCGGGGGAACCGGCGGCTGCACCAGACGCCGCGCGTCGGGGAAATCGAGGCCTGCAAGCCGTGGCTCCAGGCCGAGGTTCAGGCGGTCCGGCCGGAGGCGGTGCTGGCGATGGGGGCCACCGCCGCGCGCTCGGTGTTCGGCCCGAAGGTGAAAGTGACCAAGGACCGCGGCAAGCCGCTGGAGTCCTCGCTGGCGCCCCTGGCGGCGGTGACGATCCACCCGTCGGCGATCCTTCGCCTCCGCGGCCGCGACGAGCGTGAGGCGGAGTTCGCCGGCTTCGTCGCCGACCTCGAGGGACTCGCCGCCGGCCTGAAAGAGGCGGCCAGATGAAATGCGGACCCGCGAGACCGCAAGAGACCCGAGATATTCGGGTTTTTTGCGGTCTCGCGGAGGGGAGCGGCTGGTGAGCACGACCACTCCCGCTCCTCGGCGGGGGCGCTTGCGGCGGGCCGATTGCGCCGGGCCGGGGATCAGGCGGGTGCGGCGCGGCCGCGGCTTTTCCTTCAGCGATTGCGACGGGACCCCGATCGAGGACGAGGAGACGCTGGAGCGGATCCGGCAGCTGGCGATCCCGCCCGCCTGGAAGGACGTCTGGATCTGCCCCGACCCGTTCGGCCACATCCAGGCGACCGGATACGACGAAGCGGGGCGCAAGCAGTACCTCTACCACGAGCGCTGGCAGCAGCGGCAGGCGGAACGGAAGTTCGAGCTGGTGCGCGAATTCGCCCTCGAATTGCCGAAGCTGCGGCGGGCGGTGACCGCCGACCTGCGCCGTGCCGGGATGCCGCGCGAGCGCGCCCTGGCCTGCGCCGTCCGCCTCCTCGACCTCGGCTTCTTCCGCGTCGGCGGCGAGGTCTACGCGGAGGAAAACGAGAGCTTCGGCCTCGCCACGGTGCGGCGCGAGCACGTCACCGTCGGCAGGAGCGAGGTCGTCTTCGACTTTCCCGCCAAGAGCGGGCAGCGCCGCATCCAGTCGATCCGCGACGCCGCCGCCCGGCGGGCGCTCGAGGCGATGTACCGGCGGCGCAGCGGCCCCGAGGACCTGCTCGCCTACCGGCAGGGCAGGGAGTGGCGGGACGTCCGCTCCGACGAAATCAACGAGTACATCCACGAGCAGATCGGCGACCGCTTCACGGCGAAGGACTTCCGCACCTGGCACGGGACCGTGCTGGCAGCGGTGGAGCTGGCCGGCGAGGACCCGCCCCGCTCCGAGGCAGCAGCCAAGCGAGCGATCAAGCGAGCCGTAGACCGGGTCTCCGAAGCCCTCGGCAACACCCCGGCCGTCTGCCGCGCCTCCTACATCGACCCGAGAGTCCTGGACCGCTACCGCGACGGAGTGACGATCAAGCCCCCAGCTTCCACCAACGGCAACCTCACCGCCAAGGCCCGCCGCCAGATAGAGAAAGAAGTAATCCAACTCACCGCATGAGCCACCAGCTTCTTCCTCCCGTTTCGCCTTCCGCGCCCCGGGGGAGTTGACACCCAACGCACAGCTAGGGAAGGCACCAGGATGAATTACCAGCAACCGCGCCCGTTCGCCGTGGTGACGGGGGCATCGAGCGGCATCGGCTTCGAGCTCGCCAAGGTCTCCGCCGAAGAGCGCTTCGACCTCCTGATCACCGCCGAGGAGGAGGAGCTCGAGGCGGCCCAGCGGGAGCTGAACCAGCTCACCGCCGGCGTCGAGTGCGCCCGCGAGGACCTCGGCGTCCTCCTCTATCTCTCGCAGGAGGGCCGCGGGATCGGCCTCCTGAACGAGCTGCGCGCCTACAAGCTGCAGGAGAAAGGCGCCGACACGGTCACCTCGCTGATGCCGGGCCCGACCGAGACCGAGTTCTTCGGGCGCGCCGAGATGTTCGACACCCCGGTCGGCGAAGAAGAAAACGACGACCCCGCCGCAGT
>DASTAR010000046.1:0-5024 GCA_035712505.1 Solirubrobacterales bacterium
CTGCGCTTCGACTGGGAGCCGAACGGCAACTGGTTCGTCTGGGACGAGGGGGTGAACGGCAACCGGCCCGGGGAATTCGTCAGCGCCTGGCACCGGGTGCACGACATCTTCACCTCGGTGGGGGCCACCAACGCGACCTGGGTCTGGTGCCCCTATGCCGACAGGAGCCACAGCTTCGGGCCGCTGGCGCGCTACTTCCCGGGTCGCGCCTACGTGGACTGGACCTGCCTCGACGGCTACAACTGGAGCAACGCCCCGGAAAACCCCCACCCCTGGACGAGCTTCGACAAGCTCTTCTGGTCCAGCTACTCGACGATCGTCAAGCGGTTGGCGCCGGAAAAGCCGATGATCCTCGGCGAGATGGGCTCCAACGGGGTCGGCCGGGCCAAGGCGATCTGGCTGAAGAAGATGTTCTCGCTGCTGGCGACGAAATACCGGCGGGTGCGGGGGCTGATCTACTTCGACCAGTACGCCCAGGGGATCAACTGGCCGATCGAGGCCAGCCGGGCGACGCTCAAGGCGTTCAGGCGAGGCGTGCGGCCCAAGGCCTACCGGCCGAACGTCTACGGAGGAATCACCCAGAGCCCGATCGGACCGCCCCGTTGATCGCTAACGCCCCGGAGGGCGCATAGAGGCCGAGGGCGCGCCGAGCAGGAATCGCTCGGTGCCCGTCGCAGCAAACGACGGACCCCCGGGTTAGCGAACCAGAAGATGACCCTGCACTGCAAGAGGAATCCGGTGACGCCTGCGGCGATGCTCGCGCTCGCCGTCACCGCGGCCCTGCTCTGCTGCGCGCTCTTCTCCTCGCCAGCCGAGGCCAAGCGGAAGGTCCGGCCGCTCTATTGGGGTGCCCAGATCGGAACGCAGCTCACCGGCACCCCGGCTCCCTACGACATGCAGGCGCTCTACGACTTCGAGGCCAACGCCGGCAAGGGCCTGTCGCTGCTGGCGATCTCCGCTCCCTTCGCCGATTGCAGCGTGACCCCCTGCCGGTACTACGCATTCCCCGGCGAACTGCTGGAACGGATACGCACCTACGGCGCGATCCCCTTTTACAACTGGGCGTCGCAGTCCACCCCCTCCGAAGCGATCGAGCCCGATTTCCAGCTCTCGGACCTGATCGCCGGCCGCGAGGACGGCTACATCCGCAGGTTCGCCGAAGCCGCCCGCAACTGGGGTCACCCCTTCTTCCTCCGCTTCGACTGGGAGATGAACGGCTTCTGGTTCCCCTGGAACGAGGGGGTGAACGGCAACAAGCCGGGCGAATTCGTCAAGGCCTGGCGCCACGTCCACCGGATCTTCACCGGGGTCGGAGCGAACAACGTCAACTGGGTCTGGTGCCCGAACGTCGACTTCACCCGCAAGCTGACGCCGCTGAAGGACGTCTACCCCGGCCACAAGTTCGTCGACTGGACCTGCCTCGACGGGTTCAACTGGGGCGACACCACCTATTCCGCCGGCTGGATGTCGTTCAACGCGATCTTCCGCTCGACCTACAAGCGCGTGGCGAGGATCGCCAAGCACAAGCCGATGCTGATCGCCGAGACCGCCTCCGAAGAGCGAGGGGGTTCGAAGTCGCGCTGGATCGCCAACGCGCTGAGGGTGATCCCCCGGCAGTACCCAAAGGTGCGCGGCATGATCTGGTTCGATGAAAAGAGCCAGGGGATGAATTGGCCGATCGAAAGCTCGCCGCGCGCGACCCGGGCCTTCGCCCGCGGGATCAGCCGCCACGTCTACAGGCCCAACCTCTACGCGAACCTGCCGCCCCAGTTCATCCGGCCGCCGCGCTGGCGATGAGGCGATGACGCCCTCGCGCGGCAAGAGCCTTCTGCAGACCGAGCAGGAGTGGGACGTCCGTAACAGGGTCCTCTCCGAGACGCTGACCGAGCTCGTCAGCGTCCACGCCGCCGCGGGTGCCAGCCGCGCCCTGGACATCGGCTGCCAGAACGGGGTGACCACCGACCGCTACGCGAGCCTGACGGGCCTCGACTGGGCCGGTATCGACCCAGCCATATCGGAGCGCCAGCGCTCACCGCAGGGCGTCGAGCTGATGCCCGGCAGCTCGGACAGCCTCGAGTTCCCCGACGACAGCTTCGACGTCGTGATGCTGGCAAACGTCTACGAGCACATCGTCCCCGAGCGCCGGGTGGCGTCCTTCGCGGAGATGCGGCGCGTGCTGCGCCCGGAGGGGATAGTCGTCGGCCAAATCCCCAACCCCTACTTCCCGATCGAGTCTCACAGCCGGCTCCCCTTCATGGGCTGGCTTCCGGTCCGGGCGCAGCTCGTCTATTGGAAGCTCTCGCCGGTGGACTGGGAGCACGACTTCTACGTCGTCACCCCCAAGCACCTGCGCCGCGACGCCGCCAGCGGCGGCATGGAGCTCGCCCTCCTGCGCAAGTTCAACTACCCGCCCGAGGTGATCCCGGCGAAGCTGAGGCCGATCGCCCGGGCGCTGGAGCGCCCGATGCGCGTCATGCCCTGGGCCTGGCAGTTCGTCCTGCGCCCGGCCTAGCGGAGCCGGCCCAGCGATAGCAGCCGCCCTTGCCCCTGGCGTGGCAGCGGCCTACATTTCACGGGATGACCGCCCGCCTCTCAGGTCTCCCGGGGGCACAGCGCCTCGGCCGCGAAGTCGGGTGGCGGCTTGCACTGCCGGCGCTGCGAGCCCGCGCCGCCAGGCGGCTCGACCGGCTGCGCCCCGGCGCCACGGTGATCACCGTCAACTGGAACTCCTGGGAGCACCTCGCGGTACTGCTCGACCTGGTCGCGGCGCGCAGCGCGCCGCATACCGAGATCCTCGTCGTCGACAACCACTCGGTCGACGGCTCGCGGGAGCGGCTGCGCTCCCGTCCCGACCTCCGCCGGTTGCTGCTCCCCGCCAACCTCGGACACGACCTTGCCCTCGATCTCGGCGTCCTCAGCTGCGAGACGGAGTACGCGGTCACCCTCGATGTCGACGCGTTCCCCCTCCACGATGGCTGGCTCGAGGAGCTGCTCGAGCCACTTGAAAGCGGCGCTTGCGTCTCCGGGGCCCGCCTCAACCGCGACTACGTGCACCCATGCTGTTGGGCGATGCGGACGGAGCGCTTCGTGCGCGGGGGGCACAGCTTCCGCTCCGAATACCTTCCGCGGGAGGGCTCGCGCGACGCTTCCGGGGAGGTTGGCGAAAGCATCTCGCTGCGCGAGGCTCCCCACGTGCACTTCTTCGATGTGACGAGCCAGCGCGGGCCCGGCGACATCGGCAGCGTCTTCGGCGACCTCGTCTACCACAACTTCTACGCCACCCGGTTCGACGCCACCCGTGAAACGACGCTGGACGGCCACATCCGCGAGGAGGACGCGGTCCGAGCGTGGGAGGAAGCCCTGGAGCGCTACGCCGCTCCGCCCGGCGGCTAGCCCAGGCGCTCTTCCAGCGCCTGCAGCTGCGCCCTGATCTCGGCGGGCAGCTTCTCGCCGAACTTGCCGAGGTGCTCCTGCATCTGGGTGAGCTGCTGGCGGACGAGGTCCTCGTCGACACTGAGCAGCTCGCGCATGTCCTCGTCCGAGACGTCGAGGCCCTCGGTGTTGATCTCCCCCTCGGCCGGGAGCATCCCGACCGGGGTCTCGACCGCCCCGGCTTCGCCGTCGCAGCGGCGGAAGACCCACTCGAGGACGCGGCTGTTCTCGCCGAAGCCCGGCCAGAGGAACTTGCCGTCGGCGTCTTTGCGAAACCAGTTGACGTAGAAGACGCGCGGCAGCTGGGCGCCCTCGCGGCGGCCGATCTTCAGCCAGTGGCCGAAGTAGTCGCCCATGTTGTAGCCGCAGAAGGGCAGCATCGCCATCGGGTCGAAGCGCAGCTGCCCGACCGCGCCGGCGGCGGCGGCGGTCGTCTCGGAGGACATCGTCGCCCCCATGAACACGGCGTGCTCCCAGTCGAAGGCTTCCTGGACCAGCGGCACGACCGTGGCGCGGCGGCCGCCGAAGAGGAAGGCGTCGATCGGCACCCCGGCGGGGTCTTCCCACTCCGGCGCGATCGACGGGCACTGCGAGGCCGGCGCGGTGAAGCGGGCGTTCGGGTGCGCGGCGGTCGTCTCGGACTCCGGCGTCCAGTCGTTGCCGTGCCAGTCGGTCGCGTGGGCGGGCGGCTCGCCGGTCATTTTTTTTTATTAGATGTCGCCGTCGTCGGTCTTGGCGCAGTTGGTGAAGATGGTGTTGCGCTCGATCGTGTCCATCGCGTTGGGGTTGGTCTTGTGGCTGGTGTTGGGAGCCACGCCGAAGAACCCGGCCTCGGGGTTGACCGCGTAGAGGCGGCCGTCCTCCTTGAACTTCATCCAGGCGATGTCGTCCCCGATCGTCTCCAGCTTCCAGCCGGGGAGGGTCGGGACCATCATCGAGAGGTTGGTCTTGCCGCAGGCCGACGGGAAGGCGCCGGTGAGGTACTTGACCTCGCCCTCGGGGGAGGTGAGCTTGAGGATCAGCATGTGCTCGGCCAGCCAGCCCTCGTCGCGGGCCATCGCCGAGGCGATCCGCAGCGCCAGGCACTTCTTGCCGAGCAGGGCGTTGCCGCCGTAGCCGGAGCCGAAGGACCAGATTTCGCGCGTGTCCGGGTAGTGGACGATGTACTTGTTGTCGCCGTTGCAGGGCCAAGGGACGTCCTCGACGCCCTCGCCCAGCGGCATCCCGACCGAGTGGACGCAGGGGACGAAGCCGCCGTCGCTGCCGAGGACGTCGAGGGCGCCTTTGCCCATCCTGGTCATGATCCGCATGCTGGCGGCGACGTAGGGGGAGTCGGTCAGCTGCACGCCGATTTCGGAGATGTCGGAGCCGAGCGGGCCCATCGAGAAGGGCACGACGTACATCGTCCGCCCCTTCATGCAGCCTTTGAAGAGCCCGTTGAGCGTCTCCTTCATCTCGGCCGGCGCGCGCCAGTTGTTGGTCGGGCCGGCGTCCTCCTCGCGCAGCGAGCAGATGAAGGTGCGGTCCTCGACGCGAGCCACGTCCTTCGGGTTCGAGCGTGCGAGGAAGCTGTTCGGGCGCTTCTGCTCGTC
>DASTAR010000047.1:0-2572 GCA_035712505.1 Solirubrobacterales bacterium
CGAGCTGAGCCGGCTGATCAACGACCTGCGCCCCGCCTCGCTGGAGCGCCTCGGCCTGGCCGGCGCTCTGCGGGCTCTCGCCGAGGAATACTCGGCACGCGGGGGGTTCGTGATCGAGACCGAGATCGAGATCGGCGAGAAGCTGAGGCGCGAGGAGGAGCGAGCCGTCTACCGACTCGTACAGGAGGCGTTGAACAACGTGCTGAAGCACGCCTCGGCTGCGAACGTCAGCGTCTCGGGCCGTCTCGTGGACCATCAGGTGAGGATCGCGGTCAAGGACGACGGCTGCGGGTTTGACCCCGACTCCGCCGTCGCCGGCCGCGGGCTGCTTGGAATGCGAGAGCGGATCGAACTGCTCGGCGGCGAGATCGAGCTTCGCTCCCAGGCCGAGAGCGGAACCGAGGTGACCGCCTTCGTCCCGGTGAACGCGAGCTAACCGGGGGCGCCGCCGCCGCTGGTCTCGATGATGCCGTTGTCGATCGCGAAGCGGACGAGGTCGGGCCGCGACTCGATCCCGAGCTTCTCCAGCAGCTTGGCGCGGTTGACCTCGATCGCGCGCACGCTGAGGAAGAGCTGCTCGCCGATCTCGCGGTTGGTGTGGCCGAGAGCCAGGAGGCGCAGCAACTCGCGCTCGCGCTCGCCGAGGTCGTCGAGGGGGTCGGCCTCCAGCTTCGCCATCGCCCCACCCAGCTCGGGGTCGATGTAGGAGCCGCCGCCCGCCGCGATCCTGATTGCCTCGGTCAGCTTGCGCTCGGCCGCCTGCTTCAGCACGTAGCCGGCGGCACCGGCACGAAGCAGCTCCCGCGCCTTGCGGGGATCGCTCTGCATCGTCAGCATCACGACCGCGGTGTCGGGCAGGCTTGCTCGCAGTCGCTGGATGTCACGCGCCGGATCGGCCCCGGGCATGTGCAGGTCGAGCACCAGCACGTCGGGACGACGATCCCGGGCGAGTCTTGCGGCGCCGGCCGAGTCCGCGGCCTCGCCGATCACCCGCAGGTCGGTCTCGGCCTCCAGCATGGTGCGCAGGCCGACCCGGATCACGTTGTGATCGTCGGCCAGGACCACCGTGATCTCGCGCTTGCCCTCCATTCCCGTGCTTCGCCAAGTCTGCCACGGCCTCGGGGTTGGAGCCGCACATCGAAGTGTGGGCTTGGCCCGATGGAAGCAGTCCCCGCACCGGCCACTCTGTGACTCATGCGAGTACTTGTCGCCTTGGGTGGGAGCGCTCTGCTCGAACGCGGGGAACCCGCGGATGCCTTGGCCCAGCAAAGCAACGTCGAGGCGGCGGCGGTGGCCCTGGCCGCCCTCGCCGAGGAGCACGAACTGGTGGTCACCCACGAAAACAGTCCCTGTGGGATGGTCGGCTTCCTGCTGGAGCTGGCGCTGCGAAACGCGCTGCCGGACCGCGATCTGGTGACCGTCCTGTCCGAGGTGGTCGTCAGCCCCGGGGACCGGGCCTTCGAGGCTCCTTTCAAGCCGATCTCGCCCGAACCGCAGGCGATCGTCGCGATGCGCAGCTTGCGGACGCTGATCGACGCCGGGGTGCTCGTGATCTGCGCGGGCGGCGGCATCCCCGTGACGCTCAACGGCGACGGCACCATGCGCGGCATCGAGGCCGTGGTCGACAACGACCTCACGGCTTCCCTGCTGGCGCGGCGCCTCGATGCCGATCTGTTCGTGATGCTGACGGCCGGTGACGCGGTCCGGCTCGATTGGGATGGGGGGGATGAGCGGGCGCTCGGCGCGGGCCCGAAGGTCGAAGCGGCCGGTCGATTCGTCGAGGCGACCGGGCGCCGGGCCGCGATCGGCGGCCTCACGAGGGCTGTCGAGATAGTGCGGGGCGAGGCCGGCACGCAGATCCTCGCTCCAGGCGCCTAAGGCGCCAGCGCCGCAGCTCGTCGGCTCCCCAGACGATGAACGGGAAGGGGGCTACGAGGAGCAGGTCCTTCGCCGGCAGGGCGGCGGTGCCGAGCAGGTCCTGGAAGACAGGGACGTAGATCAGGATCGCGGCCAGGACGAGCTCGAAGGCGATTCCCCAGAGCAACAGCGGGTTGCTGAAGACCCCGATCGAGCGCAGCGACGCACGCTCGGTGCGGGCGGCGAAGGCGGTGCCCACCTGGCAGGCAACCATGCTGAAGAAGGTCATCGTCGTCGCCTGCTGATAGGCGTGGTGAAGCTGGGTACCGGAGCCGGTCGGGTCGCCTGGGCTCCAGCCCGAGCGGGTCAGCACGTAGAAGAAGGCCGCCATGCCGAGCGCGGCCGAGATCAGGCCGAGGAAGACCCAGGCCCGGAAGAGCATGCCGCGCGTGATGATGTTCTGCGAGCGCGGGCGCGGTGGGCGGCGCATGATTCCCGGCTCGGCCTTCTCCCGTCCCAGGGCGAGCGCCGGCAGCGTCTCGGTCCCGACGTCGACGGCGAGTAGCTGCAGGACGGTAAGCGGCAGCGGGATGGCGCCGCCGCCGAGGCCGAAGACGATGAAGGGGGTCAGCTCCGGCGTCAGGTGGGCGAAGATGTAGAGGATGAACTTGCGGATGTTGTCGTAGATCTGCCTCCCCGCTGCGACCGCGGAGAC
>DASTAR010000048.1:0-2476 GCA_035712505.1 Solirubrobacterales bacterium
CACTCGCCAATGGCTCGTGGTTGAGTGTCCGGAGAGGCACTCCCGGCCCCCGCTCGACAGTTTGCTCGAGCCTGTGCGGGCTTGGATTTCCTCGCCGTTGCGGAAGGAGATCTCAGCCCAGGCGACGCGGGTTCGGGCCGAGGTGCCCTTGCTATTGGGAGTTGGTTGGACGGTGCTGCGGGGGTCGATCGACCTGCTGGTCGAGCGGGATGGGGCGCCGCCGTTGGTTGTCGACTACAAGACCGACCGGCTCGGCGGGGCCGATGCGGCTGAGCGAGCTGAGCACTACGAGGTGCAGCGGTCGATCTACGCGCTTGCGGTCGCCGAGGCGCTTGCGGTCGAGGAGGTCGAGGTCGCCTACGTGTTCCTGGAGCGACCAGACGAGCCGGCCGTCTCACTCCTCGGAACCGAAGAGATGGCCACCGCTCGCAGTTACCTCGAGGAGACCATCTCCGAGATCAACGGCGGCGAGTTCCCGGCTGCGGCACCCGAGCAGCGCGACTGGTCCCTCTGCCGCGGCTGCCCGGCCCTAAGAGGTCTCTGCTCCGGTCCCCGAGGCGTCGAGGCGGGCAGCGAGATCATCGAGCCGTAGCTCCTTCAGCCCCTCGCCGACCTCGTCGAGCTCGGCGGCGCAGTATTCGACCAGCTCGCGGCCCTCGCGGCAGAGCTCGAGGGTCTCGCGCAGGCCGGAATGGCCGGAATCGAGCCGGTCGATGATCTCCTCGAGACGCTCGACCGCGGCCTCGTAGGAGTCAGGCCGCGTCGTCGGGCTCAGGTCTCGCTCGGACTCGTCCATCGCTGAACCGAAGGCTAATGCGCTCCTCGGCGCTTGCCTCGGCGGCGCTGCCCAGCGGTCTGCCGCCCTCACCCTCGACCAGGGCGTAGCCGCGCTCCAGGGTTCGCTCGGGTTCGTGCGCCCGCAGCGTCACCATCGCGCGCCGCAGGTCGGCGCGGCGTTTCTCCATCTCGGCGCCGGCAGCGCGGTTGCGCGCCCGCTCCAGCACCACCGTGCCGATCCGCCTCTGCGAAGCGACCCGGTCGGCCAGGCCGCGTTCGGAGGCGGCCCGGATCTCGCGGATCTTCTGGTTGAGCTTGCTGCGCTCCCGCTGCAGCGCCCGCGCCGGCCCCCGAGCCAGCGCACCCAGGTGACGCGAGCGCGTCCCGATCGCCCCCTCCCCTGCCCGCCGCAACGCGATCGCGCAGCGCTCGAGGCTCTCGCGAGCGGCCAGGCAGTCGAGCGGCACGGCCGCCTCGGCCGCATGGGTCGGAGTCGAACAGGCGACCGCGGCGACGTCGTCGATCAGGGTCTGGTCGCGCTCGTGGCCGACGGCGCTGACCACCGGTACCCGCAGCATCGCCACGGTCCGGCAGAGGGTCTCGTCGCAGAAGGCCCAGAGGTCGGCGAGGCTGCCGCCGCCGCGGGTGACCACGATCGCCTCGACCTCGGGCCGCGCCGCCAGGTCCTGCACCGCCCGCCCGATCGCCGGCGCCGCGTGGCGGTCCTGCACCGGCGCGAAGCCCCAGATCACCGAGCCGCCCCAGCCGCGCCGCTCGAGCCCGGCGATCAGGTCCCTCCGCGCCGCCCCCGTCTCCGCGGTGACGACGCCGATCGCCTTCGGCAGGCGGGGACGGTGCAGCTGCTTTTGCAGCTCGAACAGCCCCTCCGATCGCAGCTGCTTGCGCAGCGCCTCCAGGCGCGCGATCAGGTCCCCTTCCCCGGCGAGCCGGAGGTGGGTGGCGCGGAAGCAGAAGTTCGGCGAGGCCTGGCCGCCGCCAGGGTAGTAGTCGAGCCCGCCTGAGATGACGACTTCGGCGCCGTCACGCAGGGCGCCGTCGCTCAGGCCCGCCTTGTCCAGATCGTTGAGCCAGATCGCGCAGGGAACGGCCCCGTCGCTGTCCCGCAGCTCGAAGTAGGCCTGGACTTTGCTGCGCCCGACTCCGGTGACCTCGCCGATCAGCTGCACCCGCGCCCGCTCGCGCATCCACTCCTGCAGCTTGGTCGCGTAACGGCCGACCGCGTACGGACCTGGCAGCCGAGGCCCCGCTCCGGCGGGGGCTACCCGGCTTTCTTCCACCGTCTTGCCCAACTCTTCAGCTCAGAGAGCACGGGATCGAGCTGCTGTCCCGCTTCGGTCAGCGAGTAGGTGACCCGCACCGGCGTCCCCGCTTCGACCTGGCGCTCGACCAGCCCCTCGTCCTCGAGCTCCCGCAATCGCTGCGAGAGCAACCGATCCGAGAGCCCGGGCACCGCCTTGCCGATGTCCGCATACCGCATCGGCCCCTCGGTGAGAGCGACGACGATCGCCCCGGTCCACCGCTTCCCGATCAACTCGATCGCATGATGGAAGTGCGGGCAGACCGCCCCTTGCGCACCCTCTTGGACCTCCGTCGAACCAACCTGCTGCTCCATCCCGATCGAGCTTACAGACCGTAAGTGACCGGCTTTTCAACGGAGCCTGTGGCCCGGGGCCGGGGT
>DASTAR010000049.1:0-8142 GCA_035712505.1 Solirubrobacterales bacterium
GGCGCCGCCGCCGCCGCCCGGGCGGCGGCCGGCGGCGATCGGCGGCGTGGACCTCGACCTCTCCCCGCAGCCCCTCGACCGCCTCGGCCTGGCCCGGCTCGTCGCCGACCGCGGTCACCAGGGTGACGTCGTGCAGCCGGCGCAGGCCGGTGAGCTGGGCGTGCAGGAGGACCGGGATCGCCCCGCCCCCGTCGGCCTGCGGCGGCACCGGAGTGACCAGCAGGACCTTCATCGGCCCCGGTTGACGCAGGCGGTCGGCATTACCCCAGCTCGGCCCGGATGCTCGCGTCGGAGCGCCGCAGGCGGCCCAGCAGGCGGTTCAGGGTGCGGCGCCGGTCGGGAAACAGGAACAGCTCGGCGAGGCGGTGGGCGAGCGGCCGCGGCAGCACCGCCTCGAGCGTGAACCAGGCGAGGAAAATCGCTTTCATCGGCGCCGAGATGTCGAAGCGGCGGTGCATCGCCCGCACGGAGTCCAGCAGCAGCCTCAGCCGGGTGTCGTCCGGCAGCGGGTGCTCCTCCGGCGCCAGACGCAGCGAGATCAGGCGGTTGCCGAGGTCCGACAGCGAGAGGATCCGATCGGGCCGTTCCAGCCCGATCTCGTCGGCTCGGCGTTCGAGCGAACGGAAGGTCGCCGTCGCGTAGGCGATCGCGTCGCGGACGTAGCCGAGGTCGAGCTGTTTGGCGTCGAGTTCGTAGCCGTTGCTGCCGTGGACCCTGTACTCGGCGCAGACGTCGTCGAGGGCCCCGGAGCCGCCCGAGAGGGCGGTGACGTGGACGAGGTACCAGTCGGCGCCGTGGCGGGGGTAGTCGGCCTCGGGGATCGGCAGCAGCTCCCGCAGCGAGGACAGGCGGAAGGAGGTGCCGCCTCCCGGCAGCCAGGCCAGGTCGAACGGGAAGGCGAGCTCGGCGCGCCGCACGTCCCCGGTCGGCGCCAGCAGGTGCTCGAAGGGCTTCTTGATCCCGGTGCGCCTGCCCTCGGCGTCGATCACTTCCATCCTGAACTGCACCTTGACCAGGTCCGGGTCGGCTTCGAAAGCCGCGGCCACCAGGTTGGCGGCCTCCGGCCGCAGCACATCGTCGGCATCGAGCACCAGCAGGACGTCCCCCTGGCAGCAGGCGATGCCCGCGTTGAGCGCCGAGGCTTGACCGCCGCACTCCTTCAGGACCACCTCGATCCGGTCTTCGTAGGTGGCGAGGATCTTGCGCGAATCGTCCTCGGAGCCGTCGTCGACGGCGATCACCCGCACGCCGGGCCGGGTCTGCGCGAGGGCGCTGTCGATCGCGGCCGCCAGAAACCGCCCGTAGTTGTGATTGGTGACGACTACGTCGACACCAAGGTCGCGCCCCGCGTCAGCCATGCACTAGCGATGTTCGCGCCCGCGCCGAATCAGGAGCGCAGTGTATCCAGGCGCTCGGCGACCGACGGCTGGACGCGGGTGGACGCCGGGGGCCGGAGCACTAGTATCGCCCGCCATGGATGCCGCCGCAATCCGACCGGGGATGTTCGCTGCGAGCAGGCGTTTCGCGATCTCGAACCGCCTCATGCTCATCGTCCTCGCCGCCGGCGCGGGGCTCCTGGTCTGCTCCATGGCCAACGCCCTCACGCGGGCAGGAGAAGCGCCCACGCCGCTGCTCTACTGGGCCGGCATCCTCCTGATCGCGCTGCCGATCTTCTACCGGCTGACCTCCGAGGATGCGTCTCCGGGGGAACGCCTTGCGCTCGCGTGCCTACTCGGCCTCGCCCTCTACGGGGTGAAGCTGGTCCGCGACGCCCCGATCTTCACCTTTTCCGACGAGTTTCTCCACGCCTACAACTCGAACCAGGTCAGCCAGTACCACCACCTCTTCCACCCCAACCCGATCCTCGAAACCTCCCGCTACTACCCGGGCCTCGAGGGAGCGACGTCCGCCCTGAGGACGCTGACGGGGCTTTCGAGTTATACGGCGGGGGCGATCGTCATCGGCGCCGCCCGGCTCACCGCGGTGAGCTCGATGTTCGTGCTGTTCTGGCGGGTCTCGGGCTCCCACCGGATCGCCGGGCTCGGGGTGGCGATCTTCACCGGCAACTTCAACTTCCTCTTCTGGAGCGCGCAGTTCTCCTATCAGTCGATGGCGTTACCCCTGCTGCTGCTGATCCTGCTCGCGGTGGTGGAGATGGACTGGGCGGCCCGGGCGGCGCGAGGTGCATGGCAGGCGCTGGCCGCCCTGACGATCGCGGCGGTGGTGATCACCCACCACATCACCTCCTACGCGGTCGCCGCCACCCTCGTCGCCTTGTCGGTCCTCTCGGCGACGGCTCGGCGTGTGCCGAACCCGTGGCGCCTGGCCGCCCTGGCGGTCGTGCTCACGACGGTCTGGCTCGTCGTCGTCGCCAGCTCCACCGTCGGCTACATCTCCCCGGTGGTCACCAACGCGATCACCTCGAGCCTGCACACGGCGGCCGGCGAAGCGCCGACCAGGGGGCTCTTCCAGGGGGGGACCGCTTCGGCAACGGTCGAACAGGCGCCGGCTGCCGCCCGAGCCCTCTCCATACTCGCCGTATTGCTGCTCGCCGCCGGACTGCCCTTCGGGCTGCGAACCGTTTGGCGCCGGTACCGCAGGCAGCCGATCGCGGTGCTGTTCGGGGTTGCCGCGATCGGCTTCTTCGGCGCCCTCGCCCTGCGGCTCGCCCCTGCGGCCTGGGAGACCGGCAACCGGGCCAGTGAGTTCCTCTTCATCGGCCTGGCCTTCGTCCTCGGCTGCGTCGGGCTCGAGCGCTGGCGGCCTCCATCGGCCAGATGGCTCGGGCGCGCGCTCGCCGGCGCCGCCCTGACGATCATCCTCGTCGGCGGCGCGATCGCCGGCTGGCCGTGGGACTCTCAGCTCGCCCGCCCCGTCAGGGCGCACTCCGAAGACGGGCCCACCATCTCATCGCCGCCGCTGGCGCTCGCGGAATGGGCCAGGGAGCGCGACCCGGGCGACATCTTCGGAGCGCTCACCGCGACCTCCCGCCTGCTCCTCGATCCGGGCGACCAGAAGGCCTACGGCGACTTCACGGCCAACCTCGTCGAAGTCATCCCCGCAACCGAAATCGTGAGCTTTCAGATAGCGCTTCTGCGTGAAAAACACATCCGCTTCGTCGTCGTCGACCGCAGGGCAGTCGCCAGCGATGGCATCCGGGGCTTCTTCTTCTCCAGAAAAGGCTCTTCGACCACCGGTTGGCTGCCGCGCTCGACGGTGACGAAGTTCGAAAAGGTCTCCGGCGCCACCCGGATCTACGACAGCGGCTCGATCGTCGTCTTCTCGCTCGAACCCAACCGGAAGGGCGAGACGCTGAAGCCATGAGAGGGCACCGCGACCTGAGACTGATCGTCGCCTTGACCCTCGTTTGCGCGGTCGGGTCGCTGATCACCCCGCTCGGGGCGGTTCGGGTGATCTTCGCCGTACCCCTGGCGCTGATCCTCCCCGGCTACGCGCTCGCCGCGGCGGCATTCGGGTCGCGCCTGCCGACCTGGCCCGAGCGGCTGCCGCTGACGCTGGGGGTCGGCCTTGCCTGCCTCGCGCTCTCCAGCCTCGTCCTCAATTTCGCGCCCGGCGGCATCCACGGCCTTTCCTGGACGCTCCTTCTCGTCCTCGTCGTGCTGCTCAGCTGCAGGGCCGCTGCGCGCCGCCGCGGGCCCGCTCGCCACAGGCCCCCCTTCCGCCCGAAGCTCAGGCCGAGCGGCGCCACCGCCATCCTCGCCGTCGGCGCTCTGGCGATGGCGGCGGCCGCGCTGGTCCTCGCCCGGGCCACCCTCGAGAACGATCGGGCCTCCGGGTACACGCAGCTCTGGATCGCGCCTCCGAAGTCGACCCATGAGTCGACGCGGATCGGGATCACCAGCGAGCAACAGCAGACCAGGAACTACCGGCTGGTGGTCGAGGTCGAAGGCGCGGGGCGCCCGGTGGTCGAATCGTTCGAGCTCGCGCCGAGTCACACGCGGATGGTGACCATTCCCTCCGGTTCGGCCGGCTCACCTGTCGGGGTTGAAGCGAAGCTTTACCTGCGAAGTCGTCCGGGGAAGGTCTACCGCCGGGTCTCCACCTTGCTGCAATAGCGCCGCCGCCGCGTCTATACGATTACCCGCCGATGCGGATCTTGATGCTGACTCAGTCCTACGCGCCGATCGTCGGCGGCATCGAGCACATGGTCGAAGACATCAGCGGGGAGCTGGCCAAGCGGGGGCACGACGTGGCCATCGCCACGCTTCGCCAGCCGCAATCGGAACCGGTCGGCTCCGCAGAGGTCCCCGCCTTCGGCCTGAGGACATCGATCCACAACCTCCCCGGGCTGCACCTCGACGAAGAGCGCAGCCACGCCCCGCCTGCGCCCGACCCGCTTACGACTCGGGAACTTCGCCAGCTGAAGAAGAGGTTCCGGCCGGACATCGTCCACGCCCACGACTGGCTGGTTCACTCCTACCTTCCGCTCGACCGGCGCTCGGGGCCGGCGCTGCTGCTTTCGATGCACGACTACGGGTTGACCTGCGCGACGAGGCGGTTCATGCACAGGGGAACGTCGCTGTGCGGTGGCCCGGGGCCCGTGAAGTGCGTGCGATGCGCGTGCGAGGTCTACGAGAGCGTCGCCAAAGGCGCCCCGACTGCGCTCGGGACGAGGCTCTCCGAACGCCGCGTCCGCAAGCACGTCGACGTCTTCCTGCCGGTGAGCACGGCGGTGCGCGACCTCTGCCGGCTGGGGCCCGAGGACACCCACCGCGTCATCAACAACTTCGTCACCGGCCAACCGCCCCCACTCGGGGACCCACCGGAGCTGTCGCAGCTCCCGACAGAGCCGTTCATCATGTACTTCGGCGACGTCAGTGAGGAAAAGGGCGTCCACAACCTCGTCGCCGCCTATCGGGAGCTCGACGCGCCGCCGCCGCTCGTTCTGATCGGTCGCCGCATTCCCGGCGAGATCGAGGACACCGGCGGCGCGCTGGCGCTGGGGCGGATGCCCCACCGGCTTGTACTGGAGGCCTTGAGGCGATCCCTGTTCACCGTCGCGCCGTCGATCTGGTCGGATCCGTTCCCGGTCGTCGCGCTCGAGGCCGCGGCGGCAGGCAAACCGACGGTCGCCTCCCGGATCGGGGGGCTCCAGGACTCGGTCGTCGACGGGGAGACCGGCTTCCTCGTCCCCCCCGGAGACCGCCCGGCCCTCGCCCAGGCGATGCGGCGCCTGCTCGAGGACACCGAGCTGAGGGAGCGCATGGGCGCTGCCGCCGCCGCCCGCCAGGCGGAGCTGTATACCCCCGCCACGGTGATCCCCCAATACGAGGAGGCCTATGAGCTGGCGCTGGAGCAGCGCCGGCTGCGCGGTGCCGAGTAGTTGCTCAACGCTCAGGTGATCGCCGCATCCTGCCGAAGAAGCTCGTGTTCCTAGTGAACTGACCGTTCCGCGGCAGCGTATTGGGGTTGAACGAGGATGAACCGAACTATCAAGAGGATTCAGGCGCCCCGTGCCCGGCGTCTCCGCACCTCGATGCTGTACTTGCTCGCCTTCGCGGCAGCACTCGCAGCCGGGCTCGACAGCTCCGGTTCGGCCGTCGCGAAGCCGGGCCATGGCGGCGGGCCGGCGATCTACTGGGGGGCGCAGATCGGCGACCAGTTGACGGGTGAACAGGCACCGTGGGACATGAACGCGCTGTACAAGTTCGAGCAGCTGGCGGGAAAGAAGGTCTCGCTGGTGAGCTTCAACGCCCCCTTCGCCACCTGCGCAGGCTCGAGCTGCACGTTCAACTCGTTCCCGTACACGCCGTTCGAAGACCTGCGCGCCCATGGAGCGATCCCCGTGTACGGCTGGAGCTCCTCCTCGGTCTCCGAAGGCACCCACGATCCGAAGTTCTCGCTCTCGAAGATCATCCATGGGCGGTACGACGGCTACATCCGCCAATTCGCAACCGCCGCCGCTGCTTGGGGCCACCCGTTCTTCCTCCGCTTCGACTGGGAGATGAACGGGAACTGGTTCCCCTGGTCGGAAGGGGTCAACGGCAATGAGCCGGGGCAGTTCGTAGCGGCCTGGCGCCACGTCCACGACATCTTCACCTCGGTCGGCGCCACCAACGCCACCTGGGCCTGGTGCCCGCAGATCGACCGGGCCCGAGACCTGAGGAAGGTCTATCCCGGCAACAAGTACGTCGACTGGACCTGCCTCGACGGCTACAACTGGGGGACCCGGTACAGCTGGTCTCACTGGCTCTCCTTCAGCCAAATATTCGCCAGCTCGTACAGGGCCCTTCGCAAGATCGCCCCCCGCAAGCCGGTCATGGTGGGAGAGGTCGCCTCGACCGAATATGGCGGGTCGAAGCCGGCCTGGATCAAGCAGATGCTGTCCTCGATCCCGAGAGCGTTTCCCAAGATCCGGGCGCTGGTCTGGTTCGAGGGCGAAGACCGTGGGTTGCGCTGGCCGATCGAGAGCTCGGCCGCGGCCAGGAACGCCTTCGCCAGAGGCATCGGGGGCCCGCTGTACGCCGGCAACGAATTCAGGGAAATCGCGGCGCGGCCGATTCCCGCACCCAGGCGCTGACGGCCCTGATAGGTTCGGCCCGCTCACTACTTGATCGCCGCCCGATTGGAAACCCCTGAGCTCAGCGCCTGGCAAAGCCCTGCTGCAGTCCCACGACGAGTGGGACTTCCGTAACCAGGTCCTCTCGGAGACGCTCACGGAGCTAGTGCGAAGGGAAGCGAGTGCAGACGCCAGGACGGCGCTCGACATCGGCTGCCAGAACGGCTGGACGACCGATCGCTATGCACAGCTGACCGGGCTCGATTGGGTCGGTATCGACCCGGCGCTGGAGGGGCCGAAGAAATCGCCCGAAGGGGTCGACCTCCACCCCGGCTTCTCGAACGAGCTCGACTTCCCCGACGACTCCTTCGACGTCGCGATGCTGGCGAACGTCTACGAGCACATCTTCCCGGAGGACCGCGTCGCCTCCTTCGGGGAGATGCGCCGGGTCCTACGCCCTGGAGGTGTGGTCGTCGGCCAGATCCCGAACCCCTACTTCCCGATCGAGTCCCACAGCCGGCTGCCCTTCATGGGGTGGCTGCCGATGCGGGCGCAGAAAGCGTATTGGAAGCTCTCACCGGTCTCCTGGGAGCACGACTTCTTCGTCGTCACCCCGAAGCACCTGCGCCGCGACGCCGCCGCCGGCGGCATGCGACTGGCGATGGTGCGCAAGTTCAACTACCCGCCCGAGGTGATCCCCGAGCGGGTGCGAGGCGTATACCGGGCGCTGGAACGGCCCATGCGCGTCTTCCCGTGGGCCTGGCAGTTCGTCCTGCGCCCCAGCTGACCCGGACCGGGCAGCGAGGCCGCCCGCTCCGGGTCCCGAAGCTCAGCCCAGCCGCTGTTCGAGCGCCTCGAGCTGGGCGCTGACCGCGGCCGGCAGCTTGTCGCCGAACTCGGCCAGGTGCGCTTTCACCTGCGGCAGCTGCTCCTCGACCTTCTCCAGGTCGACGCTGAGCAGCTCGCGCATCGCCTCGGCGGAGATGTCGAGGCCCTCGGTGTTGATCTCGCCCTCGGCGGGGAGCAGGCCGACCGGCGTCTCGACAGCCTCGGCCTCGCCGTCGCAGCGGCGGAAGACCCACTCGAGGACGCGGCTGTTCTCGCCGAAGCCCGGCCAGAGGAACTTGCCGTCGTCGTCTTTGCGGAACCAGTTGACGTAGAAGACGCGCGGCAGGTCGGCGCCCTCGCGCTGGCCGACCTTCAGCCAGTGGGCGAAGTAGTCGCCCATGTTGTAGCCGCAGAAGGGCAGCATCGCCATCGGGTCGAAGCGCAGTTCGCCGACGTTGCCGGTCGCCGCCGCGGTCTTCTCCGAGGACATCGTCGCCCCCATGAAGACGGCGTGCTCCCAGTCGAACGCTTCCTGGACCAGCGGCACCACGGTGGCGCGGCGACCGCCGAAGAGAAAGGCGTCGATCGGGACGCCGGCGGGGTCCTCCCACTCCGGCGCGATCGAGGGGCACTGGGCGGCGGGGGTGGTGAAACGGGCGTTCGGGTGCGCGGCCGGGTTGTCGGACTCGGGGGTCCACTCGTTGCCGTGCCAGTCGATCGCGTGGGCCGGCGGCTCGCCGGTCATCCCCTCCCACCAGATGTCGCCGTCGTCGGTCTTGGCGCAGTTGGTGAAG
>DASTAR010000050.1:0-13796 GCA_035712505.1 Solirubrobacterales bacterium
GTGCGCCTTGGCGAAGGGCGAGAGCTCGACCGGGTAGTCGAGGATGAAGGTGGGCTCGATCAGCTCGGGCTCGACCGACTTGGAGAGCAGGCCGTCGACCAGCTTGCCCCAGCCCTCCTCGGGGTCCGGCTCGACCCCCATCGCCGCCGCGAGCGCCTCACGGGTGGGATGCTCGGCGATGTCGATGCCGGCCCGCTCGCGGATCGCCTCGCGCAGGGTCAGCCGCCGCCAGGGCGGCGCGAGGTCAATCTCGACCCCGTCGCGCTGCAGCTTTGTCGTGCCGAGGACCCGGTTGGCGACCTCGGCGACGAGCATCTCGAGGTCGTGCGCGGTCTTCTCGTAGTCGGCGTAGGCCTCGTACCACTCCAGCATCGTGAACTCCGGGTTGTGCTTGTGGGAGACGCCCTCGTTGCGGAAGTCCTTGCCGAGCTCGTAGACGCGGTCGATGCCGCCGACGACCAGTTTCTTCAGGTACAGCTCGGTGGCGATCCGCAGGTAGAAGTCGCGGTCGAGCGCGTTGTGGTGGGTCGTGAACGGCCGCGCCAGGGCGCCGCCGTAGAGCGGCTGCAGGACGGGCGTCTCGACCTCGACGAAGCCGTGCTCGTCGAACCAGCGGCGAATCTCGGAGATCGTGCGGGCGCGGGTGCGGAAGGCGCGCCGGCTCTCCTCGTTGGCGATCAGGTCGAGCTCGCGGCGGCGGAAGCGGGTCTCGGTGTCCTCGAGGCCGTGGAACTTGTCGGGCGGCGGGCGCAGGCTCTTCGCCAGCAGGCGCCAGTGGTCGATCGAGAGCGAGAGCTCGCCGCCGCGGCGGGTCGCCATCGCCGTCCCCTCGGCGCCGACGAAGTCGCCGAGGTCGAGTTCGACCAGCAGCGCATAGGCCTCCTCCCCCAGCAGGTCCTGGCGGGCGTGCAGCTGGATCTGGCCGCTGCCGTCGCGGACGTCGAGGAAGCAGGCCTTGCCGTGGCCGCGGCGGGCGACGATCCGCCCCGCGACCCGGTGGCGCGACTCGGTCTCGACCCCCGGCGCCAGCCCCTCGTGCGCGGCGCGCACCTCGGCGATCTCCTCGCGTCCGGAGAACTCGTGCGGGAACGGCTCGATCCCGGCCTCGCGGATCCGCTCCAGCTTCTCACGCCGATCCTCGAGGACCTGGGAAAGGTCCTGGGGCTGCTCTGACTCTCTGGGGGGCTCGCTCATCGCGGGCGAGCCTACCGTCCCCTAAGCCTTCTCGATCTTCGTGATTTTCAGTTTTTTCTTCGGCCCGCGCGGAACCTCGACGGTGACGATGTCGTTGCGCTTCTTCCCGATCAGCGCTTTGCCGATCGGCGACTCGTTGGAGAGCTTGTGCTCCAGCGGGTTCGCCTCGGTCGAGCCGACGATCTGGAACTTCTGCGAGTCGCCGGTTTTCTGGTCTTTGACGTGGACGATCGAGCCGAAGGCGACCTCGTCGGTGCTGATCGCCTTCTCGTCAATGACCTGGGCGCGGCGCAGTTTCTCTTCCAGCTGGGCGATCCGCCCCTCGAGCAGGGCCTGTTCGTTCTTGGCGTCGTCGTATTCGGCGTTCTCGGAGATGTCGCCGAATTCCCGCGCCTCCTTGATCCGGGCCGCGACCTCGCGCCGCTTGGTCGTCGAGAGGAACTCGATCTCCTCTTTTAGTTTTTCCAGTCCCTCGGGAGTGATGACGGCCTGACGCACTTGACGACCTCGCTTTGGATTGAAAAAGGGAGCCTTTCCGATCTCCCTGGACCTAAAAAAACGCGCCTGATGCGGCCGGCGACGGCAGCAATCCCAGGCACGGAGTCGCGGGATTATAGCGAGGGTGGCCAGCCGGCCAAAGGGGGTCCTGGACGCCTCGTTCAGGCAACCCCAGCAGGTGTCGCGAGCGCGCCGATCAGCTCCCGCGCCCGGGCCAGGTCGGCGCTGCGCTGGAGCTCCTCGGCGACCTCCTTGTGCGCCTCCAGCCGCTCCGCGTACCAGGGGTGGAATTTGCGCAGGTAGCGCTCGGCGCGCTCGGCGCCCAGATGCTCCTCGGCGCGGTCGACCACCCAGAGCCACTCGGCGACCATCTCCTCGCGGCTTGGCGGGGCCGCGCGGCGGCCGGTCAGTTCCTCGAAGACCCAGGGGTTGCCGAAGGAGCCGCGGGCGATCATCACCGCGGCGGCGCCGGACTCCTCGTAGGCGCGGCTGGCGGCCGCGGCGCTGGAGAGCCCGCCGGAGATGATCACCGGGACCTCGATCCGCTCGACCAGCTCGCGCGCCAGCGCGTAGTCGGGCGAGCCCTTGTGGCCCTTGGTGGCGACGCGGGGGTGGAAGGCGATCGCCGCGACGCCCGCCTCCTCGGCGAGGCGGATCGCCAACTCGAAGCCGGAGCGGTCGCCCGCCTCGATCCCCGAACGCAGCTTCACCGTCACCGGCAGCCCGCTGCCCTCGGCTGCACCGCGGGCGAGCGCCAGCGCCAGCTCCTGGTCGCGCAGGAGCTGGGCGCCCGCCCCGGTCTTGCGCACCTTAGGCACCGGGCAGCCCATGTTGATGTCGATCAGGTCGGCGCCGGCTTCGGCGGCGATCTCGGCGCCGGAGCGCATCACCTCGGGGTCGTGGCCGAAGAGCTGGATCGAGACCGGGTGCTCGTCGGGATGGATCCTCATCAGCTCCCGCAGCGTGCGCTCGTTGCGGTAGTGGAGGGCGAAGCTGGAGACCATCTCCGAGACCGCGAGGCCGGCGCCGTGCCGTTTCGCCTGCAGGCGGACGAACCAGTTTCCGATCCCCGCCAGCGGCGCCAGCAGGACGCGGTTGGCGATCGGCACGCCGCCAATTTCAAAGGGCTCAGTGAGCGCAGCCATCCCCGGACGCGGGAGGGAGGACCCATCCCTATCCGATTCTTTGGGTCCTCCCGGGAGCAGAGGAGATGGCTGTTTATGAATTGCGCTCATAGATCAGTCGCAGGCCCTTCAAGGTCAGCAGATCGTCGACCTCGTCGATCGTCTCGGTGAAGGGGACCACCGCCGAGGCGTAGCCGCCGGTCGCAAGCAGGTGCGGGTTCGGGAGTTCGTCCTCGATCCGCCTGACGATCCCGTCGATCAGGCCGGCGAAGCCGAAGATGAAGCCGGAGTTGATCGCGGCGCGGGTCGAGCGGCCGATCGCTTCGCGCGGCTCTTCGAGGTCCATCCGGGTGATCCGGGCGGCCCGTTCGATCAGGGCGCTGAGCGAGGGGGCGAGGCCGGGGCCGATCGCGCCGCCGAGGTACTCGCCGTCGGCGGAGACGGCGTCGATGTTGATCCCGGTGCCGAAGTCGACCGAGACGCAGGCCTCGCCGAAGCGCTCGTAGGCGGCGATCGCGTTGACGAGCCGGTCGGCGCCGACCTCGAGCGGGTTCTCGATCCGGATCGGCATCCCCGTCTTGACCCCGGGGCCGATCGTCAGGCAGGGGGCGTCTAGGTAGCGCTGCGCCAGCTCCTCGAACTGGCTGCCGAGCGGTGGCACGACGGAGGAGACGCAGACTGCGTCGACGTCGCCGAAGGATCTGCCGCAAAGCGAGAAGAGCCCCGCAATCCGCTCGGCGAGCTCGTCGCCGGTGGCGCCGGAGCGGGTCTGGAAGCGCCAGTGCTCGACCAGCTCCTCCCCGTCGAAGGCGCCGAGGTGCGTCTGGGTGTTGCCGACGTCGACCGCGAGCAGCATGCGGCGGATTATCTACAACCGGCCTCGCAGGCGAACTGCATCAAATTTCCCCTCCAGTAGGTCGGGAATTTGATGCAGTTCGGAGGAGGGGTGGACTGGCCACCTAGCCAGGCGGCTGACTTTGCGCATAGGATCGCCCGGATGGACGCTCGTCTCTACGTGATTCCGGCCTCGCACCCGAGCTACACGGCGGCGCTGATGCTCGAACACAAGGGCATCCCCTTCAAGCGCACCGACCTGATGCCGGTGGTCTCCAAGGGCGTGCTGCGCGCGGTCGGCTTCGCTGGCAACACCGTGCCGGCGCTGAAGATCGGCGGCGACAAGGTCCAGGGCTCGCGGCAGATCGCGCGGGAGCTGGAGCGACTGCGTCCCGAGCCGCCGCTCTTCCCCACCGACCCCGAGCGCCGCGCCGAGGTCGAAGAGGCCGAGCGCTTCGGCGACGAGGAGCTGCAGCACCCGATCCGCCAGCTGCTGTGGTGGGGGTTCAAGCAGGACCGCTACCCGATGGCCAGCTACTCGGAGGGCGCGAGGCTGGGCGTCCCGATCGGCCTGGCAGTGAAAACGGGCGGCCCGCTCGTCTCTCTGGGAACGCGCCTCAACGAAGCAAGCGACGAGAACGCGCGGGCGGCACTGGAGCGACTGCCCGGCCTCCTCGACAAGGTCGACGCCTGGATCGAGGACGGCACCCTGAACGGCGAGCAGCTCAACGCCGCCGACTTCCAGATCGCCCCCAGCATCGCCCTCGCGATGACCCTGGACGACCTCCGTCCCGGGATCGAAAGTCGGCCGGCGGGCGAACTGGCGAAACGGGTCGTCCCGAGCTACCCCGGGAAGATGCCGCCGGTCCTACCGGCCGAGTGGCTCGACCCGCTGGCCGGGTCCCAGCGCATCTAGCGCATCGCTCAGGCGCGTCCCGTCCGGCAGCGCCAGCTCGGGGTCGAGCTCCAGCAGCGGGACGAGGACGAAGCGGCGGGTCGTCACCTCGCGGTGCGGGAGGGTGAGGCGGTCGTTGCTCATCGCTATGTCCCCGAGGAGGAGCAGGTCGACGTCCAGCGGTCTGGGGCTGTGGCGGGGCAGGTCGAACTGGCGGCCGCGCTCTGCCTCGACCCGCTTGCAGGCATCGAGGAGCTCTTCGGGCTCGAGGGCGGTGCGGATGCGGACGGCGGCGTTGAGGAAGTCGGGCTGGTCGAGGATCTCGCCGACCGGCTCGGTGACGTAGGTGGCGGAGACGGCGCCGACCTCGATCCCCTCCGCTTCCAGCAGCTCGACGGCGGCGCGCAGGTGACCGGCGGAGTCGCCGACGTTGGAGCCGAGGCCGAGGTAGCCGACGCGCAGCTTGGACCCGTGGTTCCTTTGTCCTGCATATCCGGACAAAGGAACCACGCGCTCAGCCCTCGGCTTCGTCTTCCTCTTCGGCCGCGCGTTCCTGGGTGACCTCGACGGCGATCTCCTGGATCGCCAGCGGCAGCGGCGGCTCGGGCTTGGCGGCGCGGACGCGCACCGTCTCGGAGCCGTAGCGCTCCATCAGCCGCTCCCCCACCACCTGCGCCAGGCGCTCCAGCGTCTTGTAGCTGCGCTCGGTCGCGGCGAGCGCGACGATGTCGCAGGCCTGGCCGTAGTCGATCGTGTCCTCGAGCCGGTCGGTCAGCACCGCATCGCAGTCTGGAACGTCGAAGGAGATATCGAACTCTAGGCGCTGCCCGACCTCCTGCTCGGCTTCCGAGACGCCGTGGTGGGTGTAGATCGAGAGGCCGCGCAGCTCGATTTCCGCGCTCGACTCGATGCCGTTGCCGTGGCTCTCCATGGGCGGGACGCTACCCGAGAACCGCCGTCGCCACGGCGAGCGCCTGGCGCAGCTCGGCGACGTCGTGGACGCGGAGGACGTCGGCGCCCTCGGCAGCGGCGAGGACCGAGGAGGCGATCGTGCCGCCGAGGCGCTGGTCGGCGGGCGACCCGTCGACCTTGCCGATGAAGCTCTTGCGCGAGGTGCCGACGACCAGCGGCCGTCCCAGCTCGCGCAGCTCGCCGAGCCGGCGCAGCAATTCCATGTTGTGGGCGGCGGTCTTGCCGAAGCCGATGCCGGGATCGAGCCAGACCCGTTCCTCGGCGATGCCGGCGGCGAGGGCCGCTTCCAGCCGCCCGGCGAGGAACGCCTTCACGTCGGCGACGACGTCGTCGTAGCGCGGGTCCTCCTGCATCGTCCGCGGCGCGCCGAGCATGTGCATGAGGACGACAGTGGCGCCGCGCCCAGCGCAGAGTGAGGCCATCTCCGGATCGCCGCGCAGGGCGGTGACGTCGTTGACGATCTCGGCCCCGGCATCGAGCGCCGCCGCGGCAACCGGCGCCTTCGAGGTGTCGACGCTGATCCGAAACCCACCGTCACGGAGTCCCTGAATCACGGGAACCACGCGCCGCAGCTCCTCCTCCTCACCCACCGGCTCAGCCCCCGGCCGCGTCGATTCCCCCCCCACATCAAGAATCTCCGCCCCCGCCTCAGTCAGCCCCAATCCATGAGCCACCGCCGCCTCCGGATCTAGGTACAAGCCACCATCGGAAAACGAATCTGGCGTCACATTCACGACACCCATCAACTTCGAACTCATGCCCGAAGTATCCCCAGCTGTCGATCGGGATGGGGATGACCCTCGAGCCGGCGGATACTCAAAACGACGAGCTAATTAGCTCGTCGTTTGTCGGAGCGAGGGTCATCCCCATCCCCGACCCCATGGACTCCGAACTTCAGGAGGCGTCGCCGCCGGCAAATCCTGGCCGCGGCCGCGGAGTCGGCCGGGCGCCCTCGCGCTGCGGCCGTTCGGCGGTCGGCGCCGGAGGCGCCGGCTTGCTCGGCTCCTCCTCGTCAGCGAAAACCTCCTCCGGCGATTTACCGTCGAGCAGAGCGACGAACTCCTTGGCGTCGATCGTCTCTCGCTCCAGCAGCAGCTTGGAGACCCGCTCGAGGTCGTCGCGGCGCTCGCTCAGCAGGCCCTTGGCGGTCTGGTGGGCGCTCTCGACGATGCGGCGGATCTCGTCGTCGATCTCGCGGGCGATCTCGTCGGAGTAGTCGGGCTCGGAGCTGAACTCGCGGCCGAGGAACGGCTGACCGCGATCGTGGCCGAAGACGCGCGGGCCGAGCCGCTCGGACATCCCGAAGCGCATCACCATCTGCTTCGCCGTCTCGGTCACCTTCTCGAGGTCGTTGGAGGCGCCGGTGGTGATCTCGCCGAAGACGATCTCCTCGGCGGCGCGGCCGCCCAGGGTCATCGCCATCGTGTCGGTCAGCTCGGCGCGGGTGGTGAGGAACTTGTCCTCGGTCGGCAGGCTGATCGTGTAGCCGAGCGCCTGGCCGCGGCTGATGATCGAGATCTTGTGGACCGGGTCGGTGTGCTCGAGCAGCTGGCCGACGATCGCGTGGCCGACCTCGTGGTAGGCGGTGACGAGGCGCTCCTTCTCGCTCATCACCCGGGTCTTCTTCTCGGGGCCGGCGATCACGCGCATGATCCCCTCCTCGAGCTCCTTCATGGTGATCTCGCGGTTGCCCGAGCGGGCAGTCAGGAGCGCCGCCTCGTTGATCAGGTTGGCGAGGTCGGCGCCGGTGAAGCCGGGCGTCTGGCCGGCCAGCGTGTCGAGGTCGATCTCGCGGCCCAGCGGCTTGCCGCGGGTGTGGACCTCGAGGATCTTCTTGCGGCCCTTGCGGTCGGGCCGGTCGACGACGACCTGGCGGTCGAAGCGGCCGGGGCGCAGAAGCGCCGGATCGAGGATGTCGGGCCGGTTGGTGGCGGCGATCAGGATGATGTTGTCCTTCATCTCGAAGCCGTCCATCTCGACCAGCAGCTGGTTCAGCGTCTGCTCACGCTCGTCGTGGCCGCCGCCCATGCCGGCGCCGCGGTGGCGGCCGACGGCGTCGATCTCGTCCATGAAGATGATGCATGGCGAGTTCTGCTTCGCCTGCTCGAAGAGGTCGCGGACCCGGCTGGCGCCGACGCCGACGAACATCTCGACGAAGTCCGAGCCGGAGATCGAGAAGAAGGGCACGCCGGCCTCGCCGGCGACGGCGCGGGCGAGCAGGGTCTTGCCGGTCCCCGGCGGTCCATATAGAAGGACGCCCTTGGGAATCCGGGCGCCGAGCGCCTGGAACTTCTTCGGGTTCTCGAGGAATTCCTTGATCTCCTCGAGCTCCTGGACCGCCTCGTCAACGCCGGCGACGTCGCGGAAGGTGATTTTCGGCGCGTCGACGGACATCCGCTTCGCTTTGGATTTGCCGAAGTTCATCACCCGCGAGCCGCCGCCCTGCATCTGGTTCATCAGGAAGATCCAGAAGCCGAAGAAGAGGATGAACGGCAGGACGAGGGTCAGCAGCGAGAGCAGGCTGGAACTGCCGGAGCCGTGGACGTCCGTTTTGACGTTGTTTTCTTCGAGCAGCGTGATCAGGTGCTGTTCGCCGTCAGGCGGGTAACCGGTCGAGAAGCTTTCCCCGTTGGAGCGCTTGACGTCGAGCGTGTTGTCCTTCGTGTTGACGTCGACTTCTTCGACTTCGTGCTGGACGACCAGCCCGGTCTTCTGGTTGATCAGTTCGTTGTAGTGGGGGGATTCCCCACCGCCGCCTCCGCTGATCCATTTCTGGGCGATGAACGCCAGGATCACGACCAGCAGGATCGGGAACGCTGCGCTTTTGAAAAAACGCCTCACGAGGAGAAATCAGCGTACCAGGGCGCTTTTTCCGCTATTCGGCGAGGGCGGCGACGAAGTCGAGGTTGCGGTACTTCTGGGCATGGTCGAGGCCATAGCCGATCGCAAAGCGGTTGGGGATTTCGAAGCCGACGTAGGCCGGCGAGAGGTCGACGCGCAGCCGCTCCGGCTTGGTCAGCAGCGCGCAGGCATGCAGGGAGGCGGGCTCGCGGGCGTTGAGGTTTCGCATCAGGTACTGGAGGGTGAGGCCCGAGTCGATGATGTCCTCGACGATCAGCACGTCGCGGTCCTTGATCGGCGCGTCGAGGTCCTTGAGGATGCGGACGACGCCCGAGGAGTCGGTCTGGGAGCCGTAGCTGGAGACCGCCATGAAGTCGATCTCGCAGGGGACGTCGATGTGGCGCATCAGGTCGGCGAGGAAGAGGACCGCACCCTTCAGGACCCCGACGAGGATCAGCTCTCTGCCCTGGTAGTCGCGGCTGATCTCCGCCCCGAGCTCGGCGATGCGGCGCTGCAGGTCGTCTCGGGCGACGAGGGTCTCGCCGATCGCGGGGTCGGACACGCGCCGCAGTCTAGATATCGAGGGAGGCTCGGAGAACGCCGCCTTCGAGGACGGCGCGGACGCCGCTGCCGAGGTCGAGGACGGAGCCGCCGCGGCTGAGGCCCGCGACCTGGTCGGCGAACCGGGCTGCGCCAGCCACCGGGCGGCCGGCGGCTCGGTCGGCGAGGCGCTGGAGGACGAGGCGGCGCAGGGCCGGATGCAGCGCGGCGAAGCGGGCGTGGGCGATGCTCCCGGGTTCGACCCCCTCGCCGCCGGCGAGCTCGGCGTCGACCAGGGAATCGAGCAGCTCCGCCTCCTCGCGCAGCAGCGCCGCCGTGCGCAGGACGTTCTCCTTCGCGGCCGGATGGACCTTCTCCAGCTCGGGGATCAGCTCGCGGCGGACGAGGTTGCGCTTGTAGCCGGCCTCCGCATTGCTGGCGTCGTCGCGCCAGGCGAGGCCGCGCTCCTCGCAGTAGGAGGTCGTCTCCGCGCGGGTGGTGGCGAGGAGCGGCCGCGCCAGGCGGCCCTCGTGCGGGCGCATTCCCAGCAGCGCCCGCCGGCCCGGCGACGAAGCGAGGCGGTAGAGGATCGTCTCGACCTGGTCGTCGGCGGTGTGACCCGTGACGATCGTCGCGCCCGCCTCCTCCGCCATCCGCCCCGCCGCCGAGTAGCGGGCCTCCCGCGCCCAGGCTTGGAGGTTCCCCGCCGCGTCCGAACGGCGCGGACGGTCCACCTCCAGCACCACCCCCAGACGCTCGCACCATTGCGCGCCGAACCGCTCGTCCTCGTCTGCCTCCTCCCGCAGCCCGTAGTTGACGTGCAGCACCCTTACCGCCGCCGCCCCGCGCACCCGTACCGCAAGGTCGAGCATGCAGACCGAGTCGCGGCCGCCGGAGAGCATCACCAGCAGAGGCGCCGGCCCGGCGAGCAGGCCGTCGGCCTCGACCCGCTCCAGCAGCACGTCGGCGATCATGCGCCGCAGACGACGAAGAGCTCGGTCGGCGAGGGAAAGCCCTTGAGGCTGACCCGGCCGATCCCCTTCAGCTCGAGCAGGTCGCCCGCGGCAACCGCCTCGGCCACCGCATCGGTGACGAGCACCTCCCCCGCCAGGGCCCGGTTGACGACGCGGTGGGCGAGGTTGACCTGGCCGCCGAAGTAGTCGCCGTCGCGGTAGACGGCGTCGCCGTAATGGATGCCGACCCGCGGCTGCGGCCGTTGCTCGAACCGAGCCAGGAAGTCGACCGCCCACTCGGTCAGGGAGAGCGGGTCGGGCGAGACGACCATCACCTCGTCGCCGATCGTCTTCACGATCGTCGCCTCGCGGGGCAGCGTCGCTTCCACCGAGGCGACGAAGTTCTCGACCACGTCGAGCGCCTCGATGTCACCCTCCTCCTCGGTATAGCGGGTGAAGCCGGTGAGATCGATGAAGCAGAGGCTGACGTGGACGTGGCCGAGCTCGATTTCGGCGGTGTCGACGGCGGTGGCGTCCGCCTCCATGTGGCCGACCACGTCCTGCTCGACGAAGAAGCGCAGATAGCGCTGGTGCAGGTACTCGGTCAACGGCGTCGCCACGGGCAGGATGTCGGCGGCAAGCTCCCCCATCTCCTCGGCCATCTCCAGCTCCGGCACCGCGTCGCGGATCAGCGGCTCGTGCACGTAGAGGTGGAAGAGGCGGACCTCGGCCTCGGCGATCCGCCGCATCGACTGGGCGTAGACGCGGACCAGCTGCAGGAAGGCGACGAGGGGGAAGCCGGCGTCGAGCACGCGGGCGCAGTGACGCAGCGCCGCCGCGTCCTCCGGGCTGACGTCGCGGCGCCGGTCGACCGGGGTGCCGAGGATGACCAGGATCCGCTCGACCAGCTCCCGCTCGAGGCCGGTCTCGGCGGCTACCTCCTCGACGCCCAGCCGCCGCTCGTCGGGGCCGCTGAAGAGCTCTTCGGTGAAGCCGAAGGCCAACCGGCCCTCGCGGCCGGCCTCCTTCAGGTCCTCGAGCGAGTAGCCGCGCTCGCGCATCCGCGCCACCACCCGGGCCTGCGCCGCCGCGGCGGCGGTCCAGCGGCCCCGCCGCACCGGCACGATCTTCTCCTCCGCCCAGCGTTTGAGCGTGCTGGCCGGCACCCCCGAGCGCCGCGCCGCCTCGCTGAGGGAGATTCGCGCATCCGGCATACGGCGAGGCTAGCCAGCACAGCCGCGGCAAGCGGCTAGGGTCGGCGTCGGATGCCGTCCCGCCTCCGACCCACCGCCCCCATTGCCACCGACGCGATCCTCGTCGGCGACCCCGGCCGGGCGCTGATGCTGGCCCAGGAGCTGCTGGAGCAGCCGAAGATGAGCAACCACGCACGGGGGCTCTGGGGTTACTCGGGCCTTACCCCCGCCGGCCACGAGTTGACGATCCAGTCGACCGGGATGGGCGGGCCGAGCGCCGCGATCGTCCTCCAGGACCTCGCCGAGCTGGGCGTGCGGCGGGCCGTGCGGGTGGGAACCTGCACCGCGCTCTGGGAGTTCGAGCCGGGCGAGCTGGTGGTCGTCACCGAGACGTTCCCCGAACCCGGCGGTTTCTTCCGGGCGCCGGTCGACGAGGAAGCCCAGTCGGCGGTGGCCCCCGATTCAAGGCTCACCCTCAAGCTCGTCCGGGCTCTCGCGGGGAAGGCGACGGGCGTGGTCAGCGTCAGCCTCGACGTCCTGCACCGCCCCGATCAGGAAGTGCATCCTGCGGCCGAAGTGGCGGACATGCAGACGGCCGCCCTGTTCGCCATCGCCGCCGAGTTCGAAATCTCGGCAGCCGCACTGCTGATCGTCACCCAGACGACGGATGGACGATCCTTGGACGACGAACAGATCGCCAGCGCGGCCAAGCGTGCCGGCAGGGCTGCCGCAGGCGTACTCTCAGCCTAAGCTTGAGGCTTAGTCTTCGCTTTCTTCGGAGCTTTCTTCCCCGCCTTGGCGGCGTTCTCCCGGCGCACGGCCCCCATCTCGCGGCTGAGCTCGTCGATCGCCTCCTCGACGTCCTCGAGGCGCTGGGAAAAGGACCGCAGACGTCGCTCCAGCCGTTCGACGTCGGTCGCGGAGGGCAGGTTGAGCGCCGCCATCGCCGCCTGCTGGGCCTCCAGCGCCTTCTCCCGCGCCCCCAGGGCGGCGGTGAAAGCGTCGTGGAGGGTCGGGTTGTCGATCAGGGCCTGCGCCAGCTCCCCGAGCGCCTGCTCGGCCCGTGCCCGCAGCCCGTCCTGCTCGTAGTCCTCGAAGCTCAAGTCACAGCAGCTTAACGAGCACATCCGGTCCGGCTGAAAATCTCCCGGCCCAGAGATGTCGCAAGCGTTGATTAAGGGCTTGTTGGGAGGGGCCGCAGCCGTTGTGGACGTTAGGACTAGTGGGTAGCCTCCAATCGGTTACTGCCCAGGGAGGGGTACCCAGCGCGGGCAGGAGAGACGCCTCGGCATGAGATCCAAGTTCGCAACCATTTTCGCCGCACTTACCGTCTTCACGGCGATCACCGCGATCGGCGCGGGCCTGGCCGGTGCCGACCCGATCTCAGAAGGCAGCGCCGTCACCCCGTCGGCGACCACGACGACGGCGGTGCCGTCCCTGGCGGCGCCCGCTTGCGCGAACGGGATCGACGACGACCACGACGGCCTCGTCGACACCGAAGACCCGGACTGCGAATCGGCCGAAGACACCACCGAGGAACCGCCCGCATCCCCGAGCGAAGCAAGCGAAGGCGAAGAAGTCCCGGCGCCCGCCGTCGCCCCCGGCCCGAGCCCGGAAGAAGAAGGGCCGAAGGGCGGCGTCGCGCACGGCGCCGAAATCGGCAGCCCCACCACGACGGGGAGCGCCGGCAAAAGGGGCAGCGCCACCCGCAACGACGAACTCTCCGCGCCGAGCGGCCCCAACAACGGGGGCCTCACCGCCCCGAGCGCCAACGGGGGCGGGTCTCAACCTCTACCTAAGGGTTCGAGCGGGGGCAGCCAGTTCACCGAAGGCGGCGCGCCCACGACCGCCAACCCGACGACCACGATCGCCCCGTTCGGACCGGCCCCGATCGGCGTCCCGAACTTCGTCATCGACTCGTTCGAAATCCCGCCCTTCCTGCTGCCGATCTACCAGGCGTGCGGCGCCGAATACGGCATCCCCTGGGAGGTGCTCGCCTCGATCAACAAAATCGAGACCGCCTTCGGCACCAACATGAACGTCTCCAGCGCCGGCGCGGTCGGCTGGATGCAGTTCCTGCCCTCGAGCTGGGAACAGTTCGGGCTCGACGCCAACGGCGACGGCAAGAAAGACCCGTACAACCCGGTCGACGCGATCTGCGCCGCCGCCCACTACCTGAAGCTGGCCGGCGGCGACAAAGACCTCTACCAGGCGATCTTCGCCTACAACCACGCCGACTGGTACGTGCAGGAGGTGCTCCTCTACGCCCGCGCCTACGGCCGCCTCCCCTCCGACCTGGTCGGCTCGCTGACCGGCCTCACCGAGGGCGCCCACTTCCCGATCGCCGCCGACGCCCGCTACGCCGACGACATCTCCGAGCGCGACGCGATCAAGCGCGCCGCCCCGAGCCCGGCCACGAGCGGCAACGCCGCCGACGTGATCAGCGACTCGCCGACGCGGCGCGGCATCGACATCTACTCGAAGGACGGCGCCCCGGTCGTCGCGGTCAACGACGGGATCATCACCAAGGTCGGCCAGAGCAAGCAGCTCGGCCGCTTCATCGTCCTCCGCGACGCCTACGGCAACAAGTACACCTACGCCGGCCTCGGCAAGATCGCGAAGGCGATCCCGGTCCCCAAGCAGCACTCGCTGACCGCCAAGGACTTCGACCTGATCACGCCCGGCCAGGGCGACAAGAAGCCGAAGGTGTCGGCCTCGGAGACGACGCGCCAGCAAACGATCCACAACGAGG
>DASTAR010000051.1:0-6774 GCA_035712505.1 Solirubrobacterales bacterium
TCCTGTGGTTCCTTTGTCCGGGATACCCGGACAAAGGAACCACAGGATGGCGGGGGCCCTTCGGCGGGCTTCGTCACCACCACGGCCTCCAGGCCGGCGGCCTCGATCGCCGCCAGCGGGTAGGAGATCAGCGGCCGTTGCGCCAGCTCGATCCCGGCCTTGCCGCCGCCGAGCCGGCTCCCCCGCCCGCCCGCCAGCACCACCCCTAGCGCCCGGTCGGCGGACGTGTCTGACTTCAGCCCCCTGACAAGGGGCGTGAAGACAGACACCCCTGGACGGCGTGTCGACTTCATGACGACAGTGTGTCGGAGGCGTGACTGGTGGGTACCCTCGGCCCATGGCGCTGCAAGACGCCCATGGCCGCCTGCTCTCCGACCTGCGGGTCTCCGTCACCGACCGCTGCAACTTCCGCTGCCGGTACTGCATGCCGGCCGAGGGGATGCCCTGGATCGACCGGTCCGAGATCCTCACCTTCGAGGAGATCGAGCGGCTGGTCCGCCTCTTCGTCGCGCTCGGGGTCGAGGACGTGCGGCTGACCGGCGGCGAGCCGCTGGTGCGGCGCGAATTCCCGGCGCTGGTCGCGAGGCTGGCGGCGATCGGGGGGCTGCGCGACCTCTCGCTGACCACCAACGGCTACCTGCTCGCCCGCGACGCCGAGGCGCTGGTCGCCGCCGGGATCGGACGCGTCAACGTCTCGATCGACTCGCTCGCGCGCGCCCGCTTCTTCGAGATCACCCGCCGCGACGCCCTCGCCCGGACCCTGGAAGGACTCGAGGCGATCGCCGCCTTCCCGCAGGTGCGGCCGGTCAAGGTCAACGCGGTGCCGATGCCGGGCTTCGGCGCCGAGGAGGTCGCGCGCTTCTGCGAGCTCGCCCGCAGCCGCCGCTTCCAGGTGCGCTTCATCGAGTTCATGCCGCTCGACGGCGACCGCTCCTGGCGCCCCGGCGACGTCCTCAGCGGCGCCGAGGTGCGGGCCCTGGTCGAAGCCGAGCACCCCCTGCGCGAGCTGCCGCGCGAGCCGCACTCGACCGCCCGCGTCTACGCCTTCGCCGACGGCAGGGGCGAGATCGGCTTCGTCAACCCGGTGAGCGAACCGTTCTGCGCCGACTGCAACCGCATCCGCCTCACCGCTGACGGCAAGCTCCGCACCTGCCTCTTCTCCCAGCACGAGACCGACCTGCGGGGGCCGCTGCGCGCGGGCGCGGGCGACGCCGAGCTGGAGCAGGTGGTCCGCGAGGCGGTCTGGCGCAAGGAGCTGAAGCACCGGGTGGGCGAGCCCGGGTTCCGCCCGCCGGCCCGGACGATGAGCGCGATCGGGGGCTGAGGTGCGACGGGACGAGTGGCTGATCGGGTTCTGCGAGCGGCTGGGGCTGGAGCCGCCGAGCAAGGAGGAGGTGGTCGCCCTCCTCGACCTCGCCGCCACCGCCGCCCACGCCTCCGAGCGCACCGCCGCCCCGCTCGCCTGCTGGGTCGCCGGCCGCAGCGACCGCTCGCTCGCGGAGCTGGGCGAGATCGCCGGGGAAATCGCGCCGGCGTCCGCCGACGAGCCACGGTGATTCAGACGCTGCAGATGTAGAGGGCGGTCGTCTGATCCTCTTCGTCGAACTCCTCGACCAGGCTCCCGTCCTTCTCGCCGAGGACCTGCCGGCACCGCAGCCCCGCATCCTCGATCGCCTGCCGCACTTCGGCCTCGCCGAAATGACGCATGCGGTGACGGTCGGCCGGGTTCGCCCTCCCCTCCTCTTCAAGCACACCGCCCCCGACGACCCCGGGGGCGACCTCGTCCGCCGTCAGCGCGCCCTTCCAGCGGAACCTCTTGCCTTCGCGCTCGACCGGGAGCTCCTCGACGAAGAACGTCCGGGCCGTCTTCAGCGACAGCAGGTCGAACAGCACCAGTCCCTGCGGCGCCACGTTCCGCCGCATTCCCGCCAGGGTCGCGGCCAGCTCGTCGTCGCCGAGCAGGTAGTTCATCCCCGAGTTGATCGACCAGATCAGGTCGAACTCGCCGAGGTCCGGCAGCTCGCGCATGTCGGCGACGACGAGCTCGGCTCGCTCGCCGACCTTGGCGCGGGCGAGCTCGATCATCGCCGGGGAGAGGTCGCAGCCGGTCACCCGCCAGCCGCGCTCGAGCAGCGGGGTGAAGCTGAAGCCGGTGCCGCAGGCGACGTCCAGCAAGCGGTCGCCGCGCAGGCCCTCCTGCTCGGCCCGGGCGAGCAGCGTCGCGGTCCAGGTCTCGAAGCGGTAGCCGTAGCCGAGGGTGAAGGCCTCGTACGAGGGGGCCAAAGCCTCGTAGGTCCGCCGGGCGGCGTCTCCCCCCTCCCAGGTCCCGTCCACGCAGGGAACCTAAACCACTCGCTCCGCTCCCGCGTAGACGTTGACCGAGCCGCGGCGGGCGAAGCCGGCGAGGGTGAGGCCGCGGTCGGCGGCGAGCTCGATCGCCAGCGAGCTCGGGGCGCCGACGCCGACCAGGAACGGGCAGCCGGCGACGGCCGCCTTCTGGACAAGCTCGAAGGAGAGGCGGCCGCTGACGCAGAGGACGCGCTCGTGCAGCGGCAGCCGGCCCTCGCGGAGCGCGGCGCCGACGACCTTGTCCATCGCGTTGTGACGGCCGACGTCCTCGCGGGCGAGCAGCAGCTCGCCGCCGGCGTCGAAGAGGCCGGTCGCATGCAGGCCGCCGGTGCGCTCGAAGCCGGGCTGGGCGAGGTGCTCGGGCAGGCCGGCCAGCAGCGCCCGCGCGACCCGCGGCCCGGGCGGCAGCGGCGCGGAAGCGACCGCCACCTCCTCCAGCGCCCCCTTGCCGCAGACCCCGCAGGAGGAGGTCGTGTAGAAGCGCCGGGCGCCGGGATCGCGCCGCAGCGGCCCGGCGACCTCGACGACGTTGGCGGCGAGGTCCTCGCTCGGCCCCGCCTCGCGGGGGCCGTCGATCAGGCCCTCGCCGTAGAGGAAGCCGAGCGCCAGCTCTTCGTCATGGCCGGGCGTCCGCATCGTCACGCTGAGCGGCTCGCCGTCGACGCGGACCTCCAGCGGCTCCTCGACGGCGACGAGGTCGCGCTCGCCGTCGCGCTCGACCTCGCGGTAGAGCCGCGAGCCCTCGACCCGGCCCGCCCCGTCGGCGAGGTGTAAGTGGCCCGACACCAGCGTTTTTGCGGTACCCCTCGCGGGTAAAGCCGAAACGTGACGCGTGTCGCCTCTTGATCCTCATAGCCCGGCTGCCCACCACATCGCGACGCTCTGGTGGTGGATGCTCGTCGTCGCCGGGATCGTCTTCCTCGGTGCGGTGGCGATGCTGGTGGTCGGGTGGGTACGGCGAGACCGGCCGGGCCTGCCCTTCCTCGGGGAGAACGAGAGGGCGAACACGGGCCTCGTCGTCCTCTTCGGGATGGCGATCCCGATCGTCATCCTCGTCGCCCTCTTCGTCCTCTCCGACCTCGTGCTGCTGCCGGAAACCGACGCGCCGGCGGCCGACGCCACCGCGATGACGATCACCGTCACCGGCCACCAGTGGTTCTGGCAGGTCCGCTACGAAGGCAAGGACGCGGAAACCGCCAACGAGATCCACATCCCGGTGCGCACCCCGGTCAGCCTGCAGGTCCGCAGCGACGACGTCATCCACTCCTTCTGGGTGCCGGAACTGAACCGCAAGATCGACACGATCCCGGGACAGACGAACGCGATCGAACTGTACGCCGAACGGCCCGGCGTCTACCGGGGCCAGTGCGCCGAGTTCTGCGGCCTCCAGCACGCCCACATGGCCTTCCGGGTCTACGCCGAACCGTCGCGGAAGTTCGAAGCGTGGCTGGCGAACCTGAGGCGACCCGCCCGCGAACCGACCAGCGCTCGAGCGCGGCAGGGACAGCGGTACTTCATGGATGACGGCTGCGCCGCCTGCCACACGATCTCCGGGACCGAAGCCGAAGGGACGGTGGGACCCAACCTGACCCACCTCGCCGGCCGCGAAACCCTCGCCGCCGACACGATCCCGAACACCCCCGGAGACCTCTTCCGCTGGATCCAGAACCCGCAGGCGATCAAGCCCGGGGTGAAGATGCCCGGGCTCGGCCTCGGCCCGGCGAAGTTCCACGCGATCGTCGCCTACCTGTCGGGGTTGAAGTGACGGTCGCGACCCCTCCCGCCGCCAGGGCCCGCCTCGACCGCCTCGAGCGGATCTGGAAGGAGAGCCCGGGCGCCCTCGGCTGGCTCACCACGGTCGACCACAAGCGGATCGGCATCCTCTACTTCTTCACCTCGCTCTTCTTCTTCGGCGCCGGCGGGGTCGAGGCGCTGTTGATCCGCACCCAGCTGATCGGGCCGAACGAATCGACCCTGAGCCCGGCGACCTTCAACGAAATGATGTCGACCCACGGGACGACGATGATCTTCTTCTTCGTCGTGCCGATGTCCCTCGGCGCCTTCGGCAACTACCTGATCCCGCTGATGATCGGCGCCCGCGACATGGCCTTCCCGCGGCTGAACGCCCTCTCCTACTGGATCTTCCTCTGCGCCGGGACCTTCCTCTACGTCGGCGTCTTCACCGGCAATGCCCCCAGCGCCGGCTGGTTCGACTACGTCCCGCTCGCCTCCAAGGCCTACAGCCCCGGTCCGGGGATCGACTACTACGCGCTCTCGCTGCTGTTCGTCGGCATCTCGACCACGCTCGGGGCGATCAACGCGATCGTCACGATCTTCAAGCTACGGGCGCCGGGGATGTCGCTGAACCGGATGCCCTTGTTCTGCTTCGCCTTCCTCGCCGTCTCCTTCGCGCTGATCTTCGCCCTGCCGGCGCTGAGCACGGCGCTGATCCTGCTCGAGCTGGAACGGCTGCTCGGCTTCCACTTCTTCATCCCCGCTGCGGGCGGCGCGCCGATCCTCTGGCAGAACCTCTTCTGGATCTTCGGCCACCCCGAGGTCTACATCATCATCCTGCCCGCCTTCGGGATCGCGACCTCGATCATCCCCACCTTCGTGCGGCGGAAGATGGTCGCCTGGCCGCTGGTCGCGCTGGCCGAGATCCTCGTCGCCTTCCTCGGCTTCGGCGTCTGGGCGCACCACATGTTCGCCGTCGGCCTGGCCAGCGCGACGACGATCTACTTCGCCGCCGCCAGCCTGATCATCGTCATCCCCAGCGGCATCCAGCTGTTCTCCTGGATCACCACGATCGTCACCGGCACGCCGCGCTTCAAGACGCCGCTGCTCTGGATCATCGGCTTCATCGTCCTCTTCATCATGGGCGGCCTCTCCGGCGTGATGTTCGCCGCGATCCCCTTCGACCAGCAGACGACCGACACCTACTTCGTCGTCGCCCACTTCCACTACGTGATCTTCGGCGCCGCCGTCTTCCCGCTGCTGGGCGGGATGTTCTACTGGTTCCCGAAGGTCACGGGGCGGATGTACAACGAGGCCTGGGGCAAGGCGAGCTTCTGGCTCACCTTCGTCGGCACCAACATCACCTTCTTTCCGATGCACATCCTCGGCCTCGACGGGATGCCGCGGCGCAACTACACCTACAGCCCGGAAATGGGCTGGACCGGGCTCAACCTGATCGAGACCCTGGGCGCCTACCTGCTGGCGATCGGCCTCCTCTCGGTCTTCGTCAACCTCGCGGTCAGCCTCTTCAAGGGCGAGGAGGCCGGCAACGACCCATTCGGAGGCGACACCCTGGAGTGGTCGACGACCTCCCCCCCGCCCGAGTACAACTACGCCGTCATCCCCAAGGTCTCCAGCCCCTACGCGATGTGGGACACCGAGGACCGCGAAGAGGACGCGCGCAACCTCGAGCGCGGGCGCAAGGTCCTCGAACAGGGGCACGAGACGGCGGCCAGCACCGCCGTCGACGCCGAGTGGGACGAGATCCTCGACATGCCCTCCAACTCGGCCTGGCCGCCGCTGGTCGCCCTGGCGATGACCGGCGTCTTCGCGATGGTCCTGCTGCAGCAGTGGTTCGCGGCGGCGATCTTCGTCGCCGTCCTCCTCTGCACCGTCGCCGGCTTCCACCTCAAGGAGCCCGAGGAAGCGTGAGCTCGATCCCGCGCAGCATGGAGGCGTCAGGGCCGGCAGCGGTCGGTGCGGTGGAGAAGGCCCGCCGGACGCAGCCGAGCGGCTGGTGGGGCGTCGTGCTGGTGATCTCCACCGAGGCGACCCTGTTCGCCTGCCTGATCGCGACCTACTTCTACCTGCGCTTCCGGACCGACGAATGGCCGCTCGGCGGCATCGAGAAGCCCTCGGTGACCCTTCCCCTCGTCTTCACCGCGATGCTGGTCGCCACGGTGGTCCCAGTGTTCCTCTCGGTCCGGGCGGCGAAGGCGGGTTCGGTCCGCGCGGCCTGGTGGCTGCTGCTGCTGGCGACCGCGGTCCAGGCCACCTACCTCGGCCTGCAGGTCCACCTGATGGTCGACGACCTGAGCTCCTTCACCCCCCAGGCGAACGCCTACGGCTCGATCTACTACGCCCTGCTCGGGACCCACCACGCCCACGTCGCCGTCGGCCTGGCGATCGACGCCTGGCTGCTCTGGAAGCTCGCCCGCGGCATCACCAACTACCGCCTGATCGCCCTCCGCGTCGCCGCCTTTTACTGGTATTTCGTCGCCGCCGCCGGGGTCGCCGTCGTCCTCACCCAGCTCTACCCGTCGCTATGAGGATCGCGAGGCCGATACTGGAGCGGATCCCGCCGGAGTCGCCGGTCTCCCCCGTCCTCTGGTTCGCGGTGCTGGGAGCGCCGGGCGCCTACGTCGTCCAGCTCGGCCTCGGCTACTGGCTGACCCAGGCCGCCTGCAGCCC
>DASTAR010000052.1:0-2498 GCA_035712505.1 Solirubrobacterales bacterium
TCTCGATCGCCTGCTGGGCATGGAACCCGACCGCATCGTCGGTTATCTCCTCGTCATCGGCCAGCTTGCGCATCACCTTGGCATCTCCCTCGGCCTTTCGGGCGAGGACTGCAGCGACCTCGGTCGGGTCAAGCTCCGGCAAGAACGCGGCCTTCCTGCAGCGCCTCGTGGATCACGCTGCCGTGAACGCTGCCCCACTTGCTGACGTGGTTGGCGCTTACGACGATGAGGTCCACGGGCACTCCCAGATCGCCCAACGCCTCCCGGAGACGTCCGAACTCCTCGCGTCGGTTGCGGAGATCCGGCTCCACCACGAGAAGATCTAGATCGGAGCCGGGGCGCCCGTTGCCACGGGCGTGTGAGCCAAAGAGGATCACGCGCGCGTCCGGCGCGGCTGCGGCAAGGCGGCGGCCTGCCTCTGCGATGAGAGTGTCATCAACGGTCACGGGCATAGAAAAAGCGTAAACCCCTTAAGGGACGGTTGAAGCGCGGCTAGAACAGGCTGCGAAGAGGGTGACGATGCCGACACCTAGAATCGAGTTCGTGCGCATCCTCCTCACCAATGACGACGGCATCTCGGCGCCGGGGCTTCAGGCAGCGCGCCGTGCCTTGGTCGAGCTGGATGGCGTCACGGTCGACGTCGTAGCCCCCGACTCCAACCGCAGCGCGATCGGGCGTGGGATCACCACCCGCTCGCCGCTCACGGTCGAGGAGGTCACCTTCGACGACGGCCGGGTTGGATATGCGACCGACGGGACGCCGGTCGACTGCGTCCGCTTCGCCGAGCTGGGCCTGGTTGGCGGCCGGCCGGACCTGATCGTCTCCGGGATCAACCACGGCGCCAATCTCGGCGACGACATCACCTACTCGGGAACGGTGGCCGCGGCGCTGGAGGGGATCGTCCTCGGCATCCCGGCGATCGCCGTCTCCCAGCAGTCCTCGGCCGGGGGCCTTGGCTACGTCAGCGGCCAGTTCGACTTCACCGTCTCCGCGCCCTTCACCGCCCAGCTGGTCTCCCGCCTGAGAGAGGAGTCGATGCCCGAGGCGACGCTGATCAACGTCAACTGCCCCTCCCGCGAGCCGACCGGGATCGAGGTGACGAAGCTCGGCAAAAGGATCTACAACGACGAGCTGAAGCTGGTCAAGGAGGCAGACGGACGGCGCCACTACGAGATCTACGGCTGGCAGCCCGGCTACGAGGAGATCGAGGGGACGGATCTGAAAGCGGTCGCTGACGGGCGGATCGCGGTCACTCCGATCCACTTCGACCTCACCGACCATGGCGGCCTCGAGCGCCTGCGCAGCTGGGGCTTCGAGGAGATGCTCGCCAGCGCCGCGACCGCGTGAGCACCCCGCCCGAGCAGCGCGCCGAGGAGCTGCGAGAGCTCCTCGCCCACCACAACCACCTCTACTACGTCCTCGACGACCCGCAGATCGGCGACGACGAGTACGACGCCCTGCTCGACGAGCTGCGGGTGCTGGAGAAGGAATACCCGGAGCTGCAAACGCCGGACTCGCCGACCCGGCGGGTCGGGGCCGCGCCGCTCGAGCACTTCGAGCAGGTCGAGCATGCCGAGGCGATGCTCTCGCTCGGCAACGCCCGCAACGAGGAGGAGCTGCGGGCTTGGGAGAACCGGCTCGCCAACTACCTCGAGCGCCTCGACATCACCGCCTCGCAGTTCAGCTACACGACCGAGCCGAAGATCGACGGCCTCGCCATCACCCTCACCTACCAGGACGGGGTGCTGGTCCGCGGCGCCACCCGGGGCGACGGGCGGATCGGCGAGGACGTGACCCAGAACCTGCGCACGATCGGCTCGGTGCCGCTGAAGATGAAAGGCGGCAAGTCTCCCGAGCTAGTCGAAATCCGCGGCGAGGCCTATCTGCCGATCGCCGCCTTCAAAGCACTGAACGAGCGGCGTGCCGAGGCCGGGGAGCCGACTTTCGCCAACCCGCGCAACTCCGCCGCCGGCTCGATCCGCCAGCTCAACCCGAAGCTCGCCGCCGAACGGCCGCTCTCGACCTGGTTCTACGGGATCGGCGCCGCGCGGGGGCTCGACCTGCCGACCCACATGGCCGAGGTCGAATGGCTGACCGAGCAGGGCTTCAAGGTCAACCCCGATACCGACCACCACCAGGGGGTCGAGGGCGTCGTCAAGCGCTGCCACTGGTGGGAGGAGCGGCGCGATGAGCTCGACTACGAGATCGACGGCGTCGTCGTCAAGGTCGACGAGAAGTCGCTATGGCGCGAGCTCGGCGTCGTCGGGCGTGAGCCGCGCTGGGCGATCGCCTGGAAGTTCCCGCCGACCACGGCGACGACCAAGCTGAACCGGGTGGTCTGGAACGTCGGCCGGACCGGCCACCTCGTCCCCTTCGCGATGCTGGAGCCGGTCCACGTGGGCGGGGTCACCGTCTCCACGGCGACCCTCCACAACGAGGAGGACCTGGCCCGCAAGGACGTGCGGGTGGGGGACGAGGTGGTGGTGATGCGGGCCGGC
>DASTAR010000053.1:0-7540 GCA_035712505.1 Solirubrobacterales bacterium
AGGCGCAGCGCCGTCGCCGGCCCCGGCAGCTCCTCGAGCCGCGGCGCGAGGACGTTGCGCAGGATCCGCGGCGAGGCACTCGGGCGGCCCAGTCCCTGCTCGACGCTCCAGCTGCCGCCGCCCGCCAGCAGCGCCCCGAGCCGCAGGCCGAGCAGCGTCCTGCCCTGGCGCTGCGGCACCGCCAGCAGGCGGTCGACGAGGAGCTCCAGCGCCCGATCGAGCTGGCGGCCGGCGGTTCCTTCCGGCAGCTCGATCTCCTCGGCCACCTCCTCGTGCGGGGCCCGCGGGTGCAGCGGCTCCTCTTCGCCGCGGCAGAGGCGCAGCGCCCGCAGGCCGAGCGGGCCGAAGCGATCGGAGACCTGATCGGCGGAGAGCCGGGCGAAGGCGGGCAGGGTCTCGATCCCCAGCCGCTCGAGCGCCTCGATCAACTCCTCCGCTTCGCGCTGGGAAACTCCCAGCCGGCGCCGCAGGGCGGAGATGGGAGCCGGACGCGGCCATTCCTCGGCGGCGAGGAAGGCGGCGAGCCTGGTGGGGCCGGTGGCGACCCGCTTGCCCTCCCCCACCGCCCGCCGCACCGCCGCGAGGACGCCCGCGGGGGTGCCGCCGTGGAGGCCGCGCAGTCCGTCGACCGCGAAGAAGGCCTCGCCGGACTGCTCCGACTCCACCGCGGCGCCGAGCCCCTGCAGCGCCCTGACCATCGCTTCGGTCGCCTCTGCCGCCGCGACCGGATCCAATACGCGCCCGGGCCGGGGCCCCCCGCCGCGACCCGGGCGCGAGAGACTCGCCAAGCGCTTGTCGATGACGCAGGCGATCTCCATACGAACGTATGTTCGCGTTGCCCACAGCATAACTCCATAGAGACGGCCTCAAGGTCTTCCTATCTATGCGAAGGGCCCGCGCCTTCGTCGGCCGAGAGGGGGCACCCGGAGGAGCCTCCCAAAATTGCGACGGAGGGTGCCCCCTCTCGGCTGCTAACCGTTCCGGGCGACCTTGGCCGCCTCGGCGCTGCCGAGGTAGGGCGTCAGCGCGAACTCGACCAGATCCGGGAGCAGCGGTTCCAGCTCCTCGGTGCGATCGGCGAAGATCCGGCGCGAGATCAGCGAGACCATGCCGCCGACCAGCGCCTCCTCGGTGCTGGGCGAAAGCCCGGCGAGCACCTCGGCCGAGCGCCCTTTGCGGCCGGCCTCGAAGTATGGGACCAGGCCCTGGATGGCCTCGTCGTAGCGCTCCACCACGACCGGCCCGGCGACCAGCGCCTCGACCATGCTGAGGCGGGCCAGGTGGGGCTCGGCGGTGAGGAATTCGAGCATCGCCGCGATCCCCGCCCGAACCGCCTGCGGCCACTCCTCCTCCTGGTTGAAAGCCTGGTCGACGCGCTGTCGCAGCTCCGCCATCACCGTGTCGTAAGCCGCGACGAAGCATTCGTCCTTGCTGTTGAAGTGCTCGTAGAAGGTCCGCCGGGAGACCGCGGCGTGCCGGGTGATGTGAGCGATCGTCGTGCCGGCGTAACCGTTTTCGGCGACCGCCTCGGCCAGCCCGGCGATCAGGCGCTCGCGCTGGTTTCGCGCGACGAACTCGCGCGGGAGCCCGTGACGACCCGGGGGGAGGCGCGCCAGCTCGGGCGGGTAATCAGGCGAGTCGACGGAGGGGTTGACTGGATCGCTCAAGAGAATCGACGATACCGATTCAAACGATTGCAGCTTGATTTGGCCAACTGGCCAGTTTTTTGAACCGCGCCTTTAGGCGCGGGTGGTCGGCACGGCGGAAGCACCGTCTCCCTCCAGTGCCACCGCGCGGGCGGCCTCGGCCCCGAGGTAGGGCGTCAGGGCGAACTCGACCAGCTCGGGAAGCAGCGCGCCGATCGCCTCCGGTTGCTCGACCAGCAGGCGCTGGTAGAGGATCCAGAAGACGCCCCCGATAAGCGCCTCCTCGAGTGTCTCCGGCAGCTCCGGCCCGTGAGGCGAGACATCGCGTCCAAGTCGGAAGAGGGAAACGAAGGCCTGGAGCGACTCCTCGTAATAGCGGACCGAGGTCGGGGCGGCGGCAAGGGCGTCGACCATGCAGGTGCGCGCCAGCGCCGGCTCCTCGGCGACGAAGCGGAGGAACGCAGCCAGCCCCGCCTCCACCCGATAGGGCCAGTGATCGATCTCGCCGGCGGCCTCCACCACGCGGCCGAGCGCAGCTGACATCGCAAATTGCTGGGCGGCCAGAAAGCAATCCTCTTTCGAGCCGTAGTTTTCGTAGAAGGTGTTGCGGGCGACCCCGGCACGCTTGACGATGTCGGCGACGGTCACGGCGCGGTACCCCTTCTCCGAGACCTCGAGGGCGAGCGCGTTGATGATCCGGGCCCGCTGGTGCTGGGCGATGAACTCGCGCGGCAGTTGTTGCCGGCCGGGAAGTGGACGCGATGTTGACTTCGGAGCCACGAACGGAAGAGTACCTCAGTCCGGTCGTCATGTCGCCCTCTGTCGCGACCGGATACCGTTTAGGTACCAAGGGTAGACAGAAGGTTTTCTCAATCATTTTAAACCGGGGCGGGGGCTTTGACCGGAAAGCGTGAACACATCCTCAAGGGGATGCTAAGAGCAGTTGGCACCCATGGCTACGAGCGGACCACCGTTCAAGATGCCATCGCCGAGGCCGCCGTCTACCGGCAGGCCTTCTACGACTCCTTCAGCGACAAGGAAGACTGCTACCTGCAGGCGCTCGACGCCGGCTCCGCCTGGGTGGAGCTGGCGATGAGAGATGCGGCCGCCGGAAAGACGGGATGGTGCGATCAGCTGCGCGGGGCGCTGACCGGGCTCCTGCGCTTCCTCGACGAGCGACCGGCGATGGGGCGCGCCCTGCTGGTCGAGGTGCACGCCGCCGGCCCGCGCGCGGTGGCCAAGCGAACAGAGGCGATGGCGCGGGCGGCGGCGATGGTGGACCTGGCGCGGGAGGAGGGCGGCGACAGGGCCCCGGCGATCTCGGCCGAGGCGGTCGTGGCGGGGATTCTCGCGGTCCTCCACAGCCGGCTCGCCTCCGACCAGCCGAACGGTTACCTTCGCCTTCTGCCCGAGTTGATGTACCTCTCCGTCCTCCCGTACTTCGGCACCGAGGCTGCGGCGGCGGCGATGCGCGCGAGCCGGGAATAGGACCGGCTCGGGGTCAGACGCCGTGACCGCCGCGGCCCGCGCCGCCGGCGAAGCGGGCGGCGCCCCGGACCGCCACCTCGAGTACCTCGCGCCCGACCCGGCGCTCCAGCTCCAGCCCCTCGGCCAGCGGCATGCCCGCCCCCTCGAGGGCGGCGCGGCGGTCGCTCAGCACCGTCTCCTGCGGAAAGGAGGCGATTCGCTCGGCAAGGTCCGTGGCCCGCTCCAGGTGCTGGCCGGGATCGACCAGCTGGTTCACCAGGCCGATCCGCTCCGCCTCGTCGGCTTCGACCGGCCGGCCGGTGAGGATCATCTCCAGGGCCCGCCCCATTCCCAGCACGCGCGGCAGGCGCTGGGTGCCGCCGTCGACCAGCGGCACTCCCCAGCGGCGCTCGAAGCAGCCGAAGACCGACCGCGGCGTCGCCACCCGCAGGTCGCACCAGAGGGCCAGCTCGAGACCGCCGGCCAGGCACCAGCCGTCGATCGCGGCGATCGTCGGCTTCGAAGGCGTGAGCCGGGTGAAGCCCATCGGTCCGGAGGGGTCGTCGACGTCCAGGTCCAGCGCCTTCAGGTCGGCTCCCGCGCAGAAAGCCTCGCCGCTCCCGGTCAGGATCAGGACCCGAGCCTCCGCGTCCGCCTCGAACGCATCGAGGCCCTGCCGCAACGCCGCGGCGGCGGCGGCATCGATTGCGTTGCGCCGATCGGGGCGGTCGATCGTCAGGACCGCCGCGGCCTCGCGGCGCTCGTAGCGCACCTCCGAGCTGCTCATCCGCAGGATCCTCCCACAGCTGCCACCCCTGCCGGGCCGCTTCGCCGACTGAGGACGAGTAGGGAGCGGGCGGGCTAGTCGTCGCGCGTTGCACGGGGTTCGCAGACGACGCCCGACTCCCAGGAATGCGCCCCGGTCGCCGGCCTCGGAAGGGCAGGACCGCCGAGACCAGACGCAACGGTAGGAGGCGGCCCGGACGAAGCGGCGACGAAAAGCGACCGGGGATGACGCTCGGTGCCTGCCTTGCGCGTAGCCTTCGCGCTCAGAAGCTCGTGGCGTCACCTTCGGGACCTTCCCCCACTTGGCTTCTGCGGGGACCGGTCCCTCCCGGTCGCAGGAGGGAACCTAGGCCGTGTCCCCGGCTCTGTCCAGGGTGCTGGAGAAGACGTTTCCGCAAAACCCGGGAACGGCGCCTCGAATCTCGCCCGGCTACTCTCAGCAGGTGCGAATCGAGGAAATCATCGCCGAGCGGAAACCGACCTTCTCGGTCGAGTTCTTCCCGCCGAAGACGCCGGAGGCGGCCGAGGAGCTGTTCGCGACGGCGCGCGAGCTGCGCGCGCTGGAGCCTGACTTCGTCTCGGTCACCTACGGGGCCGGCGGCTCGACCCGCGACGGCACGGTCGAGATCACCGCGGCGCTGAAGAACGAGATCGGCTTCGAGACGATGGCGCACCTCAGCTGCGTCGGCGAGACGACCGAAGGCCTGGCGGCGACGCTCGACCGGATCGAGGCGGCCGGGATCGAGAACGTGTTCGCCCTGCGGGGCGATCCGCCACGGGGGCAGGCCGACTTCGTGCAGCCCGAGGGCGGCCTCGGCAGCGCCGCCGAGCTCGCCGCCTTCGTCGCCGCCGGCTGGGACTTCGGGATCGGCGGCACCTGCTTCCCCGAGGTGCACCCGGAGGCCCTCGATCTCGACTCCGACCTCCGCTACCTGAAGACGAAGGTCGATGCCGGCGCCCGCTTCCTCATCACCCAGCTCTTCTTCGACAACCAGGTCTACTTCGACTTCGTGCAGGCCGCGCGGGAACGGGGCATCGAGGTGCCGATCGTGGCCGGAGTGATCCCGGTCACCAGCTTCGCCCAGACGAAGCGGATCTGCGACCTCTGCGACGCGACGATCCCACCGGCCCTCGAGGCCGCCTTCGCGGCGGCCGGTGGCGAGCCCGAGCGTGAGTTCGAGCTGGGGGTCGCCTACGCGGCCCAGCAGTGCGCCGAGCTGCTCATCGCCGGCGCCCCGGGGATCCACTTCTACGCCCTCAACCGGGCTCCGGCGACCCGGGCCGTGCTCGGCGCGCTGAAGGCCTCGCGACCCTGGGACCGGGCGCGCGCGGCGACGCCTGGTTGAAATTCTTTGATTAGAATGCTCCCTCGTGGGTGGGGGAGCGATAGGGAAGCGCGTTGTTCTCGGGCTGGTCGCGGGGCTGGTCGTGCTGGTCGGCTGCGGCGGCGGCGGGTCCGGCGACCCGGGTAGCACCGCACACGTCAACGAAGCCTCGGGCTCGCCCAATGGAGCGGTTCCCGACGAACGTGTGGGAAGCACGATTCCGCCCGCGCCCGCCAAGGGGCCCACCCTGTTCAAAGCCGCCAAAGACGCCGGCTGCTTCTTGCTGCGCAAGGTTCCGGCAAAGGACGACGAGGTGGTCTCGATGAAGGGGCCGGCGCCGGAATACGAGAAGGAGCCGCCGATGGTCGGCCCTCACGTCGCGCCGCCTGACCAGCAGGCCGACGGCGCCTACCTGACGCTGCCGGACGAGCGGGCCACGGTCGCCTCCCTCGACCATGGGCGGATGACGATTCAGTACGCCCCGGACCTGCCTGAAAACATCCAACTGGAACTGAAGGGCCTCTACGACACGATGTACGGAGGGACGCTCCTCTTTCCCAACAACGAGATGTACTACGCGGTGGCCGCCACCACCTGGAGCAACGGCCTGTTCTGCCCCGGCTACGAAGGCGCTCCGACGCTCGACGCGATTCGCGAGTTCGGAGAAGCGACCTGGGGCAGGTACGGCGACGAACCGGTGACCAAGTTCCCGGTCCAAGGCCCGACTCCGGCGAACCCGGAGGAACCCCGCAAGGCCGGTCACGACTGAGCGCGGCAACCGGCGAAGGGGCATAATCTTCGCGCGATGGGAAAGGGCGAGCGGGAACGCGAGAAACTCCGGCAGGAACGGATCGAGGCCGAAAGGCGCGAGAAGCGCAGCGGTAACTCGCGCCTGATCCTCGCCTACGCGATCGGCTCGGCCGTCGTCCTGGCGATCGCGGTCGTCGTCTTCATCCTCGCCACTGGCGGCGGCAGCAGCGGCGGCAAGGGCGACGCCCACATCAACGTCAACTCCGCCTTCGGCTCGACCAACGGGGTCACGCCGGACGAACGCGAAGGCATCCCGCCGCCCGCTCCGCAGGTGACGAGCCTGAAACAGGCGGCGAAGCAGGCGGGTTGCAAGCTCGAGCTGAAACTCGAAGACGAGGGACACGAACACATCCCGCCGAACTCGCCCGAACCGAACTACAAGACCAATCCGCCGACCTCGGGCAAACACGTCGAACCGCCCTACCAGCAGGCCGACGGCGCCTACTCCGAAGAACCGGAAGCGATCGACTACGTCCACTCGCTAGAGCACGGGCGGATGGAGATCCAGTACTCGCCGAGCCTGCCGGAAAAGCAGCAGCTGGAACTGAAGGGCCTCTACGACACGATGTACGGCGCCTCGCTGCTCTTCCCGAACAAGAAAATGCCCTACCAGGTGGCGGCGACCACCTGGACCAACCTGCTCGGCTGCCCTGAATACAAGGGCTCGATCACGCTCGACGCCATCCGTGCCTTCGGCAAGGAAACCTGGGGCAAGTACGGCGGCGAGCCCGTATTCGGCTTCAAATTCACCGGCCCGACGCCGTCGGAACCCGAAGAAGCCGAATCCTGAGCGCGCTCAAGCCCGGTAGGCGGGAAAGAAGCCGCCCGCCTCACGACCTGCGCTGAGCTGCGCGTACTTCGGCCCGTCGCAGATCAGCTCGGACGTGAGCCACGCCTGCCGCCGGTTGGCGAAGCCGCGCTTGAACTCCTCCAGCGCGTCGCCGGGCGAGATGCCGCCGCCGAGGTTGAGCGGCAGGCCGAGCTCCTGCGAGTGCTCGACCAGACGGGAGACGACGTTCTTCATCGGCGCGCTGCGTAGGTGGGAGTCGGCGCTGCCGCTGAGGTAGTAATGGAGGTAGCCGTCGCTGACGGCCGCGATCGAGGCGGCGGCGAGATCATCCTTCGGTCCTGTAGCGAGGATCAGCCAGGTCCACTCGGCTTCGAGGATGCGATCGAAGTACTCCGCGCCGAAGAAGTAGTGCGGCGCAGCCTCGGTCCGCCGCATCGTCTGCTCGTAGACGTCAAGGAAGCCGGCCCGCTGCTCGGGGGCCGTCTCCGGGCCAGGCACCAGCTCCAGCTCATACCCCGCTTCGAGATTCCGTCGAACCTGGCGCCGATCACTCGGCCGGCTCTTTCGCGGCAAGGCAGGGTCGGCGATCTGAACCACATTCCGCTCGGTGGCACCTGCCAGCGGCGACGGCCCCAACGCGTGACGAATGAAGACGCTGACCAGGCCCGTGGCGCTCCAGTCGATCCCGTTCGGGTTGAGGGTGGGGGGGTTGGGGG
>DASTAR010000054.1:0-10375 GCA_035712505.1 Solirubrobacterales bacterium
TCTCGTCGCCTCGATCAGAACCTGGATCGCCGACTGGAACGACGAGCCCAAGCCCTACGTCTGGCACAAGAGCGCCGATGAGATCCTCGACAGCCTCGCCTCCTACTGCCAGCGGATCAATGACTCAGGTCACTAGCCCTCCGGGACTTCGCGCGTGGCCAGGTAGGCGGCCACGAGTACAGCCAGGATTCCGAGACCGAGCGCGAGCCGACCCTCCCGCCGGTAGCGCCGCCGCACGTAGCGGAGGGCGAGCTTCATCGCGGCCTTCCCGATCCGGTCGTACATCAGCCTTCTCCCTCTCCCCGGCTGCGCAGCCGGTGCGCCATCCGCGACTGCAGCGACCAGAGCTCGATGAAGCCGGGCGAGGCGTTCTGGTCGAAGAGGCCGCCGGACTCCGCGAAGCTCGCCAGCTGGGCGTCGTAGACGGCGTTGGGCGAAGAGCGGGTTACGACGCGCAAACTTCCCTTGTAGAGGCGCAGGCCGATCTCGCCGGTGACCTGCTTGTTGACGGCCTCCATGTAGGCGTCGAGGTCGGCGCGCAGCGGCTCCCACCAGAGCCCGGCGTAGACGAGGTAGCCCCACTTCCGGTCGAGCGCCGGCTTGAACTGGTTCTGATGGATCGTCCCGACCAGGCGCTCCAGCTCCTCGTGCGCGGTGAGAATGAGCGCCGCTGCCGGCACCTCGTAGATGTCGCGGACCTTGAGCCCGACGATCCTGTCCTCGATGTGGTCGACGATGCCGACGCCGTGCCGGCAGCCGATCTCCGCCGCCCGTTCGAGCAGGGCCACCAGGTCCAGGCGCTCGCCGTCGATCGACACCGGCACCCCCTCCTCGAAGCCGATCGTCACCGTCTCCGCCTCGTCCGGCGCCTCCTCGGGTCGGGTGACGAGCTGGAAGACATCGTCCTCGGGCGCGTGGTCGAGGTCCTCGATCCAGCGGCCCTCCGACGAGCGGCCCCACAAGTTGTCGTCGATCGAATACGGGGCGACCTCGGTGCCGCCCTTGACCGGGATCCCGTGTTCGCGCGCGTAGGCGATCTCCTCGTCGCGGCCCATCTCCCAGGAGCGGACCGGGGCGATCGTCTTCAGCTCCGGCGCCAGCGTCGCCACCGTCGCCTCGATCCGCACCTGGTCGTTGCCCTTGCCGGTGCAGCCGTGGGCGATCGTGTCGCAGCTGGTCCGCTGGGCGTATTCGACCGCGAGCTGGGCGATCAGCGGCCGGCCGAGGGCGGTGAAGAGCGGGTAGCCGTTGCCGTAGACGGCGTTGGCCTTGATCGCCGGGACCAGGAACTCGGCGGCGAAGCGCTCGCGGGCGTCGACGACGTGGCACTCGGCCGCGCCGAGCTGCAGCGCCTTCGCTTCGATCACCCCGTAATCCTCACCGGGCTGGCCGAGGTTGACGGTGAGGCAGACGACCTCCGCCTCGTAGGCCTCCTGGATCCACTTCAGCATCACGCTGGTGTCGAGGCCCCCCGAGTAGAGCAGCAGGACGCGATCGACCGTCGAGGGGTCCGCCTCGTAGCTCGCGGTCGGCTGGAAATGAGGTTGCTCGACGCTCACGGGGAGCGCAGTCTGCCAACTAGGGGGCTTCGATGCCGCCTGAACCGCCTTCTTCCCCCGGCGGCAGTTCTTCTTCGGGTTCTTCCGGTTCGGTTTCCGGTTCTTCTTCGGTCGGCGGTTCTTCTTGGGTCGTTTCGGTCGTCGTCGATTCAGTGGTGGTCGTCGTCGAGCTTTCGGTCGTCGTCGGGACCGTCGAGGTGACCGTGCTGCTGGGGCTGGTCGAGCCGCCGCCGTTGTCGTTGCCCGCGATCACGATCACCGCGATCAGCAGGCCGACGATCACCGCGATCAGTCCGGCGATCAGCCAGCGGGTGGTGTTGTCGCGACCTTCAGGCGGGCGGCCGCCGGGGCCGCGGCCTTCGGGCCCCATCATCCGGGTCGGGTCCTCGTGCATCGTCTAAGCCTCCGGTCCGAGGATCGCGTCGAGGATCGGACTCGTGTCCTCGATCTCGAACCGGTTTCGCAGGCGCTGCTCGATCTCCTCCCTGCTGCTGCCGGAGACCGCCAACTGCGTCGCCAGCAGGCGGGCACCGGCCGCATCGGCCTGGACGCCGTCGGCAGCGGGCGCCGCCCGGCCTTCGGGGTGCGCCACGGCGCGCAGCCGGGGCACCTCGCGCGGCGGGCCGGGGTCGGCGGCCCGGCCCGGATCCTCCTCCTGCTCCTCCACATCCTCGGGCTGATCGGGAACGACCCGGAACTTGGCTTCTTCCAGAACCGTCTGCATCCGCTCGGCCTCGCGCTGCAGCGACGCCGCCTGCCCGAGCAGGGCGTCGATCAGGTGTGAGAGGTCTTCCATGCGCCTATCGGTAATTCGGTCTGCCTCGGCCCGGGCCTGCGTCAGATAGCGCCGCGCCTGCGCTTCGGCGTCGTCGATGACGCTCTCGGCGGCCCGCTCGGCGGCCTCGACGATCGCCTCGAGGCGCTGGGCCGTGGTGGCGCGCAGCTCCTTCTGGTTCTTCGGGAGGTCATCCCTCCGACGGCTGCTCATGACGGTGAACAGGCTAGAAGCGATTCGCCGATCAGATCAACGGCGAGGTCGACGTGGTCGGAATCGATCACCAGCGGCGGCAGCAGGCGCAGCGTGTCGGGGCGAGGGGCGTTGACGACCAGACCGCGTCCGAGCAGGTCGGCGCCGACCGCCGATCCGTCGATCCCCTCCTCGAGGCCCGCGCCCACCATCAGCCCCCGCCCGCGCGTCTCGCGCACGCCCTCGAGCGCGTCGAGCTTCTCGCAGAGGTAGGCGCCGAGCTCGCGGACGTGCCGCAGCAGCACCGGGTCGTCGACGATGTCCAGGACCGCCAGCGCGGCGGCGGTGGCAACCGGGCCGCCGGCGAAGGTCGAGCCGTGATCGCCGGGCTCGAGTGCCTCGGCGCAGCTCGGCGCGGTGACGCAGGCCCCGATCGGGACGCCGCCGCCGAGAGCCTTGGCGGAGGTGATGACGTCGGGACGGACCGGGGTCTGCTCGTAGGCCCAGAGGGAGCCGGTGCGGCCGACGCCGGTCTGGATCTCGTCGAGGATCAGCAGCGCTCCCACCTCGTCGCAGGCCTGCCGCGCCGCCAGCAGCGCCTCCTCGCCGGTCGGGAAGACGCCGGCCTCGCCCTGGATCGGCTCAATCATGACCGCGGCCGTGCTCTCGCCCACCGCCCCGCGCAGCGCCGCGGCGTCGTTGTGCGGAACCGCACGGAAGCCGGGCAGCATCGGCTGCAGAGCCTCGTTCCTGGCCAGGCCGGGAGTCGCCGCCAGGGCGCCGTAGCTGCGGCCGTGGAAGTCTCCCTCGAAGGAGACGATCTCCGGCGCGGCGATCCCGCGCTCGTGCGCGTGCTTGCGCGCCACCTTGATCGCGCACTCGACCGCCTCGGTGCCGGAGTTGGAGAAGAAGACGCGGCCGCCGAGGCTCGACTCCGAGAGCCGCTCGGCCAGCTGCGCCATCGGCTCGGTGTAGAAGAGGTTGGAGACGTGCATCAGGCGGTGGGCCTGGTCCCGCACCGCCTTCACAACCTCGGGGTGGCAATGGCCGACCGAGCAGACCGAGATGCCGGTGAGGAAGTCGAGGTATTTCCTGCCCTCGGCGTCCCAGAGCAGCGGCCCCTCGCCTTTGACGAAGTCGACCGGCGCCCGCTTGTAGGTGCGCATCAGGTAGCGCTCCTCCAGCGAGCGGGTCTCTTCCAGGCCGACCCCCTCGGGGACGTCGGTCATGGGGTCACCATCGTGCCGATGCCGGCATCGGTGAAGAGCTCGAGCAGGAGGCTGTGCGGGATGCGGCCGTCGATGATGTGGGAGGACTGGGCGCCGCCGCGGATCGCGTCGGCGCATGCCTGCAGCTTCGGCCGCATCCCCCCTTGGAGGCTCGGCAGCTTCTCGTCGACCTCCTGCACGCTTGCGCGCGAGATCAGCGAGCCCTCGTCGGCCGGGTCGGCGAGCCACCCTTCGACGTCGGTGAGGAAGACCGCCTTATGGGCTCCTATCGCCGCGGCGACCTTGCCGGCCGCCTCGTCGGCGTTGACGTTGTAGGACTGGCCGCCGCGGTCGCTGGCCGAGGAGGCGATCACCGGGATGTAATCGGCGGCGATGTGGTTGAGGACGTCGACGTCGACCCGCTCGATCGAGCCGACGAAGCCGACCTGCTCGGCGTTGGCGACCGGCGAGACCTCGAAGAGGTTCCCGTCCTCGCCGGAGAGGCCGACCGCAGCCTGCCCGTGGCGGTTCAGCCGCTGGACGATTTCCGAGTTGAGCTTGCCGGCGAGGACCATCTGCGCGACCTCGACGGTCTCCGCGTCGGAGACCCGCAGGCCCTCGTGGAAGCGGACCTCGAGGTCGAGCTTCTCCATGTAGCGGGTGATCTCGGGGCCGCCGCCGTGGACGATGATCGGGTTGAGGCCGACGTACTTGAGCAGGACGACGTCGGTGGCGAACGCTTCGCGCAGCTCCTCGTCGAGCATCGCCGCGCCGCCGTACTTGATCACCACGGTGCGGCCGTGGAACTCGCGGATGTAGGGGAGCGCCTCGAGCAGGGTGGCGACGCTGCCGCTGTCGTAGCGGGTGTTGTCGGTCTGGTTCGTTTTGATGTCGTCGTTCACGTCGTGTATTCCGCGTTCAGCTTGACGTAGTCGTGGCCGAGGTCGGAGAAATAGACATGGGCGCTGTGCTCGCCGCGACCGAGGCGCAGGCCGATCTCCGCCTCCGGGACGCCGGTCCCCAGCTCGGCGGCGTCGATGTTCTCAGCGCCGAGCTCGGGTAGCTCATCGCCGGCGAGGGCGGCGCCGGCGGCCTGGGCGATCCGGCCCCAGTTCGGGTCGCAGCCGAACAGCGCGGTCTTGACGAGGGGAGAGTTCGCGATCGCCCTGGCGACCCGCTCGGCCTCGTCGGGCGAGGCGGCCTCGGTGACCTCGATGCGGCCGGTGCGGACCGCTCCCTCGCCGTCGCGGACGACCTCGATCGCGAGCTGCTTCAGCACCGCCTCCAGCAGGCCCTCCGGCAGCGGCTGCCCGGACGCGCCCGACGCCTGCAGCAGCAGCGTGTCGTTGGTGCTCATCTGGCCGTCGACGGTGATCCGGTGGAAGGAGGCGTCCGTCGCGGCGCGCAGCAGCGCGTCGGCGTCCTCGACGACCGCGTCGGTCTGGACGAAGCAGAGCATCGTCGCCATGTTCGGTTCGATCATCCCCGCCCCCTTCGCCTGGGCGGAAAGCGTCACGCCGCCGGCCCGCAGCGTGCAGCTCTTCGGCCAGCGGTCGGTGGTGAGGATCGCGTTGGAGAAGGCGGCGCCGCCATCGGCGGCGAGGCTGGAAGCCGCCTCCCTCACCCCGCCGAGGACGGCCTCGATCGGCAACGGGACGCCGATCGTGCCCGTCTCGGCGACGGCGACCTGCTCGGTCGGGAGCCCCAGCTGCCGCGCCGCCTCTTCGGACATCGCCAGGGCGTCGGCGAAGCCCTGCTCGCCCGTCTCGGCGTTGGCGTTGCCGCTGTTGACGACCGCGGCGCGGACCCGGCCGTGGTCGACCACCTGGCGGCAGACGCGGATCGGCGCCGCCGCCGAGGCGTTACGGGTCAGCAGCAGCGCCGAGACGACCTCCTCGGCGTCGCAGACGAGCAGGCCGACATCGGTGCGGCCGCCGCCCTTCAGCCCGCAGTGGGCGCCGCCGGCGCGGAAGCCGGGTGCGAGCTGGTCCGGGTCGAGCTCCTCGACGCCGTGGGGCGCCTCGACCCACCTGGAACGGAAGAATTCAGCCGAGGCGCTCGGCTTTGCGTCCGCTCCCGGCGGGGTTCCCATAGATCCGCTCACCGCAGTCCCTCCGTCTCCTCGATGCCGAGCATCAGGTTGAGGTTTTGCACGCCCTGGCCGGACGCACCCTTCCAGATGTTGTCGATCGCCGAGAAGGCCATCACCCTCCCGCGCTCCTCGACGGTCACGTAGACATGGCACTCGTTGGTATCGCGCACGGCGCGCAGGTTCGGCGGCCCGTCGAGGACGTGGACGAAGGGCTCCTCGCGGTAGCGGTTCGCGTAGAGATCGCGGATCGCCTTCTTCGAGGTCGCCTCGCCGAGCGTGGCGAAGCAGGTCGCCAGCTCGCCCTGGTCGAGCGGCAGCAGGTGGGGAACGAAGCTGACCGGCGCCGGACTGCCGAGCGCCGCCAGCTCCTGCTCGATCTCCGGCCGGTGCCGGTGCCCCTCGGTCTTGTAAGGGAAGGCGTTCTCGGTCATGTTCGAGAAGTGGACGAGGTCGTCGCTCGAGCGGCCGTAGCCGGAGGTGCCCTGCATCGCCGCGACGAAGACCTCGGAGAGCAGGCCCTGTTCGGCCAGCGGCGCCAGCGCCAGCACGCTCGCGGTCGGGTAGCAGCCGGGGGTGGCGACGAGCTTCGCCTCGCGCAGCTCGTCGCGGTAGAGCTCGCTGAGCCCGTAGACGCCGGACCCGAAGAGGTCGGGAGCGCCGTGCTCGCCGTACCAGCGCTCGTAGGTCTCGCGATCGCGGAGCCGGAAGTCGGCGGAGAGGTCGACGACGAGGACGCCCTGCGCCCGCAGCGCGGCGTCGGTCGGCGCGGCGGCGCCATGCGGGTAGGCGACGATCGCGGCGTCGACCGCGGGCAGGGCCTCCAGGTCGAGCTCGGTCAGCTCGACCGGCACCCGGTAGCGCGGGTAGATCGCGTCGAGCCGCTTGCCGGCGTCGTTGCGCGAGGTGGCGGCGACCAGCTCCAGCTTCGGGTGGTTCCAGACGATCTGCGCCGCGAGGGCGCCGGTGAAGCCGGAGGCGCCGGCGACCAGCACCCGCGCGGCGGGGGTGCCGTCGAGCGGCTGTGCGGCGAGGTCACTCACGCAGCGACCCCCCGATCTCCCCCAGCTTCGCCTTGATCGCCTCGCGCCGCTCGGCGACCTCCTCGTCGGTGAGGGTCCGGTCGCCGGCGCGGAACTCGAGGTTGAGCGCGAGGCTCTTGCGGTCCTCGCCGAGCTGCTCGGCTTCGAAGAGGTCGAAGACCTCCGCCGCCCGCAAAAGCTCGCCACCGCCGGCGATCACCGCGGCGCGCACCTCGGCAGCCGGCGTCTGGACGGGCACCACGACCGCCAGGTCCTGGTAGACGGCCGGGAAGGTCGTCACGTCCTCGTACCTCTCCTCGCCGACCGTCGCCGCGGCCAGCAGCGGCGCCAGGTCGAGTTCGAAGGCGACGGCGGCATCGAGGTCCCAGGTCCGGCAGACCAGCGGGTGCACCTCGCCCAGCCAGCCGGCGGGAGCACCGCCCGCCGAGACGGCGGCAGCGCGCCCGGGATGCAGGAACGGCTCTTCAGCACGTGAGAAAGCAAGCTCCGTTCCCAGCCCAACCGCCAGCGCCTCGACGACTCCCTTGAGCGCGAAGAAGTCCGCTGCCTCGCCGCCACCCCGCCAGGAGCGCGGCGAGAGCGGACCGACGGCGATCCCCGCAAGCCGGTGCGGCTCGGCAAACGGCGCCGGCTGATCCCCGGCGAAGTGCCCCGCCAGGGGGTCGACGGGACGATTTCGATCTATACCGGCCCCTTTTCGTCCCGTCGGCGGCTCAGTCAGGTAGACGCGGGCGCTTTCGAAGAGGGCGAGGGCGTCGGTACCGCGGGCGGTGTTCCGGGCGGCGATATCCAGGAGAGAGCCGAGGAGGAGGGTCCGCATCGCGGACTGCTCCTCGGAGAGTGGGTTGGCCAGCAGGACCGGCTGCGACCGCGGGTCGCCGGCGGGGATTCGCAGGCGCTCCGCCTCACCAGGGTCGGTGAAGCTCCAGCCGACGGCCTGGTCGAAGCCGAGGTCCCGCAGGGCGTCCTCGGCCCGGCGCCGCAGGCGCTGCTCGCGGCTGAGGCCGCCGACCCCGCCGCCGACCGCCGGCAGCGTCGTCGGCAGGTGCTCGTCGATGCCGTGGACCCGCGCCACCTCCTCGATCAGGTCGACCTCGCGGGTGACGTCGTAGTAGCGGTCGGGCGGGACCACGACCTCGAGGTCCTCGCCGGCCTCCTGCACCTCGAACCCGAGCCGCTCCAGGTAGGTCTTCTGGTCGGCCTGGGAGATCTCCATCCCGAGCAGGCCCTCGACTCGCTCGGACCGCAGGATCAGCCGCCGCTGCGGCGGCGATTCTGCGGCGACGTCGATCGTCCCGGGCACCAGCCTGGCCCCGCAGAGCTCGACCAGCAGCCGCGAGGCGATCCGCTGCGCCCGCATCGTCAGCTCGGGGTGCAGTTGCTTCTCGAAGCGCGAGGAGGCCTCCGAGCGAAGGCCGAGCTTGCGCGAAGTGCTGAGGATGTTGGGACCGTCCCAGCAGGCGACCTCGAGCAGGACCCGCGTCGTCCCCTCGGAGACCTCGGAGACCTGGCCGCCCATGATGCCGGCGATGCCCGAAGGCCCGTTGCGGTCGCAGACCAGCACCGCCTCGGCGTCGAAGGTCCGCTCGACGTCGTCAAGCGTGATCATCTTCTCCCCCTCGCCGGCGGTGCGGACGAAGAGGGCGCCGTCGGGGACCTCGTCGAGGTCGAAGGCGTGCAGCGGCTGCGCGGTCAGCAGCATCACGTAGTTGGTGATGTCGACGACGTTGTTGATCGGGCGCTGGCCGGCGGCGGCGAGCCGCGCCTGCAGCCACAACGGCGAGGGGCCGATCGTGACGTCGGTGAAGACGCGGGCGGTGAAGCGCGGGCAGAGCTCGGGAACCTCGACGGTCACCGAGGCGTAGTCGGAGACGTCGCCCTCTCCCTCGGCCGGGGCGTCCTCGGCCCAGGGATCGTCGCCGAGCGGCGCACCCGTGATCGCGTGGACCTCGCGGGCGACGCCGTGGACCCCGAAGCAGTCGGTCCGGTTCGGCGTCACCTCGATCTCCAGGACCGGCTCGCCCAGCGGCAGCACCTCGCTCAGCGGGGCCCCCGGGGCAAGGCTGTCGTCGAGGACCATGATCCCATCGTGGTCGTCGCCGATTTCGAGCTCGTCGGCGGCGAGGATCATCCCTTCGGAGGGGATCCCCCGCAGCTTCGCCTTGCGCAGCTTCTCGCCGTTCGGCATTCGCGCCCCCGGCAGGGCGACCGCCACCGTCTGGCCCGCCGCCACGTTCGGAGCGCCGCAGACGATCGGCCGCTCGCCGTCGCCGGTGTCGACCATGCAGGCGCTGAGCCGGTCGGCTTTCGGATGCTTCTCGCATTTGACGACCTTGCCGACGACGAAGCCCTCCGCCGAGGGCGGCCCCACCGAGTCGAGCCGCTCGACCTCGGTCCCGGTCATCACCAGGCGGTCGGCCAGCGCCGCCGGCTCCATCCCGGGGTCGCAGTACTCGCGCAACCAGCTCAGCGGGACCCTCATCCGAACTGCTCCAGCATCCGCACGTCGTTGTCGAAGAAGCGCCGCATGTCGGGGACGCCGTGGCGCAGCATCGCCACCCGCTCGACCCCGATCCCGAAGGCGAAGCCCTGGACCCGCTCGGCGTCGTAGCCGTAGCCCTCGACGAAGCCGAGGACGTTGGGGTCGACCATCCCTGCGCCGAGGATCTCGATCCAGCCCTGGCCCTTGCAGAGGTTGCAGCGCTCGCCGCCGGCCAGCTCGCCGGTGCCGCCGCACTGGAAGCAGGAGACGTCGACCTCGACGCTGGGCTCGGTGAAGGGGAAGAAGTGCGGCCGCAGGCGGACCTCGCGGTCGGGGCCGAAGATCGCCCGGCACATCGCCAGCAGCGTCCCCTGCAGGTCGGCGAGGGTGATCCCCTCTGCTATCGCAAGCCCCTCCACCTGGTGGAACATCGGACTGTGGGTGGCGTCGGAGTCGCGCCGGTAGACCTTGCCGGGGACGACGACGAAGATCGGCGGCGGCTGCGTCTCCATCGAGCGCACCTGCATCGGCGAGGTGTGGGTGCGCAGCAGCACGTCGGGATGGGACTGGACGTAGAAGGTGTCCTGGAGCATCCGCGCCGGGTGGCCGGGCGGATGGTTGAGGGCGGTGAAGTTGTAGTAGTCGTGCTCGATCTCCGGGCCTTCGGCGACGTGGTAGCCGAGCCCGACCATCGTGTCCTCGATCAGCCGCGTGGTGCGGGAGATCAGGTGGGCGTGGCCGACCGGCCGCGGCGGCGCGCCGGGCAGGGTGACGTCGATCCGGTCCTCGACCAGGCGTGCCTCGAGCTCGGCGGCGTCGAGCCGCGCGGCGCTGCGCTCCAGCAGCGCTTCCAGCTCCTTGCGCGCGCGGTTGGCGGCGCCGCCGACGGCGCCGCGTTCCTCGGCGGGCAGCTCGGCGATCCCGCGCAGGATCGAGGTCAGCTCGGCTTTGCGGCCGAGGTAGCGGACCCGCAGCTCCTCCAGCTCGGCGCTCGTCCCGGCGCCCTCGATCGACGCGGCAGCCTCGG
>DASTAR010000055.1:0-33794 GCA_035712505.1 Solirubrobacterales bacterium
GACCCACCATCCCCTGCAACTACGCAGGGGATGGTCCCCCCTACGACGTCACCCACGGGAGAGTCCGCCCCAGCTGACGACCCACCCCCGGCCGAAGAGGAAGAGTCTGAACCTGCTCCGGCTCCTGAAGCCGTGGCGCCCCCAGTTCCAACCCCTTCGCCCGAGCCCTCGCCGTCTGCCGCCGCGGAACCTCCGACAGGACCCGCCGGCCAGGAGCCACCGTCCGACGACCTGTCCTTCAGCGACATCCAAGAGGCCTGGCCCGCAGTCCTGCAGAAGCTGGCCGAGACCGCTCCGGCCTTGGCCGCCACCTTCGAGGGCGCCCGTCCCGTCAGCTACGGCGAGGATGGCCTGCAGATCGGGTTCCCGCCCGAGATGACCTTCAACAAGAAGAAGGCCGACAGCCCCGACCGGCGGGACACCCTGGCGGCTGCCTTCGCGGCTGTCACCGGAGTGGGACTGCGGCCGACGTACGTGATGCTCGAGGAGGGCGAGCCGGCGCCGCCGGACACGCCGGCGCCGGGTAGCGGCGAGGTTGACGAGGAAGAGCTGCTGGAGCGGCTGAAGAGCGAGTTCGACGCGGAGGAGGTCGGTTAGGTGGCGCGAGGAGGCGGACCCGGAGGCTTCGACATCCAGGGCCTGATGAAACAGGCCCAGCAGATGCAGGCCGACATGCTGGAGGCGCAGGAGAAGCTGAAGGACGAGGTCGTCGAGGCCAGCGCCGGCGGCGGCATGGTCAAGGTGAAGATGGGCGGCGACCTGACCCTGCGCGAGATCGTCATCGACCCCGAGGCGATCGACCCCGAGGAGGCGGAGATGCTCCAGGAGATGGTGCAGGCCGCCGTCAACGAGGGCCTGCGCGCCGCCCAGGAGCTCGCCAGCTCGAAGATGGGCGGCATCGCCGGCGGCGATCTCGGCGGTCTCGGCGGGATGCTGGGCGGTTGAGCGAGGGCCCGGCACCGCTCGCGCGGCTCGTCACCGAGCTCTCGCGCCTGCCGGGCATCGGCCGGCGCACCGCCGAGCGCCTCGCCTTCCACCTCCTGCGCGCGCCCGACGAGGAGGCGTTCGCGCTGGGCGAGGCGATCCGCGAGGTCAAGGAGAAGGTCGGCCTCTGCGAGGAATGCTTCAACCTCGCCGAGGGACCGCTCTGCCGGATCTGCGCCGACCAGAACCGCGACCGGGCGACGATATGCGTGGTGGAGCAGCCGGCCGACGTGATCCCGATCGAGCGCACCCACGAATACCGCGGCCTCTACCACGTGCTCGGTGGGGCGCTCTCGCCGATCGACGGAGTCGACGCCGAAGACCTGAAGATCGGCGAGCTGCGGCGGCGGGTCGAGCGCGGCGGCGTCAGCGAGGTGGTGCTGGCGACCAACCCGACGACCACCGGCGAGGCGACCGCTCTCCACATCGCCGACCTGCTTCGCGGCCAGGTCACGGTCACCCGCCTCGCCAGCGGACTGCCGGTCGGCGCCGACCTCGAGCACGCCGACGAGGTCACTCTCGGTAAGGCGCTTGCCGGACGAAGAAGCCTGGAATGAGCGGCCCCGGACATCCGTCCTGGACGACTGTCATCACGCTAATAGCGGATTTTTGAAATTACAGCGTCCGCCGCTTTCGGCAAGGTCGGTCCGTGGCAGACCGGGTGAGTGGTGAGGGGAGCTCCGAGGGCGGCTCGTCCGCAGGACGCATCGCCCTCAAGGTCTCGGCCATGCACGCCGATCTCCTCAACAGCTTGCACGAGGAGATTGGGACCAATGGAGGAAGCTTCGCGGACGCCGCCCAGCGCTTGGCCGGCGAGTTCGGAGCGGTGACCGCTGCCGCCGTCGAAGCGGCACAGGGCGCTGGGGGACGCCTGGGTGACGCTCGGCGGCCGAACAGCGGGGAGGGGCCGGCGAACGTCACCCGGCCGCCCATGAACGGAAGCGCGGCATTGGCCCCCGGAGGAGCTGAAGAACTGCCGAGCCTCTACAGGCCCGGTCATATGCGGCGGCGCTTGGATCAGTTGCTGGAGACGAACCGCCGATATGGGCATCCGTTTGGGCTGGCCGTCTTCGATGCGTCCGGGCCGGGGACCCGCCCCGGTGACGTCGCCGGGGGGCAGGAGACGGTGCTCTCGATCGTCGGTGCTGCCCTGCGCGACAGCATCCGCATCGTCGACGAAGCCTTCCGCCTCGAGGAGCAGGCGTTATGCGTCCTTGCTCCGAACACCGGCACCGTCGAAGGTGTGCAGATGTGCGAGCGGTTGCTGCGGCAACTCGACGAGCTCGAGCGCGCGGGAGGGTTGCGGATCTCTGTCTCGGCCGGCGTCGTCGCCTGTCCCGAGCACGGCACCGATGCCGAGGATCTCCTGCACAAGGCCGACGCGGCGATGTGGCGGGCGCGGGCGGTGGGGCAGCCGGTAGGCGTCGGCGCCTTGCAAGATCGCTGACAGATTGCCGTAAATCTGTCCAAAAGCTTCATCAACGGTGGGAGAATCGGCCCTGCCCGTCGAATAGACACGCAGTCCACCCCACCTTCACCTTCAGTCGATGCCCGGAATCCGCACCAACGCCGCCGCCGAAGTCCTCGGCGTAAGCCCCAACACCCTGCGCAGCTGGGAGCGCCGCTACGGCTACCCGACGCCCAAGCGCACGGTCGGCAACCATCGCAACTACGAGCTGGTCGAGCTGCAGGCGCTCCGCGACGCCCTGACCGAGACCGGCAACATCTCGTCGGCGATCGAGCTGGCGCGCCAGCGCCAGGCAGCGCCGGCCAGCGACGACAGCCTGCTCGCCGCCTTCGAGGTCTTCGACGAGGCCGCCGCCGACCGCGCGGTCGAGGAGAGCCTCGCGCTGCGCTCGCTGGAGCGCACGGTCGAGGAGCTGCTGCTGCCGGCGATCGACAAGCTCGCCGCCGATCCCGAGCGCGAGGCCGAGCTCGAGTTCGCCGCCCGCTGGGCGACCGGCTGGCTGCACGGCGCCCGCCGCCTCGCCTCCACCGCGGCGCGACCGGCCGGGATCCTGCTGCTCGACTCGAGCCACGGCCAGGACGCGGAGGAGGTCTACACCCAGGCCCTCGACCTCGCCCTGCGCCGCGCCGGCTTCCGCGTCCTCGTGCTCTCCAACGAGCTCGGCGACGAGCGGCTGGGCCGTGCCCTCGGCGCGCTCGACCCGACCGCGATCGTCCTCTGCGGTCCCGGCGCCGACACCCAGAGCGCCGTCCGCCTCGTCCGCAAGATCCGCGAGCTCGGCTTCGTCGCCCCGCTCTACGGCTTCCGCGCCGACGGCCTGATCGGCGCCGCCGTTCCCGCCGCCGGCGACCGTCCGAGCGAGGTGACGGGGATGCTCAACGCCGACCTGCGGCGGCGAGCCACCCAGGCTTTCGCTTAGCGGCTCAGTCCAGCAGGATCAACAGCGCGGTCAGCAGCCCGAGGGCGATCGCGGTTGCGGTGAGGGCGATCAGCGGCTTTGGGGAGGCTTCGTGGAAGCGACCCTCGCGCAGTGCTTTTTCCATCGCGTTGCGGTTGGTCGTCCCATAGCCGAGGGCGAAGATCCCCCAGAGGGCGAAGCCGACACCGGCGATGACGTAGGGCCAGCTCGTTGCGGTCTTGCTCAGCTCCGGCACCACCCGCCCGACCCCGAGCGCCACAGCCATCGCCGTCAGCCCCGTCCGCCACCAGGCCAGCTGCGTCCGCTCGCCTGCCAGGTAGGTCCGCCGCGTAGCGTCAACCAGCTGCGCGGGATTCGACTCCGGTCGTATGGGCTGCTCCGGCTCGGCCATATCCGAACTGCATCAAATTTCCCCTCCAGTAGGTAGAAAATTTGATGCAGTTCGCTCAACGGGGCTGGGGGGCGGGGGTGGTCTCGCTGATGCCCCAGCGTTCGTGGAGGCGGCGGAGGGGGCGGGGCGCCCACCAGTTCCACTTGCCGAGCAGCTCCATCAGCGCCGGGACGAGGAGGGCGCGGACGATGCTGGCGTCGATCAGCACCGCCAGGGCTACGCCGACGCCGTTCTCCTTGATGAAGATGATCTGCGAGGTCGCGAAGGCCGCCATCGCGACGGCGAAGAGCAGGGCGGCGGCGGTGACGATGCGGCCCGTGCGCTCCAGGCCCATCGCCACCGACTCGGAGTCCGAGGCGCCGTTGTCCCGCGCCTCCTTGATCCGCGAGAGCAGGAAGACCGCGTAGTCGGTCGACAGCCCGAAGGCGATCGCGAACATCAGGATCGGCATCGTCTGCTCGATCGCGCCCGGGCTGGTGTAGCCGAGTAAGCCTTCGAGCCGGCCGTCCTGGAAGATCAGCACCAGGGCGCCGAAGACCGCACTGAGGTTGAGGAAGTTCATGATCAGCGACTTGACCGGCAGCACGATCGAACCGGTCATCAGGAAGAGGATGATCAGCGTCGCCGCGATCACGATCGCCAGGGCGTAGGGGAGATGGCGGGCGAGGCTCGCCTGGAAGTCGAGGAAGTCGGCGCTGGCGCCGCTGACCAGGACGTTCGCCGCCGGCGGCTCCGGCAGGTTGCGGATCGCCTTCACCGTTTGCTTGCTCGCCTCCGAGGCGAAGGGGTTGGCGGAGATCGCCTCCACGGCGGTGACGCCCGGCGCGAGCGGCTGCGGCGGCGCCACCTCGGCGACGCCCGGGATCTTCCGCACCGCCGCTGCGACCTGCCTCGCGGCGGCGGGACCCCGCCCTTCGACGTCGATCCAGATCGGCGTCTCGTGGTAGGGAGGGAACTGTTCGCTGACGGTGTCGTAGGCCTGCCGTGCGCTCGCCGATGCCGGCAGCACCGTCGGGTCGATGACGTTGAACCTGATTCCGAGGAAGGGCAGCCCGAGGACGATCAGGAAGGCGGCGCTCAGCGTCGCCACCGGGATGGGTCGCCGCATCACGAAGCGCGAGAGGCGGTACCAGAAGCCCTCCTGGGCGGGGCGGGCGTCGGCTGCGGCGCGGCGCTGCAGAAACTTCGGCGCCCCGGCGTTGACCCGGGAGCCCAGCAGCGCCAGCACGGCCGGCAGCACGGTCAGCGAGATCAGCGCCGCGAAGAGCGCCACCAGCGAGCCGCCGAGGCCCATCGAGTAGAGGAAGCGCTGCGGGAAGACGAGCAGCGAGGCGAGCGCCGCCGCCACGGTCAGCGAGGAGAAGAAGACGGTCCGCCCGGCGGTGTTGAGGACGCGCCGCATCGCCTCGAGCCCCGGTCCGCTCTTGGCGATCTCCTCGCGGTAGCGGGAGACGACGAAGAGGCTGTAGTCGATCGCCAGCCCGAGCCCCAGCGCGGTGGTGATGTTGAGCGCGAAGACCGAGACCGAGACCAGCTCGCTGGCGACCCTGAGGATGAGGAAGGTGCCGACGATCGCCAGGCCGCCGATCAGGAGCGGCAGCAGCGAGGCGACGAGGCTGCGGAAGAAGAGCAGCGAGAGCAGGAAGAGCAGGGGGAAGGCAAGCATCTCGGCCTTCTGCAGATCCTTCTCGACCTGCTTGTTGACCTGCTCCTGGGCGACGGCCGGGCCGCCGACGACGACCCCTTCGTGCGCGGATAGCTGGTCGGCGATGTCGGCGCCGGCTTCCTGGGCCGGCTTGTCCTGCGTCGTCTTCAGGCTGACCGTGAAGTAGGTCGACCTGCGGTCGCGGGAGACGAAGGCGGGGGAGTGGGTGTCGTAGTAGCCGCTGACCGAGGCGACGTCGCTGCGCCTGCGCACTGCGTTCTCCAGCGCCTCGACCCGCTGTCGCGTGGCCGGCGCCGCGACCGGCGCGTCTTCGACAACCGCGACCACCGCCGGCACCCGCAGCCCCGCTTCCTCGAGGCGGTCCATCGCCTTCACCGTCTCGGTGGCGGGGTCGTCGGCCCCGTAGGGGTCGAGCCGCTTGGCGACCCCGCCGCCGAGCGCTCCGGCGACCACGAAGAAGATGCCGGCGAAGATCGCCAGGCGCCGGGCGTTGCCGCTGGCGAGACGGGCCAGGGAGTCGAACATCAGCTGCTCCTTTCCTCGGGGGCGGCGGCGAGGATTTCCTCCTCCATCCGCTCGCACCAGTCGGCGAACCACTGGGTGAACTCGATCCCTCCCCGCAGCACGATCTTCGGGTAGGGGTCGTCGATCTCGCCTTTCAGCGCCTCGATCGAGCGCAGCTGCGCGTTGACCTCGAGGCGGTGGGCGCGCATCGCCCGCACGATCGCCACCGCCTCGCCGGCCGGCAGCGCGTCGGCGAAGAACAGCTTCAGCAGCCCTTCCTCGCGCATCTCGAAGGTGTGGGGCGGCTGCCGCAGCCAGGCCCGCAGCTCCTCCTCGCCGTCGGCGGTGATCTCGTAGACCGTGCGGCGCCGACCGCCGGTGGGAGAGTCCGAGCCGACGATCAGCCCAGCCTCGGCCAGCTTCTTCAGCTCGGGATAGATCTGCCCGTAGCTGGCCGCCCAGAAGAAGCGGGTCGAGTTGTCAACGACCGCTTTGATCTCGTAGCCCGACCGCGGTTCGTGGCGGACCAGGCCGAGGATCACGTAGGCGGTTGCGTTCAGTTGTTCCATGTATCGGCACTATATATCACAACGATATATCTACAAGTGAGGTCAGCCAGTTCGCCTATGGTCAGGGCTCCACACGCCAGAGATCGAGGAGAAGGGAGCACGGATGTCGCTTGACCAGAGCAAGGTCGGCCGGGTCGTCGCCGAACAGATGGAGGCGATCGAGAACGACTACGGCGACGACTGCGAGATCGGCGACGTCTGCACGATCGTCGAGGTGGTCGGTCCCCATGGCTCCCACGTCCGCGTACGCAGCAGCGACATGCGCCCGCACAGCGGCCTCGGCCTGATCCGGATGGCCGAACAGGCGATGCTCGGCAACCTCGGCGGGGCGGCCGAGTAGTTCTATCCTCAACTCCCGATGAGCGGGGACGGTTCAGACATCGTCGTGATGAAGTTCGGCGGCACCTCGGTGGCCGGCGCCGAGCAGATCAAGCGCGCCGCGGCGCGGATCGTCGCCGCCCGCGAGGCCGGCAACCGCGTCGTCGCCGTGCTCTCCGCCCGCGGCAAGACGACCGACGAACTGGTCGAGGCGGCGCAGGAGATCTCCGACCGCCCGGTCGCGCGGGAGATGGACATGCTGCTCTCGACCGGCGAGCGGATCTCCTGCGCGCTCTGCGCGATGGCGATCCACGACATGGGCCACGAGGCGATCTCGCTGACCGGATCGCAGGCCGGGATCGTCACCGACTCCTCGCACACCAAGGCGAGGATCATCGACGTCCGCGCCGACCGCATCAGCGCCGCCCTGGAAGAGGACCGGATCGTCCTCGTCGCCGGCTTCCAGGGGGTCTCGACCGAGAGCCGCGACGTCACCACGCTCGGCCGCGGCGGCTCCGACACGACCGCCGTCGCCCTGGCGGCGGCGCTGCGCGCCAGCGTCTGCGAGATCTACACCGACGTCGCCGGCGTCTTCAGCGCCGACCCGCGGACCGTCCCCACTGCCCGCAAGCTGCCGGTCGTCTCCTTCGAGGAGATGCTGGAGATGGCGGCCTCCGGGGCGGGGGTGCTGCAGCTGCGCTCGGTCGAGTACGCGCGCAACCACGGGGTCCAGATCCACTGCCGCAGCAGCTTCGCGGACGGTCCCGGTACCCTCGTCGTCTCAGAGGAAGAGACGATGGAGAACCCGTTCGTAACCGCAGTCACCCATTCGAGCTCCGAGGCGCGCGTCACCCTGCACGGCCTCCGTGACGAGCCCGGGGTCGCCGGCCGCATCTTCGGCGCGCTGGCAGACGCGAACGTCAACGTCGACGTGATCATCCAGAACGAGCCGATCGGCGACGAAGCGCTCGCCGACCTCTCCTTCACCGTCGACCGCTCCGACCTGCCGACCGCCAAGGACACGATCGCCTCCTTCGGCGACGTCTCGCTCGAGATCCTCACCGACGAGCAGATCGGCAAGGTCTCGATCGTCGGCGCCGGCATGCGCTCCCACCCCGGCGTCGCCGCGAGGGTCTTCCAGGTGCTGGGCGACGAAGGGATCAACATCGAGATGATCTCCACCTCGCCGATCAAAATCTCGTGCGTCATCCCCGCCGACCGCGTCAAGGACGCAGTCAACGCGCTCCACAAGGCCTTCGAGCTCGGCGAGGACGCGGTCCAGCCGGAGGACCCGACCGGCCCGGATCACCGGCCCACGGTCGCCGGCTGATCCTCGGCATACTCGACCGAGACCGATGGCGAGCGACGGATACAAAGTCGGCGTACTGGGGGCGACGGGCCTGGTCGGCTCGACGATCCTCGAGCTGCTGGCCGACCGCGACTTCCCGGTCGCCGAGCTGGTGCTGCTGGCCTCCGAGCGCTCGGCCGGGAAAGAGGTCGAATGGCGGGGGGAAACTCTGACCGTGCAGGCGATCTCTGACGAGACGATCCAGGGGCTCGACCTCGTCCTCTCCTCGGCCGGCGGCTCGGTAAGCGCCGAGTGGACGCCGAAGATCGTCGCGGCGGGCGCGACCGTCGTCGATAACACCAGCTACTGGCGCATGCACGACGACGTGCCGCTGGTCGTCTCCGAGGTCAACCCCGACGCCCTGCAGGGCCACGACGGGATCATCGCCAACCCCAACTGCTCGACGATGCAGATGGTCGTCGCCCTGAAGCCGCTGTATGACGCCGCCGGGATCGAGCGGCTGGTGATCTCCACCTACCAGGCCGTCTCCGGCACCGGCAAGGCGGCGATCGACGAGCTGCGCGAGCAGGCGCGGGCGCTGGTCGGCGGAGTCGAGATGCCCGAGCCGCGGATCTATCCGCACCAGATCGCCTTCAACGCGCTCGCCCACGCCGGCAACTTCCCCGAGGGCGACGACCACACCGACGAGGAGCGCAAGCTGATCAACGAGACCCGCAAGATCCTCGGCGACCCGGAGATCAGGGTCAGCGCCACCTGCGTGCGGGTGCCGGTGGTGACCGGCCACTCCGAGGCGGTCAACGTCGAAACCCGCGAGCCGCTCGACCCCGAGCGGGCGCGCGAGCTGCTCGAAGCCGCACCGGGGGTCACCGTCGTCGACGATCCCGCCGCCGCCAGGTACCCGATGGCGGTCGAGGCCGCCGGCACCGACGACGTCTACGTCGGCCGCATCCGTCGCGACGCCGGCAACGAGCGCGCGCTCGACATGTGGATCGTCTCCGACAACCTGCGCAAGGGCGCCGCCACCAACGCCGTCCAGGTAGCCGAGCTCCTGGTCGAGCGCGGCCTCGTGGGCATCCGGGTCTAGCGGGTGGACATCGGCTTCGCCGAAGGGCTGCTGCTGTTCGGCGGGCTGCTGGCGGTCGTCGCCGCCCTCTCGGGGGTGATGAAGGGGACGGTGCTCTCGGCCTCGGTGCTCTCGGTGGCGCTGGGCTTCGGGCTCGCCGTAGCCGGGGTCGTCCACGTCGACGCCACCGACCAGGCGATCGTCGAGCTGGTCGAGCTGGCGCTGGTGCTGACCCTCTTCAGCGACGGGATGTTCGTCGAGCGGGAGCTCTTGCGCCGCCACTGGGGGCCGACGGCCCGGGCGCTGGCGATCGCGATGCCGATCACGATGGCGCTGCTCGGGCTGGCGGCGAAGCTCCTCTTTCCCGACCTCACCTGGGCGGAGGCGTTCCTGCTGGCGGCGGTGCTCTCCCCGACCGACCCGGTCGTCACCTCGGCGGTCGTCACCTCGCGCTTGGTCCCGAGCAAGGTCCGCCACACGCTCAACCTCGAGTCCGGGCTCAACGACGGCTTGGCGCTGCCCTTCGTCCTCTTCTTCCTCGTCCTCGCCTCGCCCGGCGGGAACGCCGGCAGCGAAGCGCTGAAGCTGATGGGGGAGGCGCTGGTCGGCGCGGGGATCGGCGCGGCCCTCGGCGTCTTCGCCGGCCGGCTACACGTCTCCCTACCCGGGGGCGGGATCACCCCCCGCTACGAGGGGATCTACGCGATCGGCTTCGGCCTCTTCGCCTTCGGGCTCGCTGAAGTGACGATCGGCAACGGGCTGATCGCCGCCTTCGTCTGCGGGATCGCGATGGGCGCCTCCGAGCGCGAAGTGCCGGCCGGCTTCGTCGAGTTCGCCGAGAACAGCAGCGCGATCCTCCAGGTGCTCACCTTCTTCGTCTTCGGCGGCCTGATCTACGCGACCGGCTTCCACCACAGCGTGCCGCCGCTGGTCCTCTTCGTCGCCTTCGCCCTCCTCCTCGCCCGCCCCGTCGCGGTGATGCTCTCCTTCCTGCGCACCGGCATCCCCGAGTCGGAGAAGCTCTTCATGGCCTGGTTCGGCCCCAAGGGCGTCGCCTCGATGCTCTTCGCCCTCTTCGTGCTCAAATCCGACGTCGGCAACAAGGCGCTGATCTTCGACACCGCCGCGATCGCGATCATCGTCTCGATAGTCGCCCACGGCCTCACCGACACTGTCGGCGCCCAGTGGCTGGCGCGGCGGGTTGGGTTGAGGAAACAGGCCTGAACGGCCCCATTGGGGCCAGAAGTCACAGAATCTCTACGAAGGCGCGCAGCAATTCTTTGTTTCTGCGCGTCTTTCGTAGCAGCTAAAGAGTTACGTTATGCTCATGGCGGTGATGATGCCAAGGGAGAAATGGACCGACGAGCGCCTCGACGATCTCAACAAGAAGGTCGATGACGGCTTCGCGCGCCTCGACGCCGACATCCGCGAACTGCGTCGCGAGATGAACGAAGGATTCAGGGCAGTGAACGCGCGCTTCGATGCCGTGAACCGCAACATGCTGGCCGGTTTCCTCATGGTGATCGCCACCATCCTCGGCAGCCACGCCTTGTAAGCGATCTAGGCAGCGACGGCGGAAAGGCGCTCTTCTACCCAGCGGGTCGAAGCGATGTGCTTGCCCATGCCCAGCTCCTTCGGCTCGGCGCCGAGGGCGAGGCCGACCAGCTGCGGGAGGTGGAGGACCGCCAGGCCGAGGTCGCGGTTGACGACCTTGGCCGCCTCCGGCTGCTGCATGTCCAGGTTCAGGTGGCAGAGCGGGCAGGGGGTGACCAGGCAGTCGGCGCCGGCGTCGATCGCGTCGCCGACGTGGGTCCCGGCCTGGCGCAGCGAGGTCTCGCGGCTCATCGTGATCACCGGGAAGCCGCAGCACTTGCGGGCGCCGTCGTACTCGACGATCTCGCCGCCGAGGACCTCGATCACCTTCTCCAGGTAGACGTCCCGGTCCGGGTAACCGGCGTAGCCGAGCCGTTCCTTCGGTCGCACGATGTAGCAGCCGTAGAAGGGTCCGACCCGCAGGCCGGTGAGCGGACGGACGACCTGCTCGCGCAGCCTGTCGAGGCCGTAATCCTCGACCAGAAGCCAGAGGAAGTTTTTGTTGGTCCAGCCGCCCTCGCTCGCCTTCTCGTATGACAGTCCCTGGCCGGAGAGCGCCTCGTTGACGTGGGCGCGGTAGGCGGAATCCGCATCCAGTCTCTGCTGGCACTCGGATTGCGCGCCCTGGCAGGTCGAGCAGATGTTCATCATCGAGAGGCCGGTCTGCTGGGCGAGCGCGAAGGTGCGCGCGTTCAGCGTGTCGGCGAGCTCCTGGTTGTGCTCGGCGATGACGCCGGCGCCGCAGCAGTTGGCGCGGTCGAGTTCGACCAGCTCGATCCCGAGCTTTTGGGCGACCAGGGCCATCGAGCCGTGCAGCTCGGAGGTGAAGCCGCGCGAGACGCAGCCGGGCCAGTAGGCGACTTTGATGTTCTCAGCCATTGGTGACCTCCTCGGCCGCCGTGCCGTCGGGCTGGGCGTCCTCGCCCTCCTCGCCCCGGATGTACAGGTTCAGTTCCTCGTTGTGCTCCTCGGCGTGGCGGTAGATCGCCTTGACGTCGTCCTGGTCGGGGAGCTTCGGGTGGATGCCGGGGATCAGCTTCGCCAGCGAGCGCATCTTGCCGGTCCTGATCCCGCGCATCGCCGTCGGCAGCGAGCCGATCATTTCCCGGATCGCCCGCCGGTTCGGTTTCAGCTTGCCTTTGAAGCCGGGGGCAAAGGACTCCTGCAGGAGCAGCGACTCGTCCAGGGTCCCCTTCTTTTCGATGATCTTGACGAAGGCCATCTCGTGGTCGTGGCCGCTGTTGGGGTCCTCGACCCCTTCTTCGCCGGCACGGCGTCGCAGGCGCATGATCTGGTCCATCGGCGCCACGCCCTTGGGGCAGGCGTCGATGCAGCTGAAGCAGTGGGTGCAGTCGTAGATCCCATGCGGGTCCTCGGCGAGGTCGTGGAGGCGCTCGGTGGTCTCGGCGTCGCGCGGGTCGCCGACGAAGCGGTAGGCCTTGGCCAGCGCCGCCGGACCGATGAAGCCGGGGTCGGCTTCCATCGAGAGGCAGGAGGAGACGCAGGCGCCGCACTGGATGCAGGCCATCGCCTGGGTGATGTCGATCATCGATTCCGGCTCGACGATGTACTCGCGCTCGGGCGGCTCGCCGTGCGGGAGGAGCCACGGGGTGACGCGGCGGATCTTGGTCCAGTGCGTCGACTCCATGTCCGTGATCAGGTCCTTGATCACGGGCATGTTCCCCATCGGCTCGATCACGATCGGGGCCTCGGTCGCGGTGGTGACGGCGGTGGTCCCCGGCCCCGCCTCGACCTGGCCGGTGGCGCGGACGGCGTCCTGCGCTTCGGGGGCCTGAGCGCCGATCGGGCTCGAGGCCTCGGCGGCGGTGACCCCGGTCGCGGCCTTCATCTTGTTGGCCTGCTCCTGCGCCTCGCCGATTTGGGTCTTGCAGCCGAGCCCGGACTGGCCGTTGATCTTCATTCCGCAGGAGCCGCAGATCGCGGCGCGGCAGGAGCAGCGGACGGCGAGAGAGCCGTCGTCGCGGTCCTTCGCCTGCAGCAGCCCGTCGAGGACCGAGAGCGAGGGGTCGAGATCGACGTCGAACTGCTCCCAGTACGGGCCCTCGCCGCTCTCGGGCTGGAACCGGCGGACTTTGATCGTGTACTCGGCCATTAGTAGGTCCTCTCTTGCGGTTCCCACTGGGTGATCGTGACCTCGGAGTAAGAGAGCTCGGGACCGTCGTCGGTCCGCTCGAGGTCGATGTGTTTGAGCCACTCCTCGTCGTTGCGCTCCGGGTAGTCGGTGCGGTACTGGGCGCCCCGGCTCTCCTTGCGCTCCAGCGCCGCGACGCAGGTGCACTCGGCGTTGTCGAGCATGTACCCAAGCTCGATCGCGGCAATCAGGTCCTGGTTGAAGACGCTGCCGTGGTCGTCGATGTAGGCGCTCTTGGCCTCCTCCTTCAGGCGCCGGACCGTTTCCAGCGCTTCCTGGATGCCGGCCTCGTCGCGGAAGACGGCGACTTTGCCGTCCATCGTCTGGCCCAGCTCGAGCTTGATCTCGGAGATGCGGCGGCCGGAGCCCTTTTCGCGGCCGATGATGTCGGCGATCAGGCCCTCCTCGTCCTCGAGCACCTGCTTGGAGGGGCGCGCATAGTCGATCCGTTTCGCACGGGCGGCGGCGTCGCGGCCGCTGCGCTTGCCGAAGATCAGCGTGTCGAGCAGCGAGTTGGCGCCGAGGCGGTTGCCGCCGTGGACCGATACACACGCGGTCTCGCCGGCCGAGTAGAGCCCGGGGATGTCGGTGCGGCCGTCGACGTCGGTCTTGACCCCGCCCATCGTGTAGTGGTTGCCCGGCTTGATGTGGATCGGTTCGCGGGTGATGTCGACGCCGGCGAAGTCGCGGCCGACGAGGACGATCTCGCGCAGCGCCTCGTGCACGCGCTTCTTCGGCACCACCGTGATGTCGAGCGCGACGGTTCCGTCGGGGAAGCCGCGGCCCTCGTTGATCTCGGTCTGCTCGGCGCGGGAGACGACGTCGCGCGAGGCGAGCTCCATCTTGTTCGGCGCGTACTTCTCCATGAAGCGTTCGCCCTTGGCGTTGAGCAGGTGCGCGCCCTCGCCGCGGGCGCCCTCGGTGATCAGGAAGCCCTTGCCCGCCAGCGTCGTCGGGTGGTACTGGATCATCTCCATGTCCATCAGCTTGGCGCCGGCCCGGTAGGCCATCGCGATGCCGTCGCCGGTGCAGATCAGCGCGTTGGTGGTCGGCCGCCAGACCTGGCCGTTGCCGCCGGTGCAGAGGATCACCGACTTCGCGGTGAAGAGCTCCATCTGCCCGTCGGCGACGTTGCGGGTGACGACGCCGCAGCACTCGCCGTTCTCGTCGAGGGCCAGCGAGCTGCAGAACCACTCCTCGTAGCGGGCGATCTGCTCGGAGTACTTCATCAGCTGCTCGTAGAGCACGTGCATGATCGCCTGACCGGTGATGTCAGCGACGTAGTAGGTGCGGGCGGCGGAGGCGCCGCCGAAGGCGCGGGTGCCGAGCTTGCCCTCCTCGTTGCGGTGGAAGGTGACGCCGAGGTGCTCGAGGTGGAGGATTTCCTCCGGCGCCTCGCGGGTCATGATTTCGATCGCGTCCTGGTCGCCGAGGTAGTCGGAGCCCTTGATCGTGTCGAAGGCGTGGGACTCCCAGGAGTCGCCCGGGTTGAGCGCCGCGTTGATGCCGCCCTGGGCGGCGTTGGAGTGGGAGCGGACCGGGTGGACCTTGCTGATGATCCCGACAGATACGCCCTCCTCGGCGGCGGCGAGGGCAGCCCGCTGGCCGGCGAGCCCGGCCCCTATTACGAGTACGTCATGGGATGGCACGGGCGCGGATGCTATACCGCAGAAAGCCGAGGGCGTAGTCGGGATTCGTCACTTTGTAATCGGTCACAGAGGGGGCGGTGGCGAGGGTGGTCCTCGGCGGACACCGCTCGCCTATGGCTCGCGGTTGAGTGTCCGGCGAGGACCACCCTCGCCCCCGCTCTACAGCCACCGTTGTTCAAGGTGACGAATCGCTTCTTGAGAGAGATCGATGGCTCGTTCGAGCGTGGTGTAGTCGATGTTGGCGGCTATGTCGGTGGGCCAGTGGTAGTTGCTGGCTTGCTTGAGGTCGTCGCAGCTGCAGAGGACCGCGGTCTCGTAGCCGGCGGCCAGGGGCTCTAGGCCGTCGGTGCCGGCGCGGACCCGGAGGTTGGGGACCAGCGGGATTCCCATCTCCTCGGCGAGGTCGTCGATGAAGGCGACGGCTCGCGGCGAGAACTCGTAGAGCTTCAGGAAGCCCTCGGCGCGGAGGACGAGCAGGTGCGGCGAGCCGAGGATCTCGAGGCAGAGGAAGAAGGTCCTCTCTTTGGGTAGTTCGGGGAAGTGGCGTTCGCCCCAGGCCTTCATCCCCTCGCTGAACGACTCCTCCGAGCCGGTCGAGAGCAGGATCACGCGCACGCCCTGCGGCGGCTCGGCCGCGAAGCGGCGCGCCAGGGCCAGCAGGGCGACCACCGAGCTGCCGTTGTCGTTCGCGCCCGGCACGGTTTCGCTGGCGCCGATGTCGGCCATCGCCGCCATCGATCCGGCGCTGAAGAGAAGTCCCAACTTCGCCGCCAGCCGCTTTCCGGTGATCGCTCCGAGGGCCGCCAGCAGCGGCCCGCCGACGACCGGCCACATCAGCGGCGGGCTCGTGTCGGTCTTCTCGATCAGGCCGAGGCGGCCGGCGACCTTGGCCGGGCCCGGGTGGAAGACGAGGCCGGAGTGGGGGGCGTCGTGGTGGCCGATGAAGACGATCGTCTGCTCGGCGTCCGGGTCGCCGAGCTCGCAGACGACGTTGTAGGTGGTGCGGCGGGGGAGGAGGCGGCGCAACCGCCGCTGCCGGGGCGGGAAGTCGTCGGCGATCCCGGCGGCGCCGAGGAGGCCGGAGAGGGCGCCGGGGAGACGGCGGCCGCGCAGCGCCAGGGTCGCTCCCAGCGCGCCGAGTGCGGCGCCCAGGCCCAGTGGCCACCAGAAGGTGCCGTGGGCGGACTCGGCCTCGATCCGTGCCTCGGCGCCGAGGTTGGCGAATTGCGAGACCAGCCACTCGGCCGCGCGGCGCTCCCCTTCGGAGGCCGACGGCCGCTCGATCCGCTCCAGTTCCTCGAGCCGCTCCCGTAGCCAATGTGCTTCGCCGGGCACGGCCGGGGACGCTAGCCGCTTACCATGGGGCCATGTTCGGCGGTGGGTCGATCACCCTCTTCCACGTCCGCGGGATCAGAGTCAGCGTCGACTGGTCCTGGTTCCTCATCCTCTTCGTGGCCATCCTCTACATGGCCCACTTCTACGAAGGGCTCCTCGGCGAAAGCGGGACGACGCCGTTCCTCTTCGGCGTCTTGAGCGCGGTCGGCTTCTTCGGCTCGATCCTCCTGCACGAGTTCGGCCACGCGGTGGCGGCGACGCGCAACGGGATCGGCATCTCCGGAATCCAGCTCTGGTTCTTCGGCGGGATGGCCCGGATGGACCGTGAAGCCGACTCGCCCGCGACCGAGCTGAAGGTGGCGCTGGCCGGACCGGCGGTGACCTTCGCGATCGTCGTCGTGCTGGTGCTGGTCGGAGCGCTCGCCTCCGGCTGGACCGACTTCCGCGAGGCGGCGATCCAGGAAACCCGCTCCGGCGTGTCCGCCTGGATGGCCCTGATCGCCTGGCTGGCGATGATCAACGCCCTCGTCCTCGTCTTCAACCTGCTGCCGGCCTATCCGATGGACGGCGGCCGCGTGGCCCGGGCGATCTCCTGGTGGCGCAGCGGCGACCGCACCGCGGCGACCCGCTTCGCCGCCAACCTCGGCCGCCTCTTCGGCTACTTCTTCATCGGCGCCGGCGTCCTCATGCTCGCCACCGGTGCGGTGCTGAGCGCATTCGGCGCCGTCTGGCTGATCATGATCGGGATGATCGTCAACGGCTCCGCCCGCGGTGCCGTGATGCAGACCGCGATCAGCAGCCGCATCGGCGACGTCCGCGTCGCCGACGTGATGGACCGCGAGCCGGTGACGATCCCCGGCGACCTCAGCGTCGAGCAGGCCCTGGACGAGTACTTCCTCCGCTACCGCTGGCCCTGGTTCCCGGTCGTCGACACGGCCCACCGCTTCCTCGGCCTGGTCATGCGCGACAAAGCCGACGAGGTGCCGGAGATCTCCCGCGCCAGCTCCCACGTCGCCGACCTGGTCGACCATGACATCGGCCTCTTCGTCCGCGACGACACCCCCCTCGACTCCCTCTTGGCCAACCAGAACCTCCGCCGCCTCGGCGCCCTGATGGCGGTAGACCAGGAAGGCCGCCTCAGCGGCGTGGTGACGGTCGAGCAGGTCGGCCGGGCGCTACGCGACTCGGCGGCCAGGTGACGCCTGACCGGCGCATCTCGGCGTCCTCAGTCGCTCACGTGCAGAGCACGCTTCGCTCCCTGCGTCCTTGATCTGCTTGGTCAGGCGCCCCCTGGTCAGTTCAGCGGCGTATGCCGCTCGATGATGCGGGCGAAGTCGGTGCCGGCGGGGAGGGTGCCGAAGGCTTGGCCCCAGTCGCCGGAGAGGCGGGAGGCGCAGAAGGCGTCGGCGACAGCCTCGTCGCCATAGCGCACCAGGAGGGAGCCCTGAAGGGCGAGGGCCATCCTCTCGACCACGCGGCGGGCGCGGGACTCGATCGTCTCGAGGTCGCCGGGCAGCTCCTCGCGCAGCTCGGTGGCGAAAGCGGCGAGGCGGGGCTCGGCGACGGCGCCCTCCTCGACCTCGGCGAAGAAGGCCTCCAGCGCGGCCGGGCCCTTCACCATCGCCCGCAGGACGTCGAGGCACTGGACGTTGCCCGAGCCCTCCCAGATCCCGTTCAGCGGGCTCTCGCGGAAGAGGCGCGGCATCCCGGACTCCTCGACGTAGCCGTTGCCGCCGAGGCACTCGAGCGCCTCGCCGGCGTGGACCACCGCGCGCTTGCAGACCCAGTACTTGAGCACTGCGTTGGCGACGCGCTTGAAGCTCTGGGCGCCCTCGTCGCCGGCGATCGCCTCGTCGTAGGCGCGGGCCAGGCGCAGCGCCCCGATCGTCGCCGCCTCCGACTCGATCGCGAGGTCGGCGAGGACGTTGCGCATCAGCGGCTGCTCGACCAGCTCGCGGCCGAAGACCGAGCGCCCGGAGGTGTGGTGGATCGCCTGGGCGACGGCGACCCGCATCCCGGTGGCACCGCCGAGGACGCAGTCGAGGCGGGTGTGGTTGACCATCTCGATGATCGTCCGCACGCCGGCGCCCTCTTCGCCGACCAGCCAGGCCGAGGCGCTGTCGAACTCGATCTCGCTGGAGGCGTTGGAGCGGTTGCCGAGCTTGTCCTTCAGTCGCTGCAGGCGGAAGCGGTTGCGCTCACCGTCCGGGGTCCAGCGCGGGAAGAGGAAGCAGGAGATGCCGCCGTCGGCCTGGGCGAGGACGAGGAAGGCGTCGCACTGGGGCGCCGACATGAACCACTTGTGGCCGGTCAGCTCGTACTCGCCGCCGGGCCCGCCGCCGTCGACCGGGCGGGCGACCGTCGTGTTGGCGCGGACGTCGGTGCCTCCCTGCTTCTCGGTCATCCCCATGCCGGCGAGGGCGCCCGCCTTCTGCGGCGCCGGCGCGTTGGCGGGGTCGTAGCTGGAGGAGAGGAAGCGCGGCTCCCACTCGGCCGCCAGCTCGGGCTGGGTGCGCAGCGCCGGGATCACCGAGTAGGTCATCGAGGTCGGGCAGCCGACCCCGGCCTCGGCCTGGGAGAAGCACATGAAGGCGGCGCCGCGGGCGACGTGGGCGCCGGGCCGCGGGTCCTTCCAGGGCGAGCAGTGCAGCTCGTGCTCGACCGCGAGGCCCATCAGCTCGTGCCAGGCGGGGTGGAAGTCGACGGTGTCGACGCGGTTGCCGTAGCGGTCGTGCGTCTTCAGCCGCGGCGGGTTCTCGTTCGCCTGCGCGCCGAGCGTCTGCAGCCGCTCGCTGCCGGCGAGCTCGCCGACCGCGGAGATCCGCGCCTCGGCCCAGTCGGCGCCCTCCCGCCTGACCGCCTCGACGAGGACGCGGTCGCTCGCGTAGACGTTGTAGTCGACGAGTGGGGAGGGCTGGTTGAGGACCTCATGCGTCCGCCCCGGCGTGGGCTGCTCGACCGTAGCCACGGCCCGATTCTCGCAGACGCTTTTGCGAACTGCATCAAATTTCCGACCTGGCAGGGAGGAAATCTGATGCAGTTCGGCGGCCGTGCTCAGGTGGCGGCGGATTCCGGTTCGGGGTCGGGCCTGACGACCACCGTGTCTACGCACTCGAGCACCTCGTCGGCGGGCATTCCCACCCGGCCGGCGTGGTTGCGGACGGCGTCGGCGTCGGTTGCCTGGTAGATGCAGACGGTCCCCAGCGTCCCGCCCGGCTCGGCGATCACGTAGCTGCGGATCCAGCGGATGTCGTCGGGGAAGTCGCTCTCGGCGACCTCTTTCGAGCGCGCTGCGGTCGCTTCCAGCTCGCTCGCGTCCTGCCAGGCCTGCTCGCGGCGGATCACATAGGTGTTCATGTCCTCTCCTTCTGTGGACGAGCTTGCGTCGATAGCATCGCGCCTCCGTGGCAAAGATCAAGGTCCAGAACCCGATCGTCGAGCTCGACGGCGACGAGATGACCAGGATCATCTGGTCGTTCATCAAAGAGCAGCTGATCCTGCCCTACCTGGACGTCGAGCTCGAGTACTACGACCTCGGGATCGAGAGCCGCGACGCGACCGGGGACCAGATAACGGTCGATGCCGCCGAAGCGATCAAGCGCCACGGCGTCGGCGTCAAGTGCGCGACGATCACGCCCGACGAGGCGAGGGTCGAGGAGTTCGGCCTGAAGGAGATGTACCGGTCGCCGAACGGCACCATCCGCAACATCCTCGGCGGCGTCATCTTCCGCGAGCCGATCGTGATCTCCAACGTCCCGCGGCTGGTGCCCGGCTGGACGAAGCCGATCGTGATCGGCCGCCACGCCTTCGGCGACCAGTACCGCGCCACCGACATGGTGGTGCCGGGCGAAGGGACGCTGACCCTCACCTATACGCCGAAGGACGGCTCCGAGCCGGTCGAGCTCGACGTCTACGACTTCCCCGGCGGCGGCATCTCGATGGCGATGTACAACCTCGACGACTCGATCCGGGAGTTCGCCCGCGCCTCGATGCGCTACGGGCTCGACCGCGGCTTCCCGGTCTACATGTCGACCAAGAACACGATCCTCAAGCGCTACGACGGGCGCTTCAAGGACCTCTTCGCCGAGGTCTACGAGGCCGAGTTCAAGGAGGACTTCGAGGCCGCAGGTCTCACCTACGAACACCGCCTGATCGACGACATGGTCGCCGCCGCCCTGAAGTGGGAGGGCGGTTACGTGTGGGCCTGCAAAAACTACGACGGCGACGTCCAGTCCGACACCGTCGCACAGGGCTTCGGCTCGCTGGGCCTGATGACGAGCGTGCTGATGAGCGCCGACGGCAAGACGGTCGAGGCCGAGGCCGCCCACGGCACCGTCACCCGCCACTACCGCCAGCACCAGCAGGGCAACCCGACTTCCACCAACCCGATCGCCTCGATCTTCGCCTGGACTCGTGGGCTCGGCGCCCGCGGCCGGATGGACGGCACGCCCGAGGTGTCGCAGTTCGCCGAGACGCTGGAGCGCATCTGCATCGAGACGGTCGAAAGCGGGAAGATGACGAAAGACCTGGCCCTGCTGGTGGGCGGCGGCCAGGAGTACCAGACCACGCAGGAGTTCCTCGCCTCGATCGACGAGAACCTCCAGCGCGCGATGGCTTAAACGGTCTTCAAACCCCCAACTCCGAGGAGACGATTAGTGAGCACTCCCGTCAAGGTCACCGTTACCGGCGCCGCCGGCCAGATCGGCTACGCGCTGCTGTTCCGCATCGCCAGCGGCCAGATGCTCGGGCCGGACACCCCGGTCGAGCTGAGCCTGCTGGAGATCCCGCAGGCGATAGAAGCTGCCGAGGGTACGGCGATGGAGCTCGACGATTGCGCCTTCCCGCTGCTGCGGAAGATCGACATCACCGACGACCCCAAGCAGGCCTTCGACGGCGCCAACGTCGGCATGCTCGTCGGCGCCCGGCCGCGTGGGCCCGGCATGGAACGGTCCGATCTGCTCGAGGCCAACGGCGGCATCTTCAAGCCGCAGGGCGAAGCGATCAACGCCGGGGCCGCCGACGACGTCAAGGTCCTGGTCGTCGGCAACCCCGCCAACACCAACTGCCTGATCGCGATGTCGAACGCGCCGGACGTGCCGCGCGAGCGCTTCACGGCGATGATGAGGCTCGACCACAACCGCGCCAAGTCGCAGCTGGCGAACAAGCTCGGCAAGCCGGTCTCCGCGGTCACCAACATGACCTCGTGGGGCAACCACTCGGTGACGCAGTACCCGGACCTCGTCAACGCCAGGGTGGATGGCCAGAGCGCCTGGGAGGCCGTCGACGACGAAAGCTGGATCGCCGACGAGTACATCCCCCGGGTGGCGAAACGCGGTGCCGAGATCATCGACGCCCGCGGTGCCTCCAGCGCCGCCTCGGCCGCCAACGCCGCGATCGACCACGTTCGCGACTGGGCCCTCGGCACCGCTGACGGCGACTGGGTCTCGATGGGCGTTCCGGCCGACGGCTCCTACGGGATCGGGGAGGGAATCGTCTGCGGCATGCCCTGTACCTGCAGCGGCGGCGAGTGGAGCATCGTCCAGGGCCTCGACGTGCCGGACTTCTCACGCGAGCGGATCGACCGCAGCGTGATGGAGCTGCAGGAGGAGCGGGACGCGGTCAGTCAGCTCGGGCTGATCTAGAAGGCGGCCCACCGCCACCAATAGAAAGAGGCCGGCAGATGCCGGCCTCTTTCTTGCTGCAACCGCTTGCAGTAACGGTGGGTACCGATCAACCCCCGGCCGGGTAGTACTGACGGCCGTCCTTTTTCACGCGACCCTCTTTCTCGAGGTCTCCAAGCACGCGGTACAGGTAATTCGGCTTGATTTTCATCGTCTTGGCGACATCCGAGGCGCTGATGCCGGGCTGCCCCTCTATCAGCTGCACCGCCTGGTCAGCGCGCGTGCCGCCACGGCGTTTCCGGCGTTTGCGCGGCGTCGCGGTGCCTCTGGTGGTTTTGTTGGTGCTGCCTTTGGGACGACCGGGGCCGCGGCGACCGGGGCCGCGGCGGGTGACTTTGCCGCCGAGCTTCTCGAGGGCTTCCTCGGCTGCGCTCAGCTGCTCGCGAAGCTCACGGACAGACCTCTCGAGGGCGTCACGGGCCTCGTCGAAAACGTTAGCGGGGGGCATCTAGTTCCTTTCCATCCAAAGTTCAAAATTACCCTGGAGGGGAGTCTGCCAGAGTCACACACACTGTGACAGTCCGCAACGGCAGATCGCACGGAAATTTCATTTGTGTGTCTAGTCCGAGGCACCGGGCGGGAACGCGACGGGGAACCGCTCGGGGTTGTTGAAGAAGCGCACCGCCTGGACGAGGCCGTCCGCGATCTCGACGGCGGCGATGCTGAGGAAGCCGCCGGTCGCGCTCTCCATCAGTACGCCCGGGTCGCCGTTGACGAGCACCGGCTTGTAGACGGGATCGTCCGGAAAGTCCGGTTTGCGCTGAACCCGGACCATGAAGCGGGCGATCTTGGCCGCGCCGTAGATCGGCTTGCGGGCGGCGGTGACGACCCCGCCGCCATCCGTGTACATGATCGCGTCGGCCGCGAGCAGCTCGCGCACCGCGTCCATGTCGCCGGACGCCGCGGCGCCGAGAAAGGCGGCGGTGAGGCGTTGGCGCTCCTCCTCGCTGACCTCCCGCTGGCGGGAGGCGTCGCCGGCGTGGTCGCGGGCGCGGGCGGCGATCTGGCGGACGTTGGCCGGAGTCTTCTCGATCACGTCGGCGATCTCGGCGTACTCGAGGTCGAAGACGTCGCGGAGGACGAGCACCGCCCGCTCCACCGGGTTGAGGCGCTCGAGCGCCGCGAGCAGCGCCAGGCTCAGCCGCTCTGCCTCGATCGCCTTCGACTCCGGGGTCTCGGGATCGATGACCAGCGGCTCCGGCAGCCAGGGGCCGACGTAGACCTCGCGGCGGGCGCGGGCTGAGCGCAGGCGATCGAGCGCGAGCCGCGTGGTCACCGTGACGAGGAACGCTTCGGCGTTGCGCACCGCGTCGCTGTCCGCCCGGTCCCAGCGCAGCCAGGCGTCCTGGACCACGTCCTCGGCCTCGGTCAGCTCACCCAGCAGGCCGTAGGCGATGCCGAGGAGGCGGGGACGGCAGGCTGCGAACGCTTCCTCCATCAGGCGAGCGCTGACACTGGCCGGCGCAGGGCCGCAGCGGCGGCCGCGGCGCCGCTGGCGATCGCCGCGTCGACCAGCCAGCCCTCCGGACCGACCCAGTCACCGGCGAGGTAGAGACCGTCGCCGCGATCGACCGCGGGCCGCCCGGGGAGCCCGCCGGCGCCCGGCGTCGCGATCGCGGTGACCGGGACCATCCGCGGCAGGAACCGCTCCAGGGTCACCTGCTCGCGCCAGCCGGGCTGGACGACGTCGGCCAGCCCTTCGAGCGCCGGTCGCGGTTCCTGCGCGTAGCTGGCGAGGCTGAGCAGGACGCCGCCGCGGTGGTCGGGCGGCGAGTGCCGGGAGAGGTACGTCGGCTTGTCCACGCCGAGGGCGAACCGGCGGGTCCGCCGGGGCAGGCGCTTCAGGCCGAGATCGAACGAGCTCACCTCGGCGGCCGGTCCCGGCGCCGCCGGCGCCTGCTCGCCCAGCAGCTTGGCCGCATCCGCGGGGCCGCCGGTGGCGACGACCAGGACGTCGGCGTGCAAGGTCTCCGCATCGAGGGCAACCGTCCAGCCGCCCGACTCGTGATGGAGTAGGCGGGCCGCGGCTCGGGTGCGCAGCGTCGCCCCCGCCCCCTCGGCTTTCGCGGAGAGCGCATCCACCAGCGACTGCCACCCTCCCTCGAGGTAGCGGACCCCGGGGGCCAGGGCGATCTTCAGCTGCGTCGCGGCGACGTCGGCGCTCAGCTGCTCGTGGTCGGCGACGAACGTAGCCACCCGCACGAATGCGGCCGCCGCAGCCCGCGCCTTTTCCGTGCGCAAGGCCTGGCGCAGCCACTCCGCCGTCGAGATCTCGGCCAGTTCCTCGGGCGGGCGCCGGTAGATCTGCCGCAACAGCGGGGCCATGCCGAGGACACCGCCGGGAGACCGCTTCGCCCTGTCACCGCGCACGAACACCGAGCTGGAGGACACCGGGTTCCACCACTCGAGCTCTATCCCGATGGCCTTCATCTCCCGCATTGCCGGGCCGCCCACGTAGAGGGCATGCGGCCCCTGGTTCAAGAAGAAGCCGTCGCGCCACTCAGAAGCCGCCCGCCCGCCAAGATGCGAGGCGCCCTCGAGCAGCGTCGTCTCGACTCCGCCTTCAGCCAGCCGGACCGCCGCAACCAGTCCAGCCGGCCCACCACCGATGACTATGCCCTTCCTAGATCCGTTCATGCCCTCTAGACGAGGAAGCATTGCGCTTTGTGACAGCTGTGGGTCAAGCTGCGCCTGGCGACAGTCTTCGAGACCCGCTCTTCCGCGAGACCGCAAGGGACCCGAACTATTCGGGTCCCTTGCGGTCTCGCGCGTAGCTGGTCTGCCCGAACCCCTGTGCAGGAGGGCTTGGTCAGCCTCGGTACTTCGAGCGCTTCTGGGGATACGTTCTGAAGACGTGGTCCCAGAGCGGGGAGGAGACGCCGTAGCCGTAGCTGTGGTCCTGGAAATGGTGGCGCATGTGGTGTTCGCGCAGCCGCTTGCCGAAGTCCGTCCTGGGAACGAAATGGTGGACGTAGTAGTGGGTGTAGTCGTAGAAGAGGTAGCCGGCGATGAAGCCCGCGAATACCGGGAAGGCGGCGTTGCCGAGGATCGCCCAGAAGCCGAGGAAGAAGAGGGCCGCCAGTGGGATCGAGACCGATGGCGGCATCACCAGCCGCATCTTGTCGTTGGGGTGATCGTGGTGGACGCCGTGGATTATGAAGTGCATGCGGCGGCCGAAGGCGTTGTCGGGCTCCCAGTGGAAGACGAGGCGGTGCAGCCAGTACTCGGTCAGGGTCCAGACCGCGACGCCGGTCAGGGTCAGCAGCGCCAGCTGCCACCAGGCCCAGCCGCGATCAGCCCCGATCCACTCCATCGCCACCACCACCGGCACGAAGATCAGCGCCGGGATCGCGGGGTGGACCCGGGAGAAGAAGTTGAGGAATTCGCTTTTGAAAAGCGGGGGAGAAGCGGAGAGCTTCTCGGTGCGGGAATGACCCTCCATCCGGACGCATGTTAGCGGCGGCCCCCGGTGCTCCCGCAAAGCGCGAGGAAGCTGTGACGGAGTCGTTTCAAAGTCGTGGCGATTTGCGGAATCGGCCCTCGCGCCTACCCCGCTGCGATGCAAACATGCGCCTCGTGTCGCGCAAGCCCAAGCCCCCCACCTGCGATGACTGCTATTTCCGGAAAAATCTTCTCTGCGCGCTCGAGCTGAACGAGACCTGCGCGACCTTCCGGCTCAACCGACCAGAGGGCCTGGTTCCGCCCCGCCAGCCGGTCCTCCTCATGCGCGCCCCGCGCTGGGCATCGCGCGCCGCATAGGGCGTCGCACCCGACCCGCTCGCCGCAGCGGGTTATTTTTTGGGCGATGCCCCAACGTGATCTCTTCGTCGACTGGAGCCGCACCCGCTACGTCACCCGCCGTTCCAGCGGCTTCTCGCCCAATGTCGACGTCTACTACTGCGGCGACCCGCAGCGCGCGATCGTCAAGGTCGACCTTGCCGGCGTCGAGCTGAGCCAGGTCGGGATCGAGGTCAGCGGCCGCCATCTGGCGATCACCGGCGAGCGCCACGTCCAGGAGGCCGAGGGCCGCGTGTACCAGCAGATCGAGATCCCCTCCGGCCGCTTCCGCCGCGTCGTCGAGCTGCAGGTCGAGCTCGACGCCGACCGCGCCAGCGCCACCTACGAGGAGGGCATCCTGCGGATCGAGCTGCCGCTGCGCGACCCCGACGAGACCACCCGACGCGTGCCGATCGACCGCGGCTGATGGAGAGCACGCCCGTCCTCGAGGTGGTCGACGCGCCGCTCGACGTGGAGGAGGCGATCCGCGCCGGCGCCCCGCTCCCCGACGCGCTCCCGGTCCTGCCGCTGCGCGACACCGTCCCCTTTCCCGAGACGCTGGCGCCGCTGGCGGTCGGGCAGGAGCGCTCGATCCACCTGATCGACGACGTCCTCGGGGCCAACCGGATGCTGGTGATGGTCGCCTCCAACGACCCCGAGCTGGAGGAGCCGGGGCCGGAGGACCTGTATCGGGTGGGCGTCGTCGGCGCCGTCGCCCGCATGGTGAAGATCCCCGACGGCACCCTGCGGATCCTCGTCCAGGGGATGCAGCGGGTGAGGATCGGCCCCTTCGTAAGCGAGCAGCCCTACATGGTGGCCCGCATCGACGAGATGCCGGACGTCGCCGAGCCGAGCCCGGAGCTGGAGGCGCTCAGCCGCAACGTCCAGCGCACCTTCTCGGAAATCGTCGAGCAGATCCCCTATCTGCCCGAGGAGCTGCAGATGGCGGTCGCCAACATCGAGGACCCGGGCACCCTCGGCCACCTGATCGCGGGGGCGCTGCGGATCGGCGTCGAGGAGAAGCAGAAACTGCTGGAAGAGGTCGACGTCTCCCAGCGCCTCCGCCACCTCTCGCGCATCCTCGCCCGCGAGCTCGAGGTCGTCCAGCTCGGCAGTCAGATCCAGACCCAGGTGCAGTCGGAGATCGAGAAGGGCCAGCGCGAGTTCTTCCTCCGCCAGCAGATGAAAGCGATCCAGGACGAGCTCGGCGAAGAGGACGAGCAGGTCGCCGAAGCGAACGAACTGCGCGAGAAAATCGAGGCGGCCGAGCTCCCCGAGCACGCCCTGAAAGCGGCCGAGCGCGAGCTCTCCCGGCTGGAGAAACTGCCGCCGGCGGCGGCCGAGCACGGCGTCATCCGCACCTACCTGGAGTGGCTGGTCGAGCTTCCGTGGTCGAAGGAGACCGAAGACGACCTCGACCTCGGTCACGCCCGCGAGGTCCTCGACGCCGACCACTACGACCTCGAGAAGATCAAGGACCGGATCCTCGAGTACCTGGCGGTGCGCAAGCTCAACCCGGAATCGCCGGGTCCGATCCTCTGCTTCGTCGGCCCGCCCGGCGTCGGCAAGACCAGCCTCGGAAAATCGATCGCCAAGGCGCTGGGGCGCGAGTTCGAGCGGATCTCGGTCGGCGGCGTCCGCGACGAGGCCGAGATCCGTGGCCACCGCCGCACCTACATCGGCGCGATGCCGGGAACGATCGTCCGCGCCCTGCGCGACGCCGGCTCCCGCAACCCCGTCTTCATGATCGACGAGATCGACAAGATGGGCGCGGACTTCCGCGGCGACCCCGCCTCGGCGATGCTCGAGGTGTTGGATCCATCCCAGAACGACGGCTTCCGCGACCACTACCTCGACCTCGAGTTCGACCTCTCCGACGTCGTCTTCATCGCCACCGCGAACGTGCTCGACACGATCCCGGGCCCGCTGCTCGATCGCATGGAGACGATCGAGCTGGCCGGCTACACGCTGGAGGAGAAGCGCCACATCGCGCGCCGCTACCTGGTCCGGCGCCAGATCGAGGCCAACGGGCTGAAGCCCTCGCAGATCGAGATCACCGACGCGGCGCTGACCGCGATCATCGAGGAGTACACGCGCGAGGCCGGCGTCCGCAACCTCGAGCGCCAGATCGGCACCGTCTGCCGCAAAGTCGCCCGGCAGGTCGCAGAGGGCAAGTCGAAGGGCAAGGTGCGGATCTCCGGGAAGAAGGCGCGCGAGCTGCTGGGCCGCCGCCGCGTCTTCGCCGAGCAGCGGCGGCGGACCAAAGTCGCGGGCGTCGCTACCGGCCTCGCCTGGACCCCGACCGGCGGCGACGTCCTCTTCATCGAGGCGACCGCGATGCCGGGCTCGGGCAAGCTGACGATCACCGGCCAGCTCGGCGAGGTGATGAAGGAGTCGGCGCAGGCGGCGCTCTCCTACGTGCGCGGCCACTGCGAGACGATCGCGCCGAAGGTCGAAGACGACTGGTTCGCCAAGCACGACGTCCACGTCCACGTCCCGGCCGGGGCGGTGCCCAAGGACGGCCCCTCGGCGGGAGTGGCTATGACGGTCGCGCTCTCCTCGCTGATCAGCGGCCGGGCGGTCCGCAACGACGTCGCGATGACCGGCGAGGTGACGCTGACCGGGCAGGTGCTGCCGATCGGCGGCCTCAAGGAGAAGTCGCTGGCCGCGCAGCGGGCCGGCATCAAGAAGGTGATCGTCCCCTCGCGCAACGAGGGAGACGTCTCGGAGATCCCCGAGCATGAGCTCGGCAGCCTCGAGTTCGTCTACGTCGACGAGGTCTCCCAGGCCCTCGCCGCCGCCCTCTCCTAGTGCGCAAACGCTCCCGCGCCTTCTGGATCCTCGCCGGCCTGGTCGCCCTGGGTGCCGCCCTGCGCTTCGCCACGCTCGGGGTGCAGAGCTACCACCACGACGAGGTCGTCACCGCCAGCCGGGTGCTGCGGGTCGGCTTCGTCCACGCGATGAACGCGGTCGGCTTCTCGGAGTCGGCGCCGCCGCTCTACTACGCGCTCGCCTGGCTCTGGACGCAGATCGCCGGCACCGGGCCGTGGGGACTGCGCGCGCTCTCGGCGCTCGCCGGCGTCGCCACGATCCCCGTCGCCTACCTGATCGGATGCGAGCTGCGCGGGCGCCGCACCGGCTTCCTCGCCGCCGGGCTCGTCGCCGTCAACCCGATGCTGATCTGGTACTCGCAGGAGGCGCGCGCCTACGCGCTGCTGGTCTTCTTCTGCGCGCTCTCGCTGCTCTACTGCGTGCGGGCGCTACGGGCCGGGCAGGACGAGGACGGGCGCTTCCAAGGCAAACGCACCCTCGTTCTCTGGGGAATCTTCTCGGCCCTCGCCCTGGCGACGCATTACTTCGCGGTCTTCCCGCTCGCTGCCGAGACGCTTCTGCTGCTGCGCCGGCGTGGCCGCGCGACCCTCTCGGGCCTTTGGATCCTGCTCCTCACCGGCGCAGCGCTCGTCCCGCTGGTTCTCCACCAGATGTCCTACGGCCACACCGAATGGATCGGCAAGTTCAGCCTCGGGCACCGCGTCTGGGAAACCGCGGCTACGTTCCTCGTCGGCGAGACCGGCGACATCATCGGGGGCCCGGAGCGGCCGGCCCTGGCGTTCGCGCCGCTGGCGCTGGCGCTGGCGGGACTCGTTCTCCTGGCCTTCCGCGGCGAGCGGAGGGACAAGCGCGCCGCCGCGGTGCCGCTGGCGGTGGCGGCGCTGACGCTCGGGGTGCCGCTGCTGCTGGCGATCGCCTCGGCGACCAAGGACTACTTCCTCGCCCGCAACCTGCTGCCGGCGCTCGTGCCGCTACTCCTCGCCGCCGCGGTCGGACTCACGGTCCGGCGAGGGCGGCGCCTCGGCGGTGCCCTCGCCGCGCTCCTGGTCGCCTACTCCCTCGTCTTCGCGGTCTACGTCAACTTCGACGAAGAACTGCAGCGGCCCGACTGGCAGGCGGTAGCCGACCGTCTCGGCGAGCCGGAAGCGCCGCGGGCGACGGTCCTCTGGGCACTGGGGGAGGCGCCGCTGCGTTACTACCTCTCGACCGGCGCGATCCAGCTGAAACCGGTCGAAGGCTACGGCTGGCTGGTGCGCGAAATCAACTTCGTCTCCGACGGCCCGGCGCCCGCCCCGCCCCGCCGCCTGCTCGGGCCCGGCTTCCGCGAAGCCGGCCGCGAAGACGTCGGCCGCCTCTTCATCCGCCGCTACCGGCTCGACCGCCCGGGCCTGGCGCCGCTGCTGCTGCGGCAGGTCCGCAGAGCCTCCCTCCACTGGCGCACCAACGGGGTGCTGCTGGATGGAGTCGGACCGGATTGACCCGGGTAGGGGTGAGAGAGATATCCTGCGTAACGGCCACGGAATCCAGTGAGGAGAAGGCATGAGTAAGACGAAGGCGGCGCGCGCCGGTGACATCTATGAGACTGCCCGTGAAAATCCCTACGTGCAGCGCTTGATCGAAGACGAAGAGCTGCGCGAAAGCCTCCAGGACGCCTTCGAAGCGGCCAAGAACGCCTACGGCCGGGCGACCGGCAACGGCAAGGGCACGGTCAAGGCCGTGACCAGCGACAAGAAGGTCCAGAAGGAAATGCGCAAGGCGGCCGAGAGCATGCAGGAGGCCTCCGAGCGCCTGCGGGCCAAGCCGAAGCGCAAGGGCGGTCTCGGCCGGCTGCTGCTGATCGCGATCGTCGGGGCGGTGATCGCGCTTGCCGTCAGCGAGGGCGCGCGCAAGGCCGTGCTCGACGCCCTCTTCGGCGCCGAAGAGGAGTTCGAGTACACGTCTACGACGAGCATCAACGGGTCCTGAGACCCACTTGATGGAGGCAGCGGCGAAAGAGCGAGAGCTCAGCGGGGACAAGGCTCAGCGGATCGTCGACGCGATGCGCGAGTCCGTCGCCAGGCGCGGCGCGGCGGGGTCGACCTTCGAGCACGTGGCCCGCGAGGCCGGGGTCAGCCGCGGCCTCCTTCACTACTACTTCGGGACCAAGGAGCGGCTCCTGGTCGAGGTGGTCCGCCGCGACACCGAGCTGCGGGTCGAACGGCTGGACGAGCGGCTGGCTCCGGCGAAGAGCGTCGACGACGTGATCCAGGCGCTGGTCGCCAGCCTCAACGACGTGATCGAGAACGAGCCGGCCTTCTTCCTCCTGCTCTTCGAGCTCTTCAGCGCCGGCCGCCGCAACCCCGACATCCAGAAGGAGGTCGGCCAGCTCTTCGAGCGGACCCGCACCCATGTCGCCGAGGTCCTGCGCAGCAAGCAGGAGGAGGGCGTCGTCAGCCTCCGCTTCCCGCCCGAGGACGTCGTCTCCTACCTCTTCGCGCTCGGCGACGGCGTCGCGCTCCAGGTCCTCTCCGATGCATCCCGCGACAGCGCCGGCACCTTCGCCGTCGGCGTCGCCACCGCGCGCTACCTGTTCGGCGCCGAGTAGCGTCAGCGGCGGCGCCGCGGCGCAGTGATGCGCGTGATGGCGCGCACGTAGTGACGGCACTCACAGACCGCGCTCGTACTTGCGCGGGAGGCTGCTTCTCGAGAAATGAAGAGCTGACCGAGGGGGCCCGGCATGAAAGACGCGATGGACCGGCTTGCGCAGTTCCTGGGCAGGCGGCGCCGGTGGGTGGTGGCCGCTTGGGTCTTGATCGTGTTGCTGGCGCTTCCCTTTGCCTCCAAACAGACCGAAAACCTGACGGGTGGCGGGTTCGACGTTCCCGGCAGCCAGTCGATGAAGGTCAGCGAAGCGGTGCAGGACCGGTTCGGCTCGCAGGCCGACGGGATCGCGGTGGTGCTGAAAGCGGCGCCGGGCGCGACGGCGGCCGAGCGCGATGCGGCGGTGGCCCGGGTCCGCAAGGACGTCGCGACCCTGGAAGACGTTACTCTGCCGCCCGCCGCCGCGGCCGGCGCTCGGCGACAGCTGCGGCAGGGCGAGGTGGCCCTGGTGCCGCTGCGCAGCGACCTCACCTCCGACGAGCTGATCGATCCCCCGAAGACCTTGCGCGAAGACGTCAACCCGGGCGAAGCCGCCCATGGAGTGACGCCCTACCTCGTCGGCCAGCCAACGATCTGGGCGGGCATGCAGGAAATCTCCAAGGAAGATCTCGGGCAGGCGGAGAAAAGCGGCTTCCCGATCGTCGCCCTGATCCTGCTCGTCGTCTTCGGCTCGCTCGCCGCGGCGGCGTTGCCGCTGGCGCTCGGCTTCGTCAGCGTGCTGGTGACCGGCGCGCTCATCTACTTCATCTCCCTGCAGACCAATACCTCGGTCTTCGTCACCAACATGGCCTCGATGATCGGGATCGGCGTCGCCGTCGACTACTCGCTGTTCATCCTCGCCCGCTACCGCGAGGAGCGCGAAGCCGGTCGCGGAAAGGGCGAGGCGCGGGCGCGGGCGCTCTCGACCTCCGGCCTCGCGGTCACCTTCTCCGGGATGGCGGTGATCATCTCCCTGGCCGGCCTGTGGATGGTCGACAACCAGGCGCTGCGCTCGATGGCGCTGGGGGCGATGACCGTCGTCGCGGTCTCGATCCTCACCGCGACGACGCTGTTGCCGGCGCTGATCGCGATGCTCGGCGACCGGGTGCTGCCGGGCGGGATCGTCGGCGGGGTCGAGGCGTTCTTCCGGCGCCGCTTCTACCGCCGCCGCACTGCCGAGCAGCAGGCGGCCGAGCACAACCGCTTCTGGCGCGCCTGGACCGCGCGGGTGATGGCGCGACCGTGGACGGCGGTGATCGGCGTCGCCGCGGTGCTGCTGGTCCTCGCCATCCCGCTGCTCTCGCTGCAGACGGGGACCGAGGCGCTCTCGCAGTTCCCGAAGGACAGCGACGTCCGGGTCGGCAGCGAAATCGCCTCCGCCCAGCTCGGCGGCGGCACCGACCCGGTGCAGGTGGTGGCCGCCTTCGGTGGCCCACCCGGCGCCGCCGACAAAGCCGCCGCCGCCCGCTTCCGGCGCGAACTCGCAACGACCCCCGGAGTGGCCGCGGCGGGCGCGCCGGCCTACGCCGGCGAAGAGGCCCTGATCCAGGCGACGCCGAAGCCGGGCAGCGAGTCCGACGCGGCGGTGGCGCTGGTCGAACGCTTGCGCGACGCGGTCGTCCCGGGCTCGGCGCTGGCGCGGCGGGCGGAAGTCGACGTCGGCGGCGAGACGGCCCGCAGCCACGACGTCCGCGACCAGATCGGCGGCTCGATGTGGAAGATCGTCCTCTTCGTCCTCGCCCTCAGCTTCGTCGTCCTGATGGTGATGCTGCGCTCGCTGCTGCTGCCGCTGAAGGCGGTGCTGATGAACCTGCTCTCGATCGGCGCCGCCTTCGGCGTCCTGGTGGCGATCTTCCAGTGGGGCTGGCTCGACGGCTTCGCCGGCTTCGAAGGCCAGGGGGCGCTCGACACGATCAACGTGCCGCTGATCTTCGCCGTCGTCTTCGGCCTCTCGATGGACTACGAGGTCTTCCTGATGTCGCGGATCCGCGAGCGCTTCATGGCCCACGGCGACAACGAGCGCGCGGTCGCCGAGGGCCTCTCCTCGAGTGCCCGCACGATCTCCTCGGCGGCGCTGATCATGTCGGCCGTCTTCGCCGTCTTCGTCCTCACCGGCGTCCCCTCGATCAAGGAGCTCGGGCTCGGCTGCGCGGTCGCGATCGCCCTCGATGCCACCCTCGTCCGCCTCATCCTCGTCCCGGCGGCGATGAAGCTGATGGGCCGCTGGAACTGGTGGATGCCGAGCTGGCTCGACCGCGCCCTCCCCGACCTCAGCTTCGAGCACGGCGGCGAGGAGCCCGAGCCGGCCAAGGCGTAGCGGCAGGACGAAGCAAAGTCGTGGTTCCTTTGTCCGCGTTAGCCGCACAAAGGAACCACGAGATGGCGGGCGGGCATAGGATTGGCTGGTGAGCCAAGGTGGAGAGGAGCTGGCCTTCGCCGGGGCGGCCCGGCAGGCGGAGATGGTGCGGGCCGGAGAGGTCTCGGCCACCGAGCTCGTCGGCCTCTACCTGGATCGCATCCAGCGACTCGATCCGCAGCTGAACGCGTTCCGCAAGGTCTTCGCCGAGAAGGCGATGCTGGAAGCGGAGCAGGCGGAGGCGCGGGTGCGGGCGGGGGAGGAGCGGCCGCTGCTGGGGGTGCCGGTTGCGATCAAGGACGAAGTCGACGTCGCCGGCGAGATCAACACCCACGGCACCGACGCCTTCGAGGTCCCCGCGAAAGCCGACTCCGAGGTGGTCCGGCGGCTGCGCGAGGCGGGCGCGATCATCGTCGGCCTGACGCTGCTTCCCGAGCTTGCGATCTGCGGCTTCACCGAGTCGGCCACCTACGGGGTCACGCGCAATCCGTGGAACCCCCAGCGCACGCCGGGCGGCTCGAGCGGCGGCTCGGCCTCGGCGGTCGCCGCCGGGATGGTGCCGGTCGCCTCGGCCGGCGACGGCGCCGGCTCGATCCGCATCCCCGCCGC
>DASTAR010000056.1:0-35444 GCA_035712505.1 Solirubrobacterales bacterium
GTTGACCTCGTGCTGGCCGAGGTTGCACTCGCCCTTGGAGTTCTCCACCGTCATCCCGGCGCCGCCCATCTCGTTGCGGATCCGCCGGATCAGCGGCTCGACCCGCGAGGTCCCCAGCAGCGAGTAGTCGACGTTGTAGAGGTTGGCCGGCTCGAGGTCGTGGAAGCCCTGCTTCCAGGCTTCCTCATAGCTGTTGCGGAAGACGATGAACTCGAGCTCGGTGGCGGCATTGGCGCTCATCCCCCGCTCTTGCAGCCGCGCCAGCTGGCGGCGCAGGATCTGCCGCGGCGAGGCGACGACTTCGCGGCCGTCGTGCCACTGCAGGTCGGCCATCACCATCGCCGTCGCCGGCAGCCACGGCACCAGCCGCAGCGTCTCCAGGTCGGGGACCATCTCGAAGTCGCCGTAGCCGGTGTCCCAGGAGGCCATCGCGTAGCCGCCGACCGTTTCCATGTCGACGTCGACCGCGAGCAGGTAGTTGCAGCCCTCCGCGCCGTCCTCCAGCACGTCGCCGAGGAAGTGCGAGGCGGTCAGCCGCTTGCCCTGCAGCCGCCCCTCCATGTCGGCGATCGCGAGCAGCACGGTGTCGACCGCGCCGTCCGCGACCGCCTGCTTCAGCTCCTCGACGGTCACCCGCTAAACGTTACGCCGGGGCATCGCCGGTGGCCGTCTCCGCCTCGGTCCCGAACGGCGACTCGGCATCGACTTCCCGCACCGGGCCGGAGAACCGTTTGCGCGCGTCGACCAGCCACCACACCCCGGTTATCAGCAGCACTCCGATCACCGTCAGCGGCGCGTAGTTGACGTACTTCCAGTCGAACCCTTCGTTCCAGGGAACACCGGTCGGCGCCTGGGGCAGGCTGAAGACGATCACGCAGATGATCACCCAGACGATCGCCGCCGGGTTGACCCACTTGTACTTGCGGCCCAGGTTCCACGGCCCGGGCTCGAAGGAGTCGCCCATCCGCCAGCGCAGGAAGACGGGGATCACGTAGGCGATGTAGAGGCCGATCACCGTGATCGAGACGACCGCGGCGAAGGCGTAGGTGTAGTTGTTTTCGTCGCCGACGAGGGCGGGCAGGGTGATGATCAGCGCCGCCACCGACATCGAGATCACCGCCCAGACCGGCACGTGGTTCCTGTTCACCCGCGACCAGATCTGCCAGCCGGGCATCGCCCGGTCGCGCGAGAAGGCGAAGCACATCCGCGAGGCGGCGGTGACGCAGGACATGCCGCAGAAGAGCTGGCCGATCGTCGCGATCAGGATCACCGCCTTGGCGCTGGCCGAGCCGAGGGCGCTGTCGAAGATCGCCAGCGAGGAGCCGAGCCCGATCCCGTTTTCCGGGTCGTTGACGAAGCCGACGTTGGTCGCGGCGAAGGTGATCGCCAGCAGCACGATCCAGCCGACCACCCCCGACCAGAAGACCGAGCGCCACACCCCCTTGGCGGCGCCGAGCGAGGCCCCGCGCGTCTCCTCGGAGATGTGGGCGGAGGCGTCGTACCCGGTCTGCGTGTACATCGTCAGCAGGAAGCCGAGCGGCAGCACGTAGAACCAGAAGAACGGGGTGCTCGAGGATTCGCCGGTGAAGCCCGAGTTGTTGTTCGTTTCCGTGAAGACGAAGTCGACGCTCTGGTGATGGGCGGGGACGATCACCAGGATGCCGATGATGATGGCGACCCCGAGCACGTGCCAGGCGACCGAGATGTTGTTGAGGACCGCCAGCAGGTGGGACTGGAAGATGTTGATGATGGTGTGGATGCCGAGGAACAGCGCAAAGAGGCAGAAGGTCTCGAGCAGGACGTGGTGTTCGTCGCCGAAGTTGACGAAGCCGAGGTCGAGGCCGTAGAGGCTGAGGAGCGCGTAGGCGAACTGCGCCGAGGCATAGACGACTGAGGCGATGATCCCGACCAGCCCGATCAGGTTGAACCAGCCGGTGAACCAGCCCCAGACGCGGTTGCCGAGGGTCGAGGACCACCAGTAGATCCCTCCCGCGGTCGGATATTTGGAGACCAGTTCGGACATCGAGAAGGCCACCAGGAGGATCAGCGCGACGATGATCGGCCAGCCCCAGGAGATCGCGATCGGGCCGCCGTTGTTCCAGGCGATGAAGTAGGTGGTGAAGCACCCCGCGAGGACGGAGATGATCGTGAACGAGATCGCGAAGTTGGAGAAGGAGCTCCAGGCGCGATCGAGTTTCTGGCTGTAGCCGAGTTCGGCCAGGCGCTGTTCGTCGTTTTCGGCGGGGCGAGACACACTGCTCTCCATGCGGCCTTCCCTTCCTCCGTAACCCAGCGAACAAAAGGTGGGATGAGCGAACCTATAACTGCAGCGAGCCTAGATCGTCCTCACGACGCCTGTCAATGGGGCGCGGGTCGTTCCGCTCCTCTTCTACCCGCTTCGAGGCTTCTGTTGCAGCGGATCGCTAGGCGCTCGCCGACTCGAGCCGCAGCGGCGCCGGCAGCAGGCCGGCGAGGATGTGCTCGGTGCCCTCGGTGTGCTCGCGCATCTGCCGCACGGCACGCGAGCCGTCGCCCTTGCGCAGGGCCTTGACCAGGCGGCCGTGCTGCTCGTTGGAGATCGCCAGCACCTCGGGCGGGTGGGCGATCAGCGCGATCAGGTCGCTCATCTGCGCCTGCACGTCGGTCATCGAGCTCAGCAGCCGCGGCGACTGCGCCGCCTCGGCGATCGCGATGTGGAAGCGGATGTCGGTGAGCCGGTACTCCTCGAAGTTCTCCAGCTCGTCGTCCATCTTCGCGACCAGCTCGTCGAGGCGGTCGAGCTGGGCCTCGGTCCCGCGCTCGGCGGCGAGCATCGCCGCCCCCGACTCGATCGCCACCCGGTAGTCGAGGACCGCCCATGCCCCCTGGTCCAGCGGCTCCCCCGCCTGCTCGGTCAGCGGCGGCTCCTCGGCGACGAAGGTGCCGCCGGTCCGCCCCCGCTGCGAAACCAGGTGCCCGCTCTGGACCAGCGCCGTCAGCGCCTGCCGCAGCGTCGAGCGCGAGATCCGCAACCGCCGCGCCAGCTCCCGCTCCGGCGGCAGCTTGCTCCCCGGCGCCAGCAGGCCGAGCCGGATCGCGCTGCCCAGCCGCTCCACCGTCTCCTCGAACGTGCTCGCCGGCCGCACCGGCATGAACACAGCCTCGAGCGCCGCGTCCCTCTCCATGGTAGGAACGGTACCGCCGATGGGAAAACGCTGCCTACGATTTGAGGTAGCGCTCCAGCGCCTCGCGAGCGAGGCTGCTGAGCGATCTGCCCTCTTCGTCTGCGCGTTTCCAGGCCGCTTTGAAAAGCTTGGGCGAAGCCCGGAAGCTGACCCGAGGCGATTGGCCTGCTTTACCGAGTGACGGACGACCGACGTACCGGCGCTCGAACTCAGACGCATCCGGTGGATCCTTCTCGAATTCGTCGGCCCACTGTTCGGCAAGCTCCTCAGTGATCACCGTGCCTCCCCGGGTCACGCCGAGAACTTCGTCGTCTTCGCTTTTGCTTTTTCTCACCTTCGCCATTCCTTCGCCTCCTCGTATAAGCCAAGGAACTTGTTCCTGAGGTTCATCGCGTGGATCACGGTGAACTCCTCTTTTTCGTTTTCAGCCGCAAGAACCTCCAGCGCGACTCCCTCAAGGTCGTCGCCTAGGAACAGCACGTGCTTCTCCGGGTGCCACCCATCGCTGCGGCGTCGTTGAATGAACTGCATCCCGCAGTGGCCGATGACGTATAGCGACCGCTCCCTGGAGATGCGGTGCCTCGTTGCCGAACGTGCAAAGCCAACACGGGGTTCCTCTGGCCAGACATTTTGTCGGACACTATAGCGCTCCTCCAACTCGACTCCGAGGACGCGGGTGAAGAGCCAGGGCGGATTGACCTCCTCGTAACGGTCTTTGCCGGCGTAGACGAAGGCCCGACCTTCGGTATCGAGGTGCAGGTAGTCCCTCGTCCAGTAGTGCTTGTACGCCTGCAGCCTCGTCCCGTCAGTCAGCTGAACCGCGAACATCCACATAAAGTCGCCGACGTGGTCGGGTGTGAAGTTGAGGAGCGGCTCCCATTCCGGCTCCGGAGCAGAGAGCATCCGGCCTTTCCTGAGCTTGCGCCTGGGCATGACCCCCTAAGGGGCGAGTGGCGATGAGTTCTCCCCCCTTCGCGGGTCTTTGAGGTAGAAGGGCACGGAAAGACCAGGCTCGCCAAACGAAGGAGGAACACCGTGGGGAAGATCGTCGTCACCGAGTTCATCTCGCTGGACGGGGTGGTCGAGGACCCCGGCGGGGCCGAGGACTACCGCCACGGCGGCTGGACGTTCGAGGTCGAGCGCGGCGCCGAGGGAGACGAGTTCAAGATGAAGGAGCTGCAGGAGGCCGAGGCCCAGCTGCTCGGCCGCGTCACCTATGAAGGCTTCGCCGCGGCCTGGCCGAAGATGGAAGACGAGGCCGGCTTCGCCAGGAAGATGAACGAGATGCCCAAGTACGTCGTCTCCTCCACCCTCGAGCAGGCGGACTGGCAGAACACCACGATCCTCAGCGGCGACCCCGCCGACTCGGTCGCCACCCTGAAGGAGAGTGTGGACGGGGTCGTCCTCGTCGCCGGCAGCGCCAACCTCGTCAAGGCCCTGATCGAAAGCGACCTGGTCGACGAGCTCCGCCTGATGGTCTTCCCCGTCCTCCTCGGCCAGGGCAAGCGCCTCTTCCCCGAAGGCGAGGCCAAGCACCGGCTGAGGCTGGCGGAGGCGAGGACCGTCGGCGACGGCATCTCCCTGGTGCGGTACGAGCGGCCGTAGGTCGGGTCGGGCGCGTCGGCCCGGCGGGCGCTACGGCTGCGGCTGTTCGAAGGTGTGCTGGTACTGCGTGCTCGATCCGCTGCCGTAGATCGGTTCGAACGGGGGCTGCTGGCTGCAGGCAGGGGAGGCGATTTCGGAGGTGCTGGCCTTGCCGGCGAAGGCGTACTGCTGGATGCGTTCGAAGAGGACCTTGGCGTTTTCCTCCTGCGATTTGTTTTTCGTCGGATCCGGTTCGCCTTTTTCGTTTTTGCCTTCGGTGGTCGTCGCTCGTTCCTGGAACGCGGGGTCGGTCGCGTCTTCGGGGTTGAGCTTGGCCACGATGCCGGTTGCGCATTGGCGCGTATCGAAGCTCGGCAGGCCCGTGAGGAGGCCTTCCGCCCATTTCGGAGGGCTGTACGGGCTGGTGCGGTTGATCGCCAGACGCCGAGGGTAGGGAGCAAGCGTTTCCGGATTCATCCCGCCGACCACTCTCAGGTAGTGGGGGTTTCCGGTTTCGGCCAGTTCTCCCTCGAAGGTGGCCGCGAGGTTTCCGAAGAAAGCGGTGAGTTCGCTCTTGTAGAGCTTCAGGCCGACCAGGATCGGGTTGAGGTTGCGGATGAACGGATCGAGGGCGCGGAGCAGCGGCGGGAATTCGTCGCGGAAGAGCTTGCGGAATGCGGCGAAGCCGTCGGGGGCGCGCTTGATCACCGGCCCGAGGCCTTCGAAGAGGGCCTTCGATTCCGGCGCCAGCTTCGCGAGCGCGATCAGGGTCGGCGACAGTTGTTCCGCCGCCGGGACCAGCTGGCGCATCAGCGGGTCGGCCTCTTCCGAGAAACCCTTGAGGCGGCTGAAGGTGAGGCGCGACTCGTCGAGGAAGGTCGGGAAGGCGCGGAACAGAGCTTCGATGTCGCGGTTGCGTTCGGCGGTGGTCGAGAAGACTTCGTCCGAGCTGCGAATCAGGTTGGCCAGCTCGCCGTTCTGGCCGCGCAGGGCGGTGAAGGTGGTGGCGCCGTTGCGGAAGAGCTGACCGACCGCGAGCCGCTGGCTGTCGAGGACGCGGAAGAGCTTGTCGAGTTCGTCGAAGGTGGGTTCGATGCCGCCGAGGGCGTAGGAGAAGTTCTGGCCCTGACCGTTGATCGCAACCGCCGATTCCCGCATCCACTCCTGGAAGGCGGCGCGGGTGCGGGCGTTGAAGGTGCGGAAGATCTCGTCGAGCTGGACCGATTCGGCGACGTTGGCCTCGGGAAGAGTGGCGCCGTCGGCCAGTTCCGGGCCTTGTCGGGAGCCGGGGGTGAGTTCGATGTAGGTCTCGCCGAGCAGGGTCTTCGTGCGCAGCATCGCCCGCGTCGACTTCGGCAGCGGCGCGTAGCGGTCGTCGATCGCCGCCGTCGCCAGCGCCTGCTTGCCGTTCGGCGCCAGTTCGATGCTCTGCACTTTGCCGACGTTGACCCCGGAGATGCGGACGTCGGACTGTTCGGCCAGCTGGGTCGCCTCGTTGAAGGGGATCTTGACCTCGTAGGTCTTGGCACGGAACGGCGTCGGACCGCCGAAGGTGACCCAGAGGAAGAGCAGGATCCCGAAGCAGGAGAGCGCGAAGCCGGTGATGACGAGGAGCTGCGTCGTGCTGGGGGCGCGCTTGCTCATTCGACCCCCTTCGGCTTGTATTCGCAGGTGTTGCCGGGTTCTTCGGTCTTGAACGGGACCGTGATTTCCTTGGCGCGGGGCACCTGCAGCGTTTCCAGCAGGGTTTCCAGGAAAGGGTGCCCGATCCGGGTCTGGTTCAGCGCTTCGCCGTAGCCCAGCGAGGCGCCGGTGCAGGAGATCAGCACGACGCCGCGGAGGATCGGCCCGCCGGCGTCCTGGAGGTTGAACGCGGCGTTGAAGTCGTGGTTCAGCCAGGGCAGGTAGAAGAGGTAGCCCGGTCTCCCCTTCGGCTGGTAGGAGAGCTCGTTGAGGAACGAGTTGAAGCCGGTAAGCGAGTTGCCGAAGTTCTTGACGGTCTTTTCGAACGGTTCGGCGGCTTCGGCGCTCCGCGCCAGCAGCGGGCGGACTTCGCGGCTGAAGGGACGGATCTGGTCGCGGATCGGCGCGGTGGTTTCGGCGAACAGCTGCTCGGTGGCCTTGAAGGCCGGGGTCAGGGCCTGGGCCTGCGGGATCAGCTTGACGAGGCTCGGGTAGGCGACCTGCGAGAAGCGGTTGGAGCTGGCGAGGCCGGCTTTCGCCGCTTCGAGCGAGGCCGGGAATTCGCGGAAGGCGTCCTGCACCGATTGCTGCTGGTTGGCGAAGTTGCCGAGGGCCGCCCGCGAGGACGTGACGAAGCGCTTGACCGAGTCTTCGCGGCTGGCTAGTTCGGTGGTCAGCAGGTTGAAGTCGTGGATCGCCCGCGAGAGGGCGACGTGGCGGGCCGCCACCGCCTTGTTCAGCTTCGCCGTGTAGTGGACGAACGGGCCGAAGCGGCGCAGAGCGTTGCCGAGCTGCTTGCCGCGGCCGCCGATCCCCTGGGCGCCGCCGGCGACCAGCAGCTGCAGGTACTGGCGGGTGTCGGCGTCGAGGGTGCCGAGGAAGGCGTCGAGGTTCGTGTTCGGTTCGGTCTGGGCGAGGGTGAATTCGGCGCCGTCTTCGACGTGGCCCTTGCCGGTCCCCGGTTCGACCTCGACGATCATGTCGTTGAGGTTCGTTTTCGGCCGCAGGAGGAAGCTGGCGTCGGGGTGGATCAGCTTCATGTACTTCGGTTCGATCTCCATGCCGACGACGGCGTGGCCGTTCTCGAGGTTGACCGAGGTAACTTTGCCGATCTGGATGGCGGCGATGTCGACGGCCTGGCCCTGCCCGGGAGTCACCGCCTGGGCGCTCGAGAACTGGGCGCTTATGTGCTCGAATTCTTCACCGACGAAGGGCAACCACGACGGCAGGGTCGCGTTCTGCTGGGTGAAGATGCCGAGCATCATCACGATCCCGGCGATCGCCAGGAGGATGATCGCGATCGTGTCCTTGCGCCGTCCGCGCGCCTGCCGCGTCAGCCAGGCGCGGAAGTGGGTGAAGCGGTTGGTTTTCGCCGGCTCGCTCATGGCTGTGCCCCCGCAACCGACGGAGACGGCGGACCTACCTGGCCCAGCGGGCCGTTCACGTCGGGCACCGGGTTGGTGTAACAGCGGACTTCCGGCTCGAGCGGCGGCTTGCCGCCGAGCTGCGGCTGCGTTCCGGCCGGTTCTTCGATCACGTGGGCGTAGTTGACCTGATCGCTGAGGGTGGTCTTGTTCCCAAACGGATTCGGTTCTCCGACGAGGACCGGACCTCCCCCGACCTGAGCTCGGGTGTAAGGGCCGTTGCCGTCGAAGTTCTGCGCCGCACCGGCGAAGTTGACGAGGTTGTAGAGGAACTCGCGGTAATTGGGGCCACCGGTGCTGAAGCGGTCGTTGATCACCTCGTTGCCGGTGGGCACCATCACCTTGCTGGTGCAGAGGCTGAGCTGGTTGATCTGCGGCAGCGTCACCTTCTTGCTCACCTGCGCCGCGCCGGCGAGGCCCGGGGTCGATTCCTGCAGGAGCTTCACGGCGCCGCCCGCCTCCTTGCCGGACAGCAGCGGGCGGACCTGGGCGAGGAACGGTTTCGAGGCGTGGATCAGGCCCGGCAGCTCGGCCACCGCCGGGCGCAGCTCGATCGCGTACGTGCGCAGCGGCGGCAGGGTGCGGTTGAGGCTGACCAGCGAGGCGTGGGTGATCCGCAGCGTCGGCGCCAGCAGGCGCACGGTCGCCGAGAGGTTGGTCGACTGGTCGGCGAGGGCGCCGGTGAAGGTGTCGAAATTGTCGATCAGCCCCTGCAGGTCGCGCTGGCGGCTGGCGAGGGCGCCGAAGGCCCGGCCCGAGCTAGCCACCAGCTTCGAGAGGTCGCGCTGCTGGGTGCCCAGGAAGGCGTTCGTGACCTGGGAGCTGTAGCGACCGGCGTCGCCGCCGTACTTGAAGGCGTCGTTGAGGGCTTCGGCCCCGCTCCTGCCTTTCACCTCGGGCAGCTGGGTTTCGTCTTCGGCAGCCGTCGGTTCGTGCGTCAGCGCCTTGCCGTAGCCCTCGAGCAGGCGGCCGAGGTCGGCGCGGACGGGCGACTGCAGGGCGCTGAGGACTTCGTCGATCTGGACCGCGGTGGAGGTGTGGCTGACCGGGATCGTGCCGCCGCTTTCCAGTTCCGGCGCGCTGGGGCTGCCGGGGTCGAGTTCGACGAAGAAGTTGCCCTCGAGGAAGATCCGCGGGCGGATCGTCGCAAAGGCGTCATCGTGGATCGGCCGCCCGGAGCCTTCGACGGTGAAGGTGACGGTGGTGTTGTCGCCGTCGCGGCTGGTCCCGATCACTTTGCCGACGTTGACGCCGGCGACCCGCACCGGCGAGTTGGTCGAGATGTTGGCCGAGTTCGAGAAGGTGGCCTTGACTTCGTAGCCGTGGCTGGTGAACGGCACGTGTTTGGTGAAGGCCAGGTAGGGCCCGATCGTGAAGATGAGGATGAAGACGATCGCGACCGTCGCGTTGCCCGGCCGCCAGCCGAAGGGCCCCTTCTTCGCGGCCGCCGCGCGCCTGTCCCGCTCCGGAAGCCGGCTCATTCTCCGCCTTCCCCGGTGGTGGTGGTCGTGCCCCAGAGTTCAGGCGCGTGCCCGACCACGGTCTTTTCTGGGATGTACACCTCGTTGCCCGCTTCGCAGACGTCGTGCTGGCCGGGAGCGGCGGTTTGAGGCAGCGGGTTGTAGTGGAGGTGGTTCGCCCGTTCCTCCTTGCCCGTCCCGTCGGCGGGCGCACCGGCGAAGGTGCTCTCGCTGTTCGGACCTTCCGGCGGCCCGTAGGAGATGAACTGGAGCCAGTTGCCGTTTTCGTTCCCCTGGTTCGCGGCGCTGGCGATGTTGCGGAAGGTCAGCGTCCAGTAGTGGCACACCGTCTCGCTCGGCACGATGTAGGTGAGCGACGGCTTCAGCACGCGGTTGGTGTCGGTAAGCAGCTCGAGCCCGGTCATCGTCCCCGGGGCTTCCTGGAAGTCGAGCAGCGCTTCGGCGGTCGGCGGCAGCTGCCCGTTGAGGACCGGCGAGGCGTTGAGGACCGGGATCCCCGCGTGCAGAGATTCGGCGATCACCGGCGAGGTCTTGGCCAGCGCTTTGACGCCGGGACGCAGGGCGGTGAAGAAGCGGGCCGTATCGGTGAGGAAGGGCCGCAGCGCCGGCAGGTCGGAGTTGACCTCGTCGAGGGTCGGCGGGCTCTTTTCGATCGTTTCCTGGATGAAGGGACGGGAGACGCGGGCGAAGGCGGCGAAGGTGCGGTCGAGGGCGACGAACATCCGCGCCTGCGTCTCGGCGACCGGGGCGACGGTCGCCGAGAGAGCCTCGAGCGAGCGCCAGAAGCCGGCGAAGTTGCTGCTCGGTTCGACGATCTTGCGCAGGACCGGCTGGCCGCTGACGACGGCCCGGCGCAGGGCGCCGAAGGCTTCGTTCAGCTGCGGCCCCCGGCCCGCCAGCGCGTTGCCGAAGCCGGCGAGGTTCTGCCGGATCGACTGCCGGGTCCTTTCGTCGAACATGTCGAAGAACTGGTCGATGTCGACCGGTTCGGGGTGGTTCGCGGTGACCGGGATCGTTTCCCCGGCCTTGAACCCCTTCTTCGATTCGCCCGGGGTGACCTGGAGGAACTTGAGCCCGAGCGCCGACTTCGGCCGCACCGTGATCGTCGAGTCGACCGGCAGCGGTTCGACGCTCTTGTCGAGGCTCAGCGAGAGTTCGGCGGCCGTCCTGCCGTTGCCGAGGTTGACCGGGACGACCTTCTTGACGACGCCGACGCGTACGCCGCCGACCCGGACCTCGTTGCCTTTGACCAGGGCGTCGGCGTTCGGCACCCGCGCCTTGAGGTTGTAGGTGGAGACGAACGGCAGGCCGTTGTTGGCGTTGTAGGCGAGGAAGACGGCGACGACGATGACGAGCACGGTGACCGCCCCGACCAGGACCGGGCTGCTGGCAACACCGCTGATGCCGCTGCGGTTCCTCATGGCCCGAGGAGATAGTCGAGGAGCGGCTTGGTGCCGCTGCCGGTTTCAGAGGCTTCGGACACTTCGGCTTCGCCTTCGGCCGCTTCGCTGGATTCCGGGGAGATGCTCTCGCGCTGGCCGACGCCGGCGGCGGGACCAGGTTCGACTCCGGTTCCGCCGTTCAGCCGTTCGAGGTTCTGCTGCATCAGGCTGAACAGGGCCTCGGGGCTGGTGCTCGCCGAGGCTTTTGCCTGGAACCCGTTGAACCTGGAGACGCAGCCGCTGAACCCTCCCTTGTTGGCCTGGTAGGAGGTGCAGGTCGACAAGGTCACGCGGGTGCGGCCGAAGTGCCCGTACTGGTCGAAGCCGTTGATCGAGGCCGTGGTGTTGTAGATCAGTTCGGTCAGCCTGCCCCAGCCGCCGCTCTTCTTCAGGCCCACCAGCAGGCTCGCCAGCTCGTGCGTCGGCACCACGCCCGACTTCGCAAGCACGCTCGCCTGGCGCACCACCGGTTCGGCTTTGGCGAAGTACGGGCCGGATTCTTCGCCGGCCTTGCCGAGGCTCTTGAGCGAGACCGTCAGCGCCTTCGAGAACGGCGTCAGGGTACGGGTCGCGTCGGTCAGCGACGGCGCCGCCGTGCCGAAGTCTTCGAACAGCGGCGTGCCGGCGTCGGAGAAGGTCTTCAGGCTGACCATCGTCTTGCGGAATTCGCGCAGGAAGGTGGGGAACTTCTGCAGCGCTTCTTCCAGTTCCGGGCCCTTTTCCGAGCTCGCCTCTGCGGCCGCCCCCGCGTTGGTGAAGAAGCCGGCGACGGCGCTGCGCTCGCGCGCCAGCGGCCGCAGGATTTCCTCCGAGTTGCTCGCCAGCTGGGCCAGCTGCTTGCGCTGGGCCGAGAGGACCCCGAAGAAGCGGTCGACGTCCCGCAGTACCGGGTTCGCCCGCTTGACCAGGACTTCGATGTCTTCGCCGCGGCCGGCGAGGCCGGCGCCGAGTTCGTTGAGGATCAGCCGGAAGCGCTGCGCGTAGGGGAGCGTGTAGATGTCGTTGATCAGGTCCGGGTCGACGCTGGTGCCGTTGCTGCCGAGCGGCAGCAGGTACTCGCCCGCGCCCGGTTCGCCGTCGGGGATCTTCTTCAGCGGCGGGGGCGGTTCGCTGCCCGGAGCGCGCGGCAGCGTCGTCCGGCAGTCGACGTATTTCTCGCCGATCAGCGACTGCGGCCGGATCAGGCAGCTGGCGTCCTGGCGGAAGTCCTGGAAGCCCGGGTTGGTGATGTTCATGACGATCACCGCCTTGCCGCCCTTCTTCACCGCCTTGCCGTCCTTGTAGGCGACGGTTTCGTTCGGCATCGTCACGTTGACTTCTTCGATTTCGCCGACGTTTGCGCCGGCGACCCGCACCTGCTCGCCGGTCACCATGAAGCCGCCGTTGTCGAAGATCGCCCGCACCCGGTAGCCGCCGCCGGAGCCTCCCCCGCCGGTGACGAGGAGGACGACCACGACCACTGCCGCCACCACTGCCGCCGCGAGTACCAGGCGCCTGATCATGGTCCGGGAGGCACGTCGGCCGGGTTGCATTCAGAGGAGCTGACGCTGCCGCCGCCGACCCATGGGCTGGAGCCGTCGGGGGCCGGCTGGGCCGCGCCGCCGGGACAGCGGCGGTGGGTGTGGACGTTTTCGAAGGGCGCAAACTGTTCCGATTTCCTGATCGGTTCCAGTTCGGAGCTTTCGCTGTTGTAGCGGAAGAGGTTCTGCCCGCCGGTGACCGCGCGGACGTAGTGGCCGTTGCCGTCGTAGTAGCCGGCGACCTGGCCGAACTTGCCGATCGCGTTGAAGAGGTCGGGGGTGTAGGCGCGGATGAAGTCGAGGTTCGGCTGGAAGCCTTCGATCGCCTGTTCGGAATGCGGGAAGGCATTGGATGCGAGCTGCTCGACCTTCGGCAGCGTCGCCAGCAGTTCGGCCGCGTCGTTGCCCTTCCCCGGCCGCGAGACGACGAGCCGCAGGTTGTGGGTGAAGGGGACGAGCTTCTGGAAGACCGGCCGCAGTTCGGCGAGGAAGGGGGCCAGTTCCTTCGTCGCCGGCTTCGCCGTTTCGACCAGCGGTTCGAGGTCGTCGAGGGCGGCGCGGAGGTTGACGAAGGTCGTGTTCGACTGCCGGAACACGGGCGGCAGCTCGCGCAGGGTCGCGTCGAAGTTTTCGGTCTGGCCGGCGATCGCGTCGAAGGCGGTGGTCGCGTTGCCGACCGCGCTCGAGAGCTGTTCGCCGCGGCCGGCGACAGCCGTCGTCAGCCGCGCCGAGCTGACGACGAAACGCGAGAGCAGGCGCTGGTCGGCGTTCAGTTCGCGGGCGAAGGCGCTCGTCCGGTTGAGTGCGGTGCCGAAGTATTTGTAGGCGTCGTTGGCGTTCTTGCCCTGGCCGGAGTAGATCTCGGCGTTGCCCTTGATGAAGTTGGCGAGGCCCTGACGCACCTTCGGCGGGAAGGTGTTGAAGAACTGGTCGATGTCGACCGGCGTCGTCGTCGAGGAGAGGCCCAGTTCGGCCCCGTCCTGCAGCGGCGGATTGCTGTTGGGGCCGGGGCTGATGGAGACGTAGTGGTTGGCGACGCCGGAGAGCGAGGTGGCGCGGATCGTCGCCGTCGTCCCCTCGTGCAGTTCCTGTTCGACTTCGACGTGGACGGCGGCGAGGTTGTCGTCGGTGAGGTCGATGCTTTCCACCGTCCCCACCGGCGAGCCGCCGATCAGCACCTGGTTGTCAGGCACCAGCTGGCCGGCGTTCTGGAACACCAGGGTGTACTTGTGCCCCCCGCCGCCGCTGAAGAGGACGACCGCCAGCACGATCACCACCACCGCGAGCGCGGCGATCGCCGCGATGCGCGCTGGAGTGGTCCCCCGGCCCGCCGCCGGTTTACTCTCCTCGCTCAACGGTTTGGCAGCCACGCAGTAGTCGCTTGCTTTCAGGCTCTCCGGCCCCTCCGACCCGGCAGAACGCCTGGAGGATCGTACTTGAGGGGGTCCCTGCCAAGACCCGACTGAGCAGGGACTTAACTGGAAATCAACGCACTTGGGGCGGGCCTCAGACGCTCAGTTTGGGGATCGCCCGGGCAAGCGGCTTCGGCAGCCACCAGACGCGGTCGCCGAGCAGCAGCATCAGCGCCGGCAGGAGGACGATCCGCACCACCGTCGCATCGAGGAGGACGGCGACGGTGAGACCGACGCCGAGCTGGCTGACGGTGGCGATCGGAGCGCCGGCGAAGGCGATGAAGACGGCCATCATGATCGCCGCGGCGCCGGTGATCACCCCGGCCGTCTTCTCGAGACCGAACTCGACTGCGGCGCTATTGGAGCCGTGGGTGTCGTAGTGCTCGCGCATGCGGCTGAGGAGGAAGACCGCGTAATCGATCGAGAGGCCGAAGACGAGGCCGAAGATCAGCGTCGCCCCCACCGCGTCGACGTACTTGTGGCCGCCCAGCGGCCAGTCGGATGGAATCTCGTTGAGGGCGGTGAGGACGCCGAAGGCGACTGCCACCGTCAGCAGGTTGAGCCCCACCGCGATCGCCGCCAGGGGCAGGGCCCGCAGGACGATCATCAGGACCAGGAAGGTGGCGATCGTGATCGCCAGGACGATCCAGGGGATGCGTTCCCGGGTGACGTGGCTGTAGTCGTTGAGCTGGGCGGCGCCGCCGGCCACCCCGGTGGTCAGGTCCGCTTCTTCGGAGAGTTCGGCGGCGTCGTCGTTGAGCTTCTTGTTGAGCCGGATCGAGCCGGAGGTGTTGAAGCTGTAGTCGGAGACGACCAGCATCGTCGCCGCCTGACCGCCGTTGGCGAGGTCGATCGTTTCGCCGATCTTTTCCCGCGTCGCGGACGGCGTCCCGTCGAGCGCCGAGAGGACGAAGTAGCCGGAGTTGAAGAGATCGGGGGTGGAGTCGGCGACGCGGGTCGCCTGCCGGGTGATCCGGTGCTTGCCTCCCAGCACCTGCACGCTCGCTTCTTCCAGGCCCGATTCCAGCGGCGCGCTTTCTTCGCTGCCGCCGAGCAGGCCGTTCGCCAGCGCTTCGGCGCCGCCGCCCAGCCGCCCGATCCCGCCGACCAGGGCTTCCGCGCCGCCGCTGAGCCGGGAGAGGCCGTTGCCGAGCGTTTCCGCGGCACTCACGAGCCGCTTCGCCCCGGAGGCGAGCCGCAGGTCGGCGCGCTGCAGTCTTTCCAGCCCTTCGGTCAGCTTCGCCGCGCCGTTGCCGAGTTTTTCGATTTCCACGATCGCCGAGGTCAGCCAGTCGGTGATGTGCTTCGCCTGGTCGACGTCGGCGAGCAGGCGTTCCTGCAGTGCAGCGAGTTCGGTCGGCAGGCCGGCGTAGGGCTCGACCTCCGGCGTGGCCGGGATCGGGTCGTAGGGGGCGCCGCTGACCGGGTCGGCGCCGCTGACCGCGGCATCCGCCCGCCGCACCGCTTCCAGCGCCGCCGCGTAGTTCGGGTCGTCCTTGCCGACCGTCATCGCCTGCAGCTTCGCCAGCGCTTCCTTCAGTTGTTCCTCGGCGACCTTGGCCGGTTCGATCAGCCGCGGCAGCTTTTCGTTCGCGTCTGCTTCGAGCGACCCTTCGACCTTTTCGGAGCGGTGCAACGCGTTCGCGCGCAGCCCCGGCACGGTTCCCGTCCGCAGCTGCAGCTTCAGCTGCAGCGCTCCCAGCGACGCGGTTTCCTGCGCATCGGCCAGCCGTTCCGCTCCTTTGGCGAAACGGTCGAGGGCGCTGATCGCGCGCTGACTGCCGCTCGTCGCCCGGCCCAGCCCGTTGGCGATCAGCTGCGCGCCCTTGCCGGCGCGTCCCGCCCCCAGCGCCAGCAGGCCGGCACCGTTGCTCGCTTCGCTGATGCCTTCGCGCAGCTGGCCGACCCCGCCGGCGGCGACCGCGAGGCTGCGGCCGAGCTTGCCGAGCCGCTTGACCGGCCCGTAGTTGCCCTTCGACGAGAGGACGGCGTTGCCCAGTTCCTGCAGGCGGCCGACCCGTTTGGTCGCCCTGCCGGGGCCGATCACCGCCTGCACGCCGGGAGTCTTTGCCAGCTTTCGCTGGAAGCTGTTGATCGCGGCGAGGTTCTTGGCTCCGGTGATCGGCCCTTCCCGCGAGACGGCGACGACCTGGAAGGGAGCGTCCCATCCCTGGCCGATGGTGCTGTCGACGAGTTCGGCGTCCTGGCGCGCCGGGTTGTCCCTCGAGAGCTGTTCGGGGCTCGGCGGGCCGGTCTTCAACCCGATCGCCGGAGCGGCGAAGACCAACAGCACCAGGCCGATCACCAGCGTCGCCAGCCCCGGTTTGCGCAGCGCTGCGCTGACGAAGATCATCAGCCGCGAGCGCCCCGCCTTCGGGGCGCCGCCGATCCGCCAGCGGTCGACCCGCGGCCCGACGAGCGTCAGGATCGCCGGCCCGCAGACAGTCGCGACGGTGACGCTGAGGATCACCACCATGCAGACCGTGCCGGCAAGCGAGGCGAGCAGCGCCCCCGGCAGGAGGAACAGGGAGACGATCATCGAGAGCAGCAGCGTGCTGCCCGCGAACATCACCGTCCGTCCCGCGTGCCGACGCGTGAGCCGCGCCGCGTCGGCCGGCTCGGCGCCGGCGGCCAGCTCCTCGCGGAAGCGCGAGACCATCAGCAGCGAGTAATCGACCCCCAGCGCCAGCCCCATCATCGAGCAGACGGTCAGCGCGAAGGCGTCGATGTCGAACCAGCCGGTGAAGAAGTAGAGGATGCCGCGGGAGGCGATCACCGTCACCGCGCCGAAGCCGAGCGGGATCAGCGCCGCGATCGGCGAGCGGAAGACGAGCAGGAGGATGATCAGCAGGAACGGGAAGGCGAGCAGCTCGCCCTTCCTGGTCGCCGAGATGCTCTCGTCCTGGATCGCCCGCGAGAGGCTCGCGTAGCCGGTCTGCGTCACCCGCACCGGAGCGTGGATCGTGTTGTCGAGGACGTCGTTGAGGTGCGGCACGACGTCGTTGACCGCGGTGCGGGTGTCGGTATGGAAGTCGACCAGGACGAGGGCCTGGCTCGGCTTGGGTCGCAGCCGCTGGACGGAGCCGGTGTCCCAGGGGGAGAGCGTCGTCACCTTGGGATCGCGCCGCAGCGCCCGGACCATCCGCGGCCCCTGGCGGTCGATCGCCGCCGGCGGGCCCTGCAGCAGGATCGCGAAGGGGGCCGAGGGGCCGAAGTGTTCGCGGAGGATTTCGTTGCCTTCCAGGGACTTGGTCCCCGGAACGTCGAGGGTGGTCGGATCCAGCCGGCTCTCGACTCCGAGCCCGATCACGCCGAGAGCGATCAGGAAGACCGCGGCGACCGCGAGCACGCTGCGGGGATGGCGAAGCAGCAGAGGCTGGTCGTGCCCCCCCGCCCTTCTCGGGGACTTCACCCGTCCCCTGCCGATCCTCCTTCCCACGGCTGGTAGTTTGGCGGTACGGCCAACGGAGGGGGAGGTTTTTGTGCGGAAGACTCTGTTAAGGGTGCATGTACTAGCTGGTGCGGTCCTGCTCGTCGCAGCTGCCTCGGCGGCGGCGATCGTGCTGCACGCCTCGAACCTGGTGATCACCACCGACGGCGGCTTCACGCCGACGACCCTGCCCAAGCACGGCTTCGCGCCGATCAGGCTGCACGGCTTCGGGAACATCGCCACCGAAGACGGCACGCCGCCGCCGGTGCTGGAAACGGTGACGCTCTGGTTCGACAAGCACGGCGCGGTCGACACTCAGGGCCTGCCCACCTGCACGCCGGCGAAACTGGCGGCGACGACGACCGCCCAGGCGCGCAAGCTCTGCCCCGGCGCGATCGTCGGCAAAGGCTTCGGCAAGGCCGTCGTCGACTTCCCCGAACAAGGGCCGATCCCGGCCTCCTCGCCGATCACCCTCTTCAACGCCAAGCCCAAACACGGCAACCCGGTGGTCCTCGCCCACGCCCATCTCACCGTTCCCGGGCCGACCACCTTCGTGGTCCCGATCGAGATCCAGAAGGTCCACGACGGCCGCTACGGCTTCAAGACCGTCGCCAAGATCCCGAAAATCGCCGGCGGCTACGGGATCCCGCTCTACGCCCGCCTGACCGTGGGACGGGAATGGAAGTTCAAGGGCAAGACCCACAGCTTCGCCAACGCCGGCTGCCCCGACGGGCGCCTGCAGGCCAAAGGCCAGTTCAAGTTCAAAGACGGCACCTTTCTGCAGGGCTCCGTGTTCAAACGATGCAAGGGGAAGTGATTGAGAGGCCGTATCCGCAGAATCGCCGTCTTCGCCGTCGTGGCGGCGGTCGGCGCCTGCGCGAGCGCCTACGCGATCACCGCTGAAGTCGGGCCGGTCTGGGTCAGCGCCACGGCGACGCTGAAGCCGCGGGAGCTGCCGCCCCACCGCAACGCGCCCGTCTTCCTCAGCAGCATCACCCGCGTCGGCACCCACGACGGCTCGACTCCGCCGACCCTGAAGACCCTGCTCTTCGAACTCGACAGGAACGGCACGATCGACACCAAGGGCCTGCCGACCTGCACCCCCTCCAAGCTCGAAGGCACCACCCCCGCGCAGGCGCGCAGGCGCTGCGCGGGGGCCCTCGTCGGCAAGGGGACCGGCAAGGCGCTGGTGACGATGCCGGGCCGGGCGCCGTTCCAGATCAGCTCCCCGCTCTCCTTCTTCAACGGCCCGGCCGACCGCGGGCGCCCGACCTTGCTTGCGCATGCATACGAGACGGTGCCGGCGCCCCAGACGATCCTGGTCCCGATCGCGATCGAACGGGTCTCGAAGGGGCGTTACGGGTTCAGGGCCGAAGTCCAGATCCCGGAGATCGCCGGCGGCTACGGCGCCGCGATCCTCGCCGAAGCGAAGATCGGCGCGATCCGCAAGCGCGGCGGGCGCGAAGTCGGCTACATCAACGCCCACTGCGTCGGCGGCCGGCTCCAGGTCCAGGGGAGCGCCGAATTCACCGACGGTGACTACTTCCCGGTCACCCTGACCTCGCCATGCCACTTGCCAAGGTAGCCCGGGCCGTCGTCCTGGCGCTCGCGCTCGCGGCGCTCGCCGCCGGCTCGGCGGCCGGCGACGGCGCCCTGGTCGAAGTCAACGACATCGTCCTCCGCGCCGACGGCGGCTTCGAGCCGCAGACGCTGCCGCGCCGCCACTTCGCCCCGATCGAATTCCGGGGCCACTTCGACATCTCGACCAGGCGAGGGGCTCCGCTCCCGCCGCTGCAGCAGGCGCTGATCGACTTCGACCGCGACGGCCGGCTCAGCGTCGCCGGCCTGCCCACCTGCGCCCCGGAATCGATCGCGCGGGAGGGGACCTTCGAAGCGCGGCGCACCTGTCGCGGGGCGATCGTCGGGACCGGCCACGTCGGCGCCGCGATCTCCCTGCTCGGCGCCTCGGTCCAGACGAGGGCGCCGCTGACGATCTTCAACGGCCCGCGCCTCGCGACCGGGCCGAGCGTCGTCCTCCACGCCCGCACCCTCGTGCCGCTTCCCGAAACCTACGCGATCCTGGTCCCGATCGAACGGCTCCACGGCGGCTTCCGCTACCGGGCCCGGCTCGAGCTGCCGCCGCTGGCGGGGGGCCTCGGGGCGCTCACCCATGTCGACGCCAGGATCGACCGCCGCTACCGGGCCGGCGGCCGCCTGCGCAGCTACGTCTCCGCCCGCTGCAGCGACAACGTCCTGCAGACCCATGGCGACTTCACCTTCGCCGACGGCACCGTGATCTCCGGCGCCGTCGAAAAGTACTGCAGCGACGAATAGCGAGGGGCGGGTTGAGTGGGCCGTGAAGGGCTCGAACCTTCGACCTTGAGATTAAGAGTCTCCTGCTCTACCAACTGAGCTAACGGCCCGTGGACGGGCAAGTATAGGAAGCTCGGCCGCTCGGGTGAAGGGAGCCGCGGCGGTGGCTATTCGCCCAGGCCGGGACTGGCGCCGAACGGGTTCGTCGGGCTTCGCAGGCTTTCGGGATTGCCTTTGTTGGCCTTGCTCGCGGCCTTGAACGCGGCTTCGGATTTCTTCCGTTCCTTCGTGTATTTCGCCGCCCGTTCCTTGACTTCTTTCATCTGGGTGTCGAGCTGTTCGCGTTCGAATTTTTCCCTCGTCAGCTTGCTCGCTTCGGCCTGGGCCCTTTCGGCCGCCTTGAAGTCGCCGGTGAAGTAGGTGTAGAGCGCGAGCGTGCTGAGAGAGTTCAGCGTCGGCCGCTGGGCGGCGACGATCTTCTGCGCCTGGCTCGCCGCTTCGATGTTCGCCTGCACTTCCGGATAGGTGTGCCCGCTTTCGGCGAGCCTGAGCAGCGCCGGTGCCATCAGCTGCGCGATGCCGACGCTCGGTTCCTTGGTCGACTTCAGGTACCCCGACCAGGTCGAGCTCGCTTCTTTGTAGTGCTGGAGGGCGTTCAGGAGGTCTTCTTCGTTCGGTTCCTGGGAAAGCGTGGTGTTGCCTGCCGTGACCTGCGCCCGCGTGAGCGCCATCAGCAGTTCGGGGTCTTCCGGTTCCTTCCTCAGTTTCGCTTCCAGGCGTTCGGCCTGTTCTTCGTAGGGCTTGGCGAGGCTGCTCGAGCCGCTGCCGCTGCCGTTGAAGAGTTCGCCGATGTTGAGCGGGCCGACGACGAGGAAGAGGCTGGCGCCCATCAGGACGGCGAGAATCGCGTAGACGACTTTGACCGCGTACTTGCGCCGTCCGCGGATGTCGAAGACCATCCTGTGCTCTTTGCCGCCCTGTGCCATCTCTCCCTCTCTACTCCTGCGGTGAGGGCTCGGCCATGCCGCTGCTTTGCCGCGGCCTGCCCACCACCCGTGCAAGGACGATACTCAACTCATACAGAGCAAGCAGCGGGACCATCTCGAGAAGCATCGAAACCGGGTCCACGCCGGGCAGCGCGGCGGCGACGATCGAGATCACCAGATAGGCGTAGCGACGGTTCCTGCGCAAGCTCTCGACGCTGACGATCCCGAGCCTGGTGAGGGCGATGATCGCCAGCGGCATCTGGAAGACGAGCCCGCAGGCGATCTCGGTCATCGAGAAGAAGCTGTAGTAGTCGCGGGCCCGGACCTGGACGTTGAACTGGTTGTCGTTGAAGTTGAGCAGGAAGTGGACGGCGGCGGGCATGACGACGAAGTAGGCGAAGGCGATCCCGGCTCCGAAGAGCAGCGGGAAGAGCAGCAGGATCGGCAGCACCACCCGTTTCTCCGCCTCGCTGAAGGCCGGCAGGACGTAGGCGTAGAGCTGCCAGAGGACGACCGGCAGCGAGAGCACGATCGCCCCGTAGGCGGAGACGGTGAGCGTCGTCGTGAAGGGCTCGGTCACCCCGAAGGTGATCAGCCGGCTGTGGTTGGCGGGCAGCGGGCCCTGGGCGATTTCCAGCAGCAGGTGGTTCTGCCAGAAGCAGAGCGCAAGGGCGACGCCGAGGACCGCGATGCAGACGATCAGCCGCGCGCGCAGCTCGTCGAGATGCTCGACCAGGGTGAGGCGGTCCTCGTGCGAGACCGCCTTGACGCGAGGGGCCATCCTCGCGTCGCCTCAGCTCGGCTTGTTGCGGATGACCTCCGCCTCGGCCGGGTCGCCGTGGGCCTTCGCGGGCTCGGAAGGAGCGAGCCTCGGCTTGTCGTCGTCCTCGTCGTGGTCGTGCTCGCCGCTGATCGAGCCTTTGAACTCGCGGATGCCGCGGCCGAGGCTGCGCCCCAGCTCCGGCAGGCGTTTCGGCCCGAAGACCAGCAGGGCGATGATGAGGACGATCGCGATCTCTGGAAGTCCGATGTTTCCTGGCATCTGGGTCCATGGTAACGGTGCCGCCCCGTCGCCGGGGTCCATTCGGGCGGAGCTTTCCGGCCCCGGGGCCGGCGATCTGATCGGTGCGGGCGGTTTCCGGGTATAGCCCGGGGATGGCGACGAGAGACCTGAACGGCGCAGTGGCGCTGGTGACCGGTGCCTCCAGCGGGATCGGCGAGGCGACCGCCCGCATGCTCGCCGGCCGCGGCGCGACGGTGGCGATCGCCGCCCGCCGCACGGACCGGCTGGAGTCGCTGGGCGCGGAGATCGCCGGGAACGGCGGCACCGCGCTCCCGGTCGAGCTCGACGTCGGCGATCGCGAGGCGGCGGAGGCTGCGGTCACCCGCACCGTGGAGGAGCTCGGTCGCCTCGACGTCCTGGTCAACAATGCCGGGGTGATGCTGCTGGGGCCGATGCTGGAGGCGCCGGTTGAGGAATGGCAGCGGATGGTCGAGGTCAACCTGCTGGGGCTGATGTACATGACCAAGGCCGCGCTCCCGCACCTGCTCGAGGCTGCTGGAGGCGGGGGCGGGGTTGCCGACGTGGTCAACATCTCCTCGGTCGCAGGCCGCATCGCCCGCCGCAACAGCGGCGTCTACAACGCGACCAAGTTCGGCGTCGGCGCCTTCAGCGAGTCGCTGCGGCAGGAGGTCACGCGCCGCCACGTCCGCGTCTCGCTGGTCGAGCCCGGGGCGGTTGCAACCGAGCTGCAGGGCCACAACCGCCCAGGGGTGAAGGAGGAGATCGAAAGGCGCTTCGAGGGCATGGAGGTCCTCCAGGCGGAGGACATCGCGGCGGCGATCGAGTTCGTCGTCACCCGACCGCCCCGCGTGACCGTGAACGAGGTCCTGGTTCGCCCGACCGAGCAGGAGGGTTAGCTGTAGCGCTGGACCACGCCGTCGGCGACGAGGGCGAGCAGCTGGCGTTGTTCGGGCTCGAAGCTGCTGCGCTCGAGGGACTGCTTGGCCTCGGCGACCAGCTGCAGGGCCCGAGCGCGCACGCGCTCCAGGGCCCCCGTCGCCTCGATCCGCCCGCAGAGGGCCTCGGCCGAAGCGGCATCGAGGGCGTGCAGGTCGACCTCGTGGATGCCGGGGTCGCTCTTCGCGGCCTCGATCAGCGGCAGCGTGATCGTCCCGTCGAGCAGATCCGTGCCCCGTGCCTTGCCGGTCCGCTCCGGCGGGCCGCTGACGTCGAGGACGTCGTCGAGGAGCTGGAAGGCGAGGCCGACCCCGGCCCCGAACGCGCGCAGTTGCTCGTCGTCGCGGCCGAGCAGGCAGGCGCACTCGAAGAGGCGCGCGGTCTTCAGCCGGCAACGCTCGAGGTAGCGGGCTTCGCCGACGCCCAGGTCGAAGGCGTCGCGCCGCTGCGCCAGCTCCCCTCGGGCGAGGGCGGCGGAAGCGTCGGCGAGAAGCGCGACCGAGCGCGCGTCCCCGGGCCCGGCGAGGAGGGCGAAGGCGCGTGAGAAGAGCAGGTCGCCGGTGGCGACGGCGCGCTCGCGGCCGGAGCTGGCGGCGACGGTCGGCAGCCCACGGCGCAGCGGCGCGTCGTCGAGGACGTCGTCGTGGACCAGGGTCGCCATGTGGACCAGCTCGATCGCGGCGCCGGCGCGAACCGTCTCCTCCCCTCCCTCCGGGCCGGCGCAGAGGAGGACCAGCATCGGCCGCAGGCGCTTGCCGCCCGCCTCGAGCGTCGCCGCCGCGTCCTCGCCCAGCCCCTCGCCATGGCCGGCGACCGCGGCCCGCAGCAACTCCTCCACCTCTCCCAGGCGCGTCGGCAGCCAGCGGCTGGAGGCGTCGAGGACCGCCGTCACCGGCGGCGGCACGGACGAGGGGCGGGTCATCGCGGCTCCATGTCGCCTTGGTGGCCTATCAAGCCGCTAAAGCGACACCTCACCCGCGAACGCCGCTGTGAATCACGACGATGCCGCCGGCCAGGACGGTCCAGCGGATCCCCTCGAAGCCCACGCGCTCCATCTTCTCGGCCAAGCCCCGAGGATCGGGGAAGCTGCGAACCGACTGCGGCAGGTAGGAGTAGGCATCGGGATCGCTGGAGAGGGCGCCGAGCACCGGCACGATGCGATCGAACCAGAGCGAGTAGAAGAAAGAGAAGGGCGGTCGCCGGGGCTGCGTGAACTCGAGCACGACAGCCCTGCCGCCTGGCTTGAGCACGCGGGCCATCTCGCGAAGGCCGCGATCGAGATCGGCGACGTTGCGAATGCCGAACCCGTTCGTGACCGCATCGAACCGCTCGCCGTCGTACGGCAGCTCCAGGGCGTCGGCCCATTCGAAGCGCACCCCGCCGGCGTCGCGCTCGGCCGCCTTCTCCCGGGCCAGGTCCAGCATCGGCTCGGAGAAGTCGCAGCCGACCACATGGCCGCCCGGCGCGACCAGCTTCGACAGTTCGAAGGCGAGGTCGCCGGTGCCGCAGCAGACGTCGAGCGCGGCGTCCCCGGGTTGCAGCCGGGTCAGCGCCGCCGCCCGCTCCCGCCAGCGGTGGTGCAACCCCGCGGTCATCAGCGAGTTGAGCGCGTCGTAGCGGCCGGCGACCCGGTCGAACATGCGGTTGACCTGGCCGGCGAAGTCCGGCGATTGGCGGTTGTCGTTGATCGTGTCCATGGGATGCGGGTCAGCGGCCCGTCCCTTGCCGCCCTCTAGTCGAGCGAGGACAGGAAGTCGGCGAGCGCTTCGATCTTCTTCGGCGGCAGTTCGCGGAAGGAGGGCATGATGCCCGGTCCGATTTCGACCGAGCGAATGATCGCAGCCCGCGGGATCCGGGCCCCGATATGGGTCAGTTCCGGGCCCGGCCCGTTGTTCCCGTTCTCGCCCAGCTTGTGGCAGGCGAGGCAGCCGGAACCGGCGACCACCTCCTTGCCTTTTTCGTATTGGGGTGCCACCTTCATGTCGATCTCGGTGGGCGAGCCTCCGGTGGCGCCGAGGTAGGTGAGGTAGCCCATCGCGATGATCGTCAGGCAGCCGGCGGTGGTGGCGATCGGCCGCCGCTCGGGCCGGCGCTCCGGGCCGCGGTCGTAGAACGGCAGCAGCAGGAGCAGGACCATGCAGATCGTGGGGATGCCGATCGTCGCGATCGGGACCAGTTCCGGCGGTTTGATCACGCGCAGGAGCTCGAAGAGGAAGAAGAAGTACCACTCGGGGCGCGGAACGTAGGTGGTGGTGGTCGGGTCGGCCTTCGGCCCCTGCTCGGCTCCGAGGATCAGAGCCATCGCGATGATCACGGCGACGACGATGCAGGCCATCACCGAGTCCTTCATCACCGCGTAGGGGAAGAACGGCTTCCCCTTCTTCTTCAGAAGCTCGTATTCCTCCAGGTACTTCTGCTTGTCCTGCGGCTTCACGCGGACGCTCCGTTGCCGCCCTCACCGGACACCGGGGCGCCGCCTACGCGGTGGCCGTTGACGCGGCCGTTGGCGCCGGCGTCGAGCTGGGCCACCGGCGAGGCGCCTTTCGGGCGCTCGGCCTTCATCCACGGCGGTGCCGTGGTGCCGAGCTTGACGACGAGGTACATGTGGGCGCCGATCAGCGCGATCAGGGCGCCGGGCACCAGCAGCATGTGGATCGCGTAGAAGCGCGAGAGCGTGGTCGCCCCGACCTCCGGGCCGGCGCGGAGGAAGTCGCTCAGGTAGGGACCCACCACCGGGCCGGTGCCGTTGATGTTGATGCCGACGATCGAGGCCCAGAAGGAGCGCTGGTCGAACGGCAGCAGGTACCCGGTGAAGGCCATCGTCATCGTCAGGATCAGGAGGACGACGCCGATCACCCAGTTGAGCTCGCGCGGGTACTTGTAGGCGCCGAAGAAGAAGGTCCTCCCCATGTGGAGGAAGATCAGGATCACCATCACGCTGGCGCCCCACTTGTGCATGCCGTGGACGAACTGGCCGAGCGGGACGTCGTTGTTGATGTGGGCGATCGAGGCGTAGGCCTGGGTCGCCGAAGGCGTGTAGTACATGGCCAGGAAGACCCCGGTCACGGCCTGGACGACGAAGGCGAAGAGCGTCGCCGAGCCGAGCGTGTAGAACCAGTTGGTCCCCTTCGGCACCTTGCGGAAGAGCATGCCGGTGAGGAAGCCGCTGGCGGCGAGCCGCTGGTCGACCCAGCCGAGGGCGTCGATCGGCGCGTCTTTGCCGCGCTCGAGCAGTTTGTCGCCGTGGCTCTGCCGCTCTGGGGGAGCCGTCTTCAGGTCGGTCGGCGCCTGCCCTTTGGGCGTGCCGCCGGTACCCGGCTTGGCGGGTTTGCGCAGCGGCGGCGGGACGATCGCATCCGGGATCTTCGGTTTCGGGAAGCTCGGCATCAGGGGGGCGGGAAGGTAGACGGTCGCGGCGGGTAGAGGTATTCCCAGATCCCGCCGGTGAACTCCCCGGGATCGCGGGCACGGACCGGTTCAAGATGGTTGGTGACGCTGTAGCGGGGCCCGAGTTCCACCTGGCCGCTGCGGACGCGCGTCTGGAAGTGGTCGAGCGGGCGCACCGGCGGGCCGCCGATCCGCTTGCCCTGGAAGTCGTAGACGCCGCCGTGGCAGGGACAGATGAAGTTGCCCGCGGCCTCGACGAAGCGGACGGGGCAGCCGAGGTGGGCGCAGCGGTTGGAGACGGCGACGAACTGGCCCGGTTCTTCGCCCAGTTCCTTCGAGCTGCGGCGCACGTAGGCGGTCGTCTTGCCGGCATCGCCGATCCCCTCGGTTTCGGTGAAGACGACCTGGCGGTAGGTGTCTTCGACGAAGTCGGAGACGGGGCCGACGGCCTCCCAGCGCTCCTTGCCGCGGTGGAAGATCGGCGCGATCGCAAAGCCGACGGCCGGCAGGATGATCCCGGCGCCCGCCAGTCCGCCCAGCGCCTGCGCACCGACCGTGAAGGCGCGGCGGCGGGTCATCGACTCGCCCTCGAAATAGCCCGGCGGGTCGGGCTTCGCCCGCTCCTGCATCGGGGGCTCGTTGACCCCGTTTACCTGTTTCCCGTCGTCAGCCACAGTCGATTCGCGTAAGGGCGACGAAGTCTATTGATTAGGGGCCGTGACTTGCGTCACACTCATCCGCCTTCTCGGAGGGACGGGCGATCGCCTCCGCCGCCCGGCGCCAGAGGCGCCCGATCGGGGCCGTGTCCCCTTCGGCCTGGAGGCGGGCGCAGTCGCTGATCAGGTCGGAGAGGATGGCGACGGCGCGGGTGTCTTCGAGGGCGGCGAGGCGATCGAGGCCGAGGGCGTAGAGGTAGTCGCCGGCGAGGAGGGCGAGGTCGGAGTCGTGGCCGGCGAGGAGGCGCGGCTCCTCGTAGTGGAGGAGGTAGCCCTCGCGGACCGCCTCGACGACGAGCGCGTACTCGCCGCCGCCGGCCAGCTCGCCTAGCTGCGAGGGCTCGGCCGGGTCGATCACGTGGGGCGCGATCGGCGTGTCCTCGCCGCGGAGCTGATCCGCAAGCGCCTGCAGGGCGCCGCGGCCCATCTCGTGGTTCTTTTGTCCGGCTATAGAGGACAAAGGAACCACGACTTAGGCGAGGGCCTCGTCGAGGGCTTCGGCGACAGCCTGAAGCGTCTGGTCAACCGTCGCCTCGTCGTGGGCGAGGGAGACGAACCAGGCCTCGTACTGGGCGGGCGGCGGGTAGATGCCGCGGTCGAGCAGGGCGCGGCAGAAGCGGGCGTGGGCCTCGGTGTCGCAGGCGGTGGCCTTCGCGAAGTCGACGACCGGGACCGGGCTGAAGAAGAGGGTGACGAGGCCGGGGGCCGAGGCGACCTGGAGCGGGCGGTCCGCCGCCAGCTCCTCGAAGCCGCGCGCCAGGCGGTCGGTCAGCTCGCCGAGCCGGTCGTAGGCCGCCGCGTCGAGCTGCCCCAGGGTCGCCAGTCCCGCCGCGACCGCGAGCGGGTTCCCCGAGAGCGTTCCCGCCTGGTAGACGTCGCCGGCGGGGGCGATCCGTTCCATGTGATCGCGGGGACCGCCATAGGCGGCGGCGGGCAGGCCGCCGCCGATCACCTTCCCCATCACCGTCAGGTCCGGTTCGACGCCGTACAGCTCCTGCGCCCCGCCGCGGGCGACGCGAAAGCCGGTGATCACCTCGTCGAAGACGAGCAGCGCGCCCGCCTCGCGGGTCGCCTGGCGGAGGAACCCGAGGAAGCCGTCGGCCGGCGGGACGACCCCCATGTTCGCGGCGATCGGCTCGGCCAGCAACGCCGCGACTTCGTGCTCCTCGAGCGCCCGCGTGACCGCCTCGCGATCGTTCCACGGCACCACCACGGTCAGGGCCGCCTGCGCCGCCGTCACACCGGGGGTGCCAGGCACCCCCAGGGTCGCCAGGCCGGAGCCGGCGTCGGCGAGCAGGCCGTCGGAGTGGCCGTGGTAGGCGCCAGCGAACTTGACGACGACGTCGCGGCCGGTCACGGCCCGGGCCAGCCGCACGGCGCTCATCGCCGCCTCGGTCCCGGAGCTGGTCATCCGCACCATCTCCACAGAGGGCATCCGCGCCGCTACCTCCTCGGCGAGGCGAACCTCCGGGAGCGTCGCGGCGCCGAAGCTGGTGCCTCGCTTCGCCGCTTCGATCACCGCCGCCACCACCGCGGGCTCGGCGTGGCCGAGGATCATCGGGCCCCAGGAGCCGATCCAGTCGACGTAGCGGTTGCCCTCGACGTCGAAGAGCCAGCAGCCTTCGCCACGGTCGACGAAGACCGGATCGCGGCCGATCTGCCGCATCGCCCGGACCGGCGAGTTCACCCCGCCGGGAAGGACCTGCTGCGCCCGGGCGAAGAGGCCAGCGGCGGCCGACAGAGCGCCGCCCTCGGGCGGCGCGTCCTTATGAATGCTGCGCCTCCCAGCGGGCGTAATCCTCGGTGAAGTAGTGGAGGCGGATCTTCTTGTACTCGGTCGAGGAGTAGAGGGTCGCGCGATCGTCCGGCCCCATCCCGCACTCGGCGGCGATCGCGTCGAGGACCGCGTCGCACTCCTCCTTCGAGCGGCCGTGGGCCATCGTGAAGACGCTGTAGGGCCAGTCCTCGTAGGTCGGGCGCTGGTAGCAGTGGGAGATGCCGCGGAAGGAGGCCATCCGACCGCCGACCTCGAGGATGTCCTCCTCGGGCACCTTCCAGACGCCCATGCCGTTGGCGGAGAAGCCGGCGCGGCGGTGGAAGAGGATCGCCGCGACGCGGCGGAGGATCTTGCGGTCGACCATGCCGCGCAGGCGGTCGAGCAGCTCCTCGGTCGAGGTCCCGAGCTCCGAGGCGGCGGCGTCGTAGGGACGGGCGACCGCCTCCATCGGACCCTGCAGCGCCCGGATCAGGGCGATGTCGTCCTCGTCGTAGGGCTGCGGTTCCAGCTCGCGCGGCGGCGCCGCTTCGACCGGCGCAGCGAGCGCCTCGGTCCCCTTCTCCATCTCCAGGTTCATGTTGATTTTGAAGAGGGTGAGGGTCGGCAGTTCCCGCATCGACTCCGCCCCGGTCTCCTCCATCAGCGCCTCCAGCGTCCCCTTCAGCCCCAGCTCGGAATCGGGCGGGGTGGCGATCGTGAACCAGAGGTTGAACTCGTGGGTGCGCAGGTAGTTGTGGGAGACGCCGGGATGGGCGTTGACGATCTGCGCCGCCCGCTGCGGGTGCTCGGCGTCGACTTTGGCCGCCACCAGCATCGACTCGTAGCCGAGCGCGCGGGTGTCGAAGATCGGCGTGATCTCACGGATGATCCGCCCCTCGAGCAGGCGCTGGGTGCGGGTGAGGACGTCGTCGAGCTCGAGTTCGGCCTCGGAGGCGACGAGGGCGAAGGGCTCCGGGTCGAGCGGGAAGCTCGACTGCAGCAGGTTCATCAGCCGCTTGTCGGTCTCGTCGAGCGGGATCGCCGAGCCGCCCTTGCGGCTGCGCGCCTTCGACTGCGGCACCTTCACCGAAGCCATGCGGCGGCCTCCTTCGCGTAGTAGGTGACGATCGCGTCGGCGCCGGCGCGGCGGATCGAGGTCAGGGTCTCGAGCACCGCGGCGCGCTCGTCGATCCAGCCGTTGGCGGCGGCCGCCTTCAGCATCGAGTACTCGCCGGAGACGTGGTAGGCGGCGACCGGGGCGCCGGTCGCGTCTTTGACCCGGCGCACGACGTCGAGGTAAGGGAGCGCCGGCTTCACCATCAGCATGTCGGCGCCCTCCTCGAGGTCGAGCTCGGCCTCGCGCACCGCTTCGGCCGCGTTGGCCGGATCCATCTGGTAGCCGCGGCGGTTGCCGTGCTGCGGCGTCGACTCGGCGGCGTCGCGGAAGGGTCCGTAGAAGGCCGAGGCGTACTTGGCGCTGTAGGCGACGATCGGCACCCCGGAGTGGCCCTCCTCGTCCATCTGGAACCGGATCGAGCCGATGCGGCCGTCCATCATGTCGCTGGGGGCGACCGCGTCGGCGCCGGCCAGCGCGTGGGAGATCGCGGTTTTCGCCAGCAGCTCGACGGTGACGTCGTTGTCGACCTCGGTGCCGCCGTCGCGGATCACGCCGCAGTGGCCGTGGGAGGTGTACTCGCAGAGGCAGACGTCGGTCATCACGACCAGGTCGGGGTGCGCCTCCTTCAGCGCCCGCACCGCCATCTGCACGACGCCCTCGTCGTCGTAGGCGCCCGAGCCGGCCTCGTCCTTGGCGGCGGGGATGCCGAACAGCATCAGCGCGCCGATCCCCGCGCCCCTGATCTCGCCCGCCTCCTCGACCAGGTGCGAGATCGAGAAGCGCTCGATGCCCGGCATCGAGGGCACCTCCTCGCGCACGTCCTCGCCGGCGATCACGAACGCCGGTTGGATCAGGTGCGATGGTGAGAGCTCGGTCTCGCGGACCAGGCCGCGCAGGGTGTCGGTGCGGCGCATGCGGCGCATGCGCGTTGCGGGGAAAGCCATCTCTTTTGAGTCTAGGGAAGGGACGGGGACTGGCTCGGCGTGGGAGGGGGGCGGAGCGCCTCCTACCGGGCCCGCTCGCTTCGCTCGCTCTAAGTGTCCGTACGGAGGCACTCCGTCCCCCTGGATGGTTCGGGCAGTAGCTTTCCCGCGGTGGAGGCGAGGAATGTCGTCAAGCGGTTCGGCAGCCGCGAAGCGCTTCGAGGGGTGAGCTTCGAAGCCGCGCCTGGGGAGCAAGTCGCAGTAATTGGTCCCAACGGCGCTGGCAAGACGACCTTGTTGTCGATTCTGGCTGGGATTTCGAAGCCTGACGAGGGTCAGGTCAGTTCTTCTAATGGGGAGATTGGGTGGGTTCCTCAACAGGCGGCTCTTTATCGACGGTTGACGGTTGAGGAGAACCTTTTGCTTTTTGCCCGGCTGGAGGGGCATGAGGATCCGCGGGGGTCGGCGGAAGAGATGCTGGAGCTGACCGGGTTACGGGAGCGGCGGGGGGAGATCGTGGCGCGCCTGTCCGGGGGCAACCAGCAGCGGATCAACATCGCGATCGGGCTGCTCTCGCGGCCGGCGGTGCTGCTGCTCGACGAGCCGAGCGTCGGCCTCGACCCGCGCCAGCGCTCGCGCCTCTGGGAGTTCGTCTCCGCGCTCGCCGACCGCGGCACCACCGTCATCTTCTCCACCCACGACATCCAGGAGGCCGAGCGCTACGGCGGCCGCCTGCTGGTCCTCGCCGACGGCGAGGCGCTCTTCGACGGGCCGCCCGCCGAGCTGCGCGAGGCGGTCCGCCGCGAGGCGCCTGAGGCCGCCGACCGCGACTTCGAGACCGCCTTCGTCGCCTACCTGCACCACCGGGGCCACTGATGCGCGGCGTCCGCTGGCTGCTCCTGAAGGACCTGCAGATCCTCCGCCGCTCGCCCCTGCAGGCGGTGCTGCTGGTCGCCTACCCGATCCTGATCGCCGTCCTGGTCGGCTTCGCGATCTCGCGCGGGCCGGAAAAGCCGCGGGTCGCCTTCCTGAACGAAGTGCCGGCGGGGACGCGGATCACCGTCGGCGGCGCCCAGCTGCCCTCGGCGAACGTCGAGGGCCGGATCTGCAGCCGCGTCGAATGCATCTTCGTCGCAGACCGGGGCGAGGCTGAAGACAAGGTGAAGTCCGGCGACGCGCTGGCGGCGCTGATCCTCCCGGCGAATCTGGTCAACAAGATCAACTCGCTCTCGACCCTGACCCCGGGGGTGCCGGAAGTCGAAGTGCTGGTGAACGAGGAAAACGCCGTCAAGGCCGAACTCGTCGACGACCGGATCACGACGCTGCTGGCGCAGGCGAACCTGGCGGTGGCGCGGCGGATCGGCTCCGAGGGCGGCCGCTACCTGAACCTGATCGTCAACGGCGGCGAGTTCAAGGCGCTCGGCGGCAGCTTCCACATCCTCGGCCTGCGGGCCAGCGCACAGATCCTCGAAGCGGTGACGCCGGCGCTGCCGAAAGGGCTGCAGCCTTCGCTGAAGGAAGTGACGAACTTCGCCGCCGAGGCGCGCGACAACCTCGACGTCGCCAAGCCGCTGATCGCCCGGCTGGCGCAGCCGATCAAGGTCGACAAGGTCGTGGTCGGCGGCGCGAGCCCGCCGCTGGAAATCTTCGCGATCGCCGTCGCCGCGACCCTCACCCTCGCCTTCGTCGTCGTCCTCCTCGTCGCCGGCTCGCTGGCGCTGGAGCGGGAGGAGAACGCCTACCCGCGGCTGACCCGCGGCCTGATCTCGACCAGCGGCCTGCTCGGCGAGAAGGTCCTGCTCGGGATCGCCGTCGGCCTCGTCGTCACCCTGCTGATGCTGCTCGGGATGCAGTTCTTCGTCCCGCTCGAACTCGGCCGGATCGGCCTCTGGCTGGTCGCGATCCTCTTCAGCGCGACGGCGCTGGGGGCGGCCGGGGCGGCGCTGGGGGCGGCGGCCCGGGAGGTACGGGCGGTCTCGCTGCTCGCCTTCATGGTCACCCTGCCGATCGCCTTTCTCTCCCTCGTGCCGTCCGGCGCGGTCAGCACCACCGTCTTCGACGCGATCCGCTACCTCACCGCCCTCTTCCCCTTCAAGCCGGCGCTGCAGGCGATCACCGCGGCGCTCGACGAGACCGGCCCGGGGATCGGCGGGCCTCTCCTGCACCTGGCGGTCCTCGCCCTCGCCTACGCTGCGATCGCGCGCCTGGCGGTGCGACGCTTCACTGCGGTCTAGCGACTCCGAAGTTCGCCCCGCTATGGCGGGGTCGATCTCGGAAGCGGTTTGATTCCTCCACGCGCGATGCAGACGTGGATGAACTCCTCGAGCTTCAGCTCGGGCTCGAGGAGTTCGCGGACCCGCTCGAGCACCGCCGGCTGATCGAGCTCCGGCAAGGTGCGTCCCTGCGAGCGGACCGCCGCCAGCGCGACCGGCGACCCGTCGAGCTCGAGGCAGCCGTGCTTGCTGCGGTAGGCCTGCGCCTCGCCGATCCGGACGAGGTCGTAGTTCAGCTCGGTCGCGGTCAGCAGGGCGTGCTGCTCGGCGGTCGGGTGGAGGACGAAGACGGGGGAGACGGTGCCCGGGCTCTCGACGAGCGTCGCCGGGACCGCACCGTAGGGAGAGACGTGAGCCGAGTAGACGACGTCGAAGCCGTGCAGCTCCGAGCGCACGACCGGCAACGGCTCGCCGGGGAGCTGGGCGAGCTTGAGGGCGAGGGCTTCGGGCGCGGCGTTGGCGCCGTAGGAGAGGAGCGGCCTGCGCCCGTCCATGTCGAAGTCCTCGGGCAGCTCCTCCGCCCGCCCCTGCCGGTAGAGGTAGGAGCGTTCCGGCGTCGCGTAGGGGTAGGTCAGCGCCCGCTTCAGGATCGCATCCCTCTCCGCTGGATCCACCACCGCGTTCAATCTCGCAGATAGGGTCTGCGCGGGATGCGGGTTCTACACATCGGCGACGTGGTCGGCAGCCCCGGCCGCCAGGGGCTGCGGGAGACGATGCCCCACCTGCTCGAGCGCTACGCGCCCGACCTGGTGATCGTCAACGGGGAGAACTCGGCCGGGGGGATGGGCATCACCGAACGCACCGCCAACGACCTCTTCGGGGCCGGCGCCGACGTCATCACCACCGGCAACCACGTCTACCGCCACCGCGAGGCGTACGGCTTCCTCGACCAGACCGACCGGGTGATCCGGCCGGCCAACTACCCGCAGGCGAACCCGGGCCGCGGCCACACGCTGGTCGAGGCCGGGGGGATGCGGGTGCGGGTCGTCAACCTCAGCGGCGGCGTCGGCCTGCGCGTCGCCCGCTCCCCCTTCGATACCGTCGACTCGATCCTCGGCCACCACGAACAGGACGCTGTGGTCGTCGACTTCCACGCCGAAGTGACGAGCGAGAAGGTGGCGATGGGCTGGCACCTCGACGGCCGCGTCGCCGCGGTCCTCGGCACCCACACCCACGTCCCCACCGCAGACGGCCGCGTCCTCCCCGGCGGCACCGCCTTCATCTCCGACGTCGGCATGACCGGCTCGCGGACCAGCGTCCTCGGGGTCAAGCCCGAGCAGGCGCTGCGGTCGCTGATCACCCAGATGCCGACCCGGTTCGAGACTGCCGAGGACGACGTCTGGGTGATGGGCGCGGTGGTCGACGTGAACGAGCGGGGCCTGGCCGACTCGTTCGAGCAGGTGATGCTGCCAGCGCGATGAACAGCAGCGGGAACCACCAGACGATGTAGAGGTAGAACCAGTGATGGAGGGTCAGCTGCAGGAGGAGCAGCAGGGCGGCTGAGAGAGCGGCCAGCTGGACCAGGTTCTTGTGTTTCGGGATGAAGGCGAGGGCGACCGAGGCGATGCCGGTGAGGACGAGAAGGGCGATCCGGATCGGTTCGAGCGACGGTGCTTGGCCCCAGATGCTGAACGGCGATGAGCGGCCGGCCTGGCTCGCGATCGTCCTGTCGTAGACCGTCTTCAGGCCCGGATCGACTGACGGCCAGGCGAGCACCGCGACCGTGAGAGCCACGAACCCGACGAGGAAGAGGAGCAATTCCCGACGGTGACCCGTGGGTGACGTCGGGCGGGGGACCATCCCCTGCGTAGTTGCAGGGGATGGTGGGTCCTCTGCGGCGGCAGGACCCGCGGGCCGGTAACGCCAGTACATCGGGACCAGGACCGCGGGAGCGAACTTGGCCCAGGTGGCCGCGGCCAGCATTGCTCCGCGGGCCAGTGGTTTGGCAGCTAAGAGGAACGTGGCCAGGAGCAAGGCGGCTACCAGGGAGTCGTTGGAGTTGCTCTCTAGGACGAACGCCGTGTACGGGTAGGCGGCCCAGCCGAAGGCGAGGACGGCCGCCAGGCGCTGGCCGTCTGGGCCGGGGCGGATTCGCACGCCGATGAGGAGAAGCAGGACGAAGGTCGCTACGTCGAAGACGACCGAGGCGGCGTGGGCGGCCGGGACGTCGTCCCAGTGGCCCGACCAGGGCCAGATCCGCTCGAAGGGCAGGTAGGCGAGGTAGTTGACCGGGCCGTAGGTGTCGCCCTGGGAGACGTCGGGGGGGAAGTTGCCGTAGAGCTGTTCGCCGTGGGCGATGCGGTCGGCCCCGACCACCCCCGCGTAGCCGACGTCGACCACGCCGGCGTCGGCGACGTTGAGGCCGACGCGGAAGCCCATCAGGAACAGGGCCGCCACCACGATCCACATCGTCGGCCACACCGGGCGCAGGCCCTCCTCCCTCCCCCGCAACCCGATCCAGAGGCTGCGGCCGAGCAGGTAGAGGAGCACCGGGTAGACGAGCGGGACCGAGATCCCGATGTCGGCGCGGTTGAAGAAGTAGTGCGAGACGCCGAAGCCGAGCAGGACGAGGAGGTCGAGGTTGGCGACCCGCCGCAGCCGCCGCCAGTCGACCAGGCCGAGCAGGAAGATCGCGCAGAGCGGCAGGAAGACGTAGGGCGCGTTCAGCTTGTGACCGAAGGCGCCGGAGTAGCCGCGGGCCATCTTCCAGGCGACCTGGTAGCCGGTCCACGACTCGAGGACTTCGCCGTCGTGGGCGTCGACCAGGACCAGCGCCAGCTCGTCCCCGCCTTCGAAGTAGGCGACCTCCCAGTGCCCTTCCTTCATCGCCGCACTGGGGCCGAGGTTCGGGTGCCTTTCCTTCTCCCCGCGCA
>DASTAR010000057.1:0-2899 GCA_035712505.1 Solirubrobacterales bacterium
ATCAACGCCCTCGCCGGCAGCCACCTGAGCCGGTTCGACCTGCTGCTTGACCTCGAGGGCTGGACCGCGGTGATGGTCGAGTTGAAACGCGTCTTCGATCGCAGCTTCGAGATCCAGGCAGAGGCGCTCAACCAGCTCAAGCTCCACCCCGAGGAGCTCCTCGCGGTGACGTTCGCGCTGGCCGGGTTCGAGGCGCCGAAGCCGGGCCGGCAGGCGCCGGGAGAGACCCGCCTCTCACGGCGGCTCGGTCCCAGCTGGGCAGTCGCGTCGAACTTCAGCGATCACGCGATGCTGGCGCTGAGGGACGGCACGATGGACGCCCGCGACGACAGCCACCTCACCTGGAGCCCCTTCGTGCTGACGCCGCGAAGCTGGCACGAACTCTCGAACGAGCTCAGCCGCTCCCGGGCGCGGATCCTGGAGATCCAGGCCGCAGCCAGCCCACGGCTGGAGCTAGGCAACGAGAGGGGCATCCCGACAACCGTGGCCCTGTTCGGCTTCAAGAGCGCCGGCATCTACAAGCCCAGCGCGGAGATGCCGCTCGGCTGGCCGCCGCACGAGCTTCCGCCCGCCCACCCATAGACGCAGTTCATCGGCCAGACGGCCCCGGCCCGCGAACACGGGCCGGGGCACTTACCAACCACCAACCATGAGGAGGCCCCACCCATGCACTTCTCGATCTGGGGAAGCGAGGACGGCCAGTTCTACTGGGAGCTGGTCGGCGGGAACGGCGAGATCATCGCCGTCTCCGAGACCTACACCCGCAAGGAATCAGCCGAAGACACGATCGCCGCAGTTCGAGCGGCGGCCGGCTCGGCGACCGTCGTGAACCACACCGCAAACGGGAAACGCTATGACCGACGCCTTCCCTAGAGCACTCGCCGGTCTCCACCCCTGGAAACGGAACGAGCCACGGGAGATATCGGGGAGACAGGATTTGAACCTGCGACCGCTCGGCCCCCAGCCGAGTGCGCTACCAGACTGCGCCACTCCCCGTGGGGTTTCCATCTTGACGGATCGTCGGGTTGGATGCCTATGGGAACGTCTGTTTGGGTCGATATGTTCCTGGTCCATGAGGCTGTGTGGGCGCTGTAAGACGGAGAAGCCGATCGAGGAATTCGCTTGGCGACGACGGGCTCGGGGACAGCGGGACAACTATTGCCGGCCCTGCCGAGCGGAGTACAAGCAGGAGCACTACGCGGCGAACAAAGCTCGTTACATCGCTTCCGCCCGCCAGAGAAAGGTCGCGCTGGTCGAAGAACGGACGCAGTTCGTAGTCGCGTTCCTGCTCGAGCACCCCTGTGTCGATTGCGGAGAGGACGATCCCCTCGTCCTCGAGTTCGACCATCTGCGAGACAAGAAGTTCTCGATCTCGGAGGGACTTCAGGGGCGCCGATGGCAGGACGTGCTCGACGAGATTGCAAAGTGCGAGGTCGTTTGTGCAAACTGTCACCGACGCCGCACCGCTAAGCGGGGCGGCTTCCGCCGCGCGGCGGTAGCTCAACGGTAGAGCCTCGCCCTTCCAAGGCGATGACGCGGGTTCGAGTCCCGTCCGCCGCTTTCTCTTCCTTTGATCAGATGAACGAGCGCGCGGATTTTGAGGCGGCGCCCCGTGCTGCCGATGAGAGGACGGATGCCGCGCCCTGTATCGAGACGTGTCGCTTTCCTCTCGCCATGCGAGGGGAAAGCGACGGTGATCCTGATCGTCCTCCTCGTCCTTTCCCTCGCCGGCTGCGGCTCGGGCACCTCGGGATCCCCCGGCGGCTCCGGATCCAGCTCCGGCGGCTATATCGACTGGCCGCAGTTCGGGCGGGTCCCGGAGCGGACGCACTACCTGGCGGAGGACAGGCGGGCGCTGGATCCGCCGCTGCGGGAAGCGTGGTCGATCAACACGCATGCGCTGATCGAGTTCCCGCCGGCTATCCACGACGGGGTCGCTTACGTGATCAACAAGTACGGCAACGGCAAAGCAGTGCGGCTGCGGGACCGCAAGGTGCTCTGGGAAATCGACATCCGGCCCAGCGACAAGGGCAAGCCGAACTTCGTCACCGCGCCCACCTACTACGGCGGAGCGATCTACGGGGCCTTCCTCGACGGGCACCTGGCCGCGGGCGACGCCGCGACCGGGAAGAAGCTCTGGGTGCGGAAGCTGCACGCGCACCTCGAATCCTCCCCCCTCGCTGTCGACGGGCTCCTCTACCTCGGCACCGACACCACCAACCTCCTCGCCCTCGACGCCAAGACCGGCAGGACGGTCTGGAGCTTCAACTCCCCCGGGGCGATCAAATCGAGCCCCAGCTACCACGCCGGCCGCGTCTTCGCCGCCGACTACCAGAGCTCGGTCTACGCCCTCAACGCGAAGACGGGCAAGCCGGTCTGGCGGACCAATACGAGCAAGGTCCCGCCGTACGGCCGGGGCGGCTTCTTCTCCTCCCCCGCGGTCGCCTTCGGCTGCGTCTACGCAGCTCGGGACGACGGAACCGTCTTCGCCCTGGACGAGAGGACCGGCAAGGTCGAGTGGTCCTTCCCGACCGGCGACTCCGTCTACGGCTCGCCGGCGGTGGCCCGGGTCCCCGGCACCCCGCCGACCGTTTACATCGGCTCCGAAAACGGCCGCTTCTTCGCCCTCGACGCCCGCACCGGCAAGCCGCGCTGGACCTACGACGTGCGCGGCGCGATTCCCGGGACCGCGACCGTGATCGGCCACACCGTCTACACGACCAGCTTCGTAACCCGGGAAACGACCGGGCTCGACACCCGCACCGGCAAGCGGGTCTTCCACATCAAGCAGGCCGGCTACACGCCGATGGTCTCTGACGGAAAGCGCCTCTACCTGGTCTCCTACTACGCGCTGATCGGGCTCGAACCGGCGAAGCGCTGACCGAGCGGTGGGGGGGGG
>DASTAR010000058.1:0-24627 GCA_035712505.1 Solirubrobacterales bacterium
GAAGAGCGCTTCGATGAGATCGTTGTGGAGACGGACAAACTGCTAGAGCGCCGCCTGAAAAAGGTCAAGGACCTGATCGACGCCAAGAGCTCGGACGTGAACCTGAACCCGTTCCTGATGCTTGCACTTGCGCCGGCCTACAACATTTTCTCTCCGTTCGAGGCCGCAGAGCACCTGCAGCATACGAAGCTCCATCAGGGTGACGCAACGGCGTTCGGCAAGTTCATCGAGGACAAGATCCTGCCGCCGTTTGGGATCGAGTGTCCGCCGGAGAAGAAGCTCAACCCCAGTCTTTACAGCCCAGTCGACGTCGAGATCACGGTGGAGGGAACTCGCTATCTACTCAGCCTGAAATCGGGGCCGTGGACGATGAACCAGGCACACGCCCAAGAAATGATCCAGAAGTTCCCCGAGATCCACGAAGCGACGGGCACCGACTTGATCATCGGCATCGTCTATGGAACTCGGGCTCGGCTGAACAACAAGCCGGGTTGGGTGGAACGGGAGACCGGAAGCTACACCCACACCCTCGTTGGGCATGAGTTCTGGGAGTTCATGACTGGGGTTCGCGATGCTCATAAGGAGATCTTTCGTGCGATCAAAGCGGCGCAAGGCCAATTCTCGGCCCGCCACGGCGGCAAGACTTTCTATGAGCAGTTGATCGAGGCGCGCCTCGCCCTTGCGGCCTCGATCAGGGACGCGTTTGAGCTCGAGGGGGAAGAGACCGAGATGTGGGAGAAGATCTTTGAGGGATCCTTCTAGGCCGCCAGGGCCTCGTCGCGCCCGTTGCGCCTGACGAAGGCTTCGCCCTGCTTGAACCACTGTCTCGTCCGCACGTGCGATTCAAGATAGACCCGACGGAAGGCCTCGGTGCCCGGCTGGACCTCCGTCGCCTTGGCGATCGCCTCTACAGCAAGCTCTCCAAGCCGCACGGGGACAGCATTCCCTACCTGGCGGTACTGGTCGCCCGCGGTCCCGGCGAAGCACCAGTCGTCAGGGAACCCTTGAATTCGGGCGCACTCCTTGAGCGACAGGACTCGTACTTCGTCGGGATGACAAAGGGAGCTACTGGCGTGATTGGGCATCGTCATCACCGTGGGACTGGGGAGGTCCCATGAGAGACGCCGCCACCAGCCCGACCTCCCGCCCTTCGCGAAGTAGGCCCGGCCCATCGACTCACGCTGGAGCTCGTCGGGAAGGGCTCGCCAATTCCCACCCGGGGGGACCAGGCGCAGGTACTCCTTCTTGCGCGGGCTAAAGTCGAGCAGAAGGGGATCGGGGTCATTCAAGCGGGCAAGGGCGTCGCGAAGGGTCGCATACGGCTTCAGCCCCTCCCCCACCCCATGGGTGGGGGAGGGAAAGTTCACTTCTCTGCCGAGCCTGTTGCCGAACAGAAGCATCCGCTCGCGAAGCTGCGGGGCGCCGTAATTGACGGCGTTGACCTCAAAGGAGTCGAGCCGGTAAGGACCGATCTCCTCCAGATCGTTCTGCCAGAGCGCGAGCACGGAGCCTGGTCGCTCCTCATCCTCGAGCGGCGGTCCGCCCGCCTCCGGACGCTCGGCGAGCGGACGATGTTTGATCGCCGCTGACAGGAGGCCGCGAACATTCTCCAGGAGGAACCACTTCGGGCGGAACTCGTCGACCGCACGCAAAAAGTCCCAGAGCAACTCGCCGCGCGGATCCTGGATCGTGCCCCTCCTCCCTGCGGTACTGAAGGATTGACAAGGTGGCCCTCCCAGCAGGAAGTCAAGCTCGCCTTTTCTCAGCCCGAGCTTCTTTCTCAACCGTGCGAAGTCGAAGCCGGCGAGATCCTCGTTGAGTATCTTCGACCCGCTGTCACCAAGCCTGCCCGCGGCCTGGTTGCCCTCCAGGGTCCTACAGAAGACGCTGTCGGAGTCCACATAGGCCACCGTCTTCCAGCGTTCAGCCCGCTCTATGCCAATGTCCAGTCCCCCGGCCCCGGTGAACAAACTCAGCGCAAGCAGGTCTTTTTCCGGCTTGGCTGGCAAGGCGGAAGCACCTTACCCAAACCGTCGGTCGGCGAACGTGCGTTCGTCTAGTCCGCAGGCAGGGTGCGGCCGAGCGTCCGCGCCCGATCGAGCTCTTGCCGCCGTTCGAGCTCGGTCTCCTCGCGGCGCTGAGCCTCGCGGCGGCGGTGAAGCCAGTGCGGCGCGTAGAGCACCAGGCCCAGCCCGACCGCGGCGATCCCGGCGGCGATCGGCCAGACGGCCGGGTCGCCCTTCTGGACGGTGACTATGCCGGACCCGACGAGGACGACGCCGAGAGCGGTGCGGATGAAGCCCTGCGGTGCCCTGTCCGACAGAGCCGCGCCGACCACCACGCCCGGAACGGAGCCGAGGAGGATGTTGCCGGCGAGGACGAAGTCGACGTTGCCGCCGATCCAGTGGGCGATGCCCGCCGCCCAGAGCAGGAGGGCCGCGTGGAAGACGTCGGTGCCGACCACCTTCTTCGGCGCCAGGCGATAGATGGCGATCAGGAGGATCGCGATCACCGTGCCGGAGCCGGCCGAGGTGATGCCGATCACGAAACCGGTGGTGGCGCCGATCGCGACCGCCGCGAGCTTGTGGCGGCGCTCGACGTCGAAACGGTCGCGCTCCTCGATCAGGCTGCGGAGGATCAGGGCTCGCGCCAGGGTGATCACGCCGACTATCAGCAGGGTGCCGCCGAGGACCGCGTAGACGAGTTCGTTGAGGCGGTCCTCCCCGACCTGCCCCTGCAGCCAGGAGACGAGGGCGACGCCGGCGACGGCGGCGGGGACGCTGCCGGTTGCGAGCCAGCGGACCAGCTCCATGTTCACCGTCTTCATCCGGAAGTGGCGCCAGCCGCCGACGGTCTTGGTGACCGCCGAGTAGAAGATGTCGGTCCCGATCGCGGTGGTGGGCTGGATCCCGAAGATGAGGATCAGCAGCGGCGTCATCAGCGAGCCGCCGCCCATGCCGGTCATGCCGACGAGCACGCCGATTCCCAAACCGAAGAGGACGATTGCCGGGTCCATGATTCGCTCCTACAGCTCCCACCGAATTTGATTTCGACTTTCCTGACCTCCTTGGTCAGGAGTGTGGAGTCCGGCAGGATACCATCAATGAAGCCGCAGCTTGCGGATCTCGCACGAATTTCGTCCCCCGGGCAGGGCTCCGGCAGCGAGCTCTCCCTGCGGGAAGTCACCCATTCCTACGGCGACCTGACCAGCCTGGCCGGGATCGATCTGCAGGTCGAGGCGGGCGGGGTGGTCGGCCTGGTCGGTCCCTCCGGCTGCGGCAAGTCGACGCTCCTGGAGCTGATCTGCGGCCTGCGCGAGCCGAGCGGAGGCACGATCGCCGTCGAGGGCGGCTCGCGCGCGGATGAGCGCCTCGGCCGCTGCGCCTTCATGCCCCAGCGCGACCTCCTCCTCCCCTGGTACTCGGCGATCGACAACGCGGCCCTCGCCCTCCGCAATCAGGGGATGCGGCGGGCCCCGGCGCGAGCCGCCGCCCGCGATCTCTTCGAGCGCTTCGGCCTCGGCGGCTTCGAGGCCGCCCGGCCGGCGGAGCTATCCGGCGGGATGCGGCAGCGGGTCGCCTTCCTGCGCACGCTGATCGCAGGCAAGCCCGTACTGGCCCTCGACGAGCCGTTTGCCGCCCTCGACGCGATCACCCGGGCGGAGATGCAGGGATGGCTGGCCACCGCGCTGCGGACCGATCCCCGTACCGTCGTCCTGGTCACCCACGACGTCGAGGAGGCGCTCTACCTCTGCGACCGCATCGCCGTGCTGTCGAATCGGCCCGGCCGGATCGTCGCCGAGCTTGGTGCGCCGGGGCGCCGCGCGGAGGATCGCGACGCGGCGGTCACCAACCCGGCCTTCGTCGCCGCCCGGGAAGGGGCGCTGCGGGCGCTGCGGGAGGGCTCGCGGTGAGGCGCTGGCTGCTGCCGCCGGCGCTGATCGCGCTGTTGGTCGGGTCGTGGCAGCTCGCGGCCTCGACTGGGGCGATCGCCGCCGCCCTGCACATCGAAAGCTTCCTCGTCCCCTCGCCGGCGGAAATCGCCAGCTCGCTCTGGGAGAACCGCAGCCTGCTCGCCGAAAATGCCTTGGTGACGCTGCGCGAGATCGTCTTCGGCATCCTCGCCGCCGTCGCGATCGGGGTCGGCTTCGCGGTCGCGATGAGTCGCTGGCGGATCGTTCGCGACGCGAGCTATCCACTGGTCGTCGCCTCGCAGACGATCCCGATCGTGGTGATCGCCCCGATCCTCGTCGTCTGGTTCGGATATGGGCTGACGCCGAAGATCGTGCTGATCGCCCTCTTCTGCTTCTTCCCGATCACCGTCAACGTGCTCGACGGCCTGCGCTCCGTCGACCCGGAGGCGATCAAGCTGATGCGCAGCCTCGACGCCTCGCGCTGGCAGCGCTTCTGGCGGGTGGAAGCGCCGACGGCGCTTCCCAACCTCTTCACCGGCGTCAAGATCTCCGTCGTCTTCGCTCCGCTCGCGGCCGTCTTCGCCGAGTGGGCGGGGTCGAACTCGGGCCTCGGCCACCTGATCCAGTCGGACACGGCCTATCTCGAAGTCGCCCGGCAGTTCGCGACGGTCGCGGTCCTCTCGGCGTTGGCGCTGATCCTGATGGGCCTCGCGATGCTCGCAGAGCGCCGCGTCGTCGATTGGCGATAGAACTCACCCGATGACGCGCCTCCGGCTCCCGGTGATCGCCCTCGCCGTCCTGGCCCTAGCCCTCACTCTCGCCGCCTGCGGTGCGAAGAGCGAGGAAGGCGGCGGCGAACGCGAGAGCTTCAGCCTCACGCTCGACTTCTACCCGAACCCCGACCACGCCGGTATCTACATGGCGCAGAAGCTCGGCTACTTCGAAGAAGCCGGCCTCGACGTCAAGATCACCGCCCCGTCCGACCCCGCGGCACCGCTGAAGCTGGTCGCCGCCGGCCGGACCGACCTGGCGATCTCCTACGAGCCCGAGGTGGCCCTGGCGCGCGACAAGGGACTGGACGTGGTCAGCGTCGCGGCACTCGTAAACCGGCCGCTGACCTCGATGATCTGGCTGAAGAAGTCCGGGATCAAAGGTGTCGGCGGCCTCGAGGGGAAGACGATCGCCACCGCCGGCATCCCCTACCAGGATTCCTTTCTGAAGACGATCCTCGCCCGCGTCCACCTGACGCCCCAAGACGTGAAGTCGGTCAACGTCGGCTTCGGCCTCCTGCCCGCCCTGGTCGGCGGCTCGGCGCAGGCGATGCTGGGCGGCTACCTAAACGTCGAGGCGATCGATCTCCGCGAACGCGGCAAGGAACCGGTCGTCACCCCGGTCGACAAGCTCGGCGTCCCCACCTACGACGAGCTGGTCCTGGTCGCCAACCGCAAGAAGCTCGAAGAAGACCCGGAAGGGATCCGCCTCTTCCTCGCCGCGCTCGAGCGCGGCACGAACGCGGCGGTCGAAAATCCCGGCGCCGCCACCAAGGCTGTGACCGAAGCCAACCCGGACCTGGAACCGAAGCTCACCGCGGCCGAGGTGAAAGCGACGCTGCCGCTGCTCGGCGCCCGGGGCAAGGGCCGGCCCTACGGCTATATGGACCCGAAGCAGTGGGAAGCGTTCGCCGGCTGGATGCGCGACAACGACCTGATCGAATCGTTGCCGAAGGCGGGCGAACTGCTCGACGACGGCTACCTGCCCTCCGGCGAAATCCCCGAATAGCGCAGGTCGCCTTCGGCGATCAGCCGGCTCACCTCGCGCTCCGGCATCGCCGCGTGGAAGAGGTGCCCCTGCGCGTAGTCGCAGCCGAGGCGCTGCAGCTCGGAGAGCTGGACCTCGCTCTCGACTCCCTCGGCGATCACCTCGAGCGAAAGCCCCCGGGCCATGCCGATGATCGCCTCGACGATCGCCGTCGCCTCCTGCTCGATGCCCAGCGCCTCGACGAAGGAGCGGTCGATCTTCAGCGCGTCGAAGGGGAAGCGGTTGAGGTAGGCGAGTGAGGAGTAGCCGGTGCCGAAATCGTCGAGGACGAGGCGCACGCCGAGCTCGCTCAGCGCCTCCAGGGAGGAGATCGCCGTCGCCGATTCGTCGACGAGGACGCTCTCGGTGATCTCGAGGCGAAGGTGGATCGGGTCGAGGCCGGTGCGGGCGAGCACCTCCTCGACGACGCTCGGCAGGTCGCGGTGTGCGGCCTGCCGGGCCGAGAGGTTGACAGCGACGTCGAAGGGGCGGGCGTCGGGACGCAGCTGCTGCCAGGTCAGCGCCTGGCGGCAGGCGCGCTCCTGCACCCAGCGGCCGATCGGCTCGATCATGCCGCTGTCCTCGGCGATCGAGACGAACTCGGCCGGGTCGAGCATCCCCCGCTCGGGGTGGCGCCAGCGCACCAGCGCCTCGAGCCCGTCGATCTCGCTCGAGCGCAGGTTGACGACCGGCTGGTAGTAGAGCGCCAGCTCGTCGCGGTCGAGGGCCTGGCGGAGATCGCGTTCGATCTCCAGCCGCTTCATCGCCGCCGCCCGCATCTCGGCATCGAAGAGGACGGAGCGCGACCGTCCGCCTTCCTTGGCCCGGTACATCGCCGCGTCGGCGTCGCGGATCAGCAGCTCGGCGTTGACCGGCCGCTCGCCCGAGCCGCCGGCGACGGCCACGCCGATGCTGGCGCTGACGAAGTGCTCCACCCCGTCGATCCCGAAAGGCTGGGCGAAGGCGGCAGCGACCCGGTCGGCGATCGCCATCGCCTCCCCTTCGTCGGCGAGGCGGTCGATCAGGATCCCGAACTCGTCGCCGCCGAAGCGGGCGACGATGTCCCCCGGGCGCAGGTGCGAGCGTAGGCGGGGCGCCACCGCCCGCAGCAGCGCGTCGCCGGCGTGGTGGCCGAGGCTGTCGTTGATCAGCTTGAAGTGGTCGAGGTCGAGGAAGAGGATCCCGACCGGCGAGCCGGAGATCGCCGCTCTACCGAGCGACTCGCCGAGGGAGTCGACGAAGCTGAGCCGGTTCGGCAGCCCGGTGAGAGCGTCGTGGAGGACGCGGTAACGGAGCGCCTGGTCGGCGTTGTGGCGTTCGATCGCATCGGCGAGGACGTTGGCCGCAGCCTGGACGAAGGGGACGTCTTTGGCGCTGAAGCGGTGGCGCTCGGTGGCGTGGACGTCGAGGACGCCGAAAGGCCGCGTCTTGCCATCGATGACGACGGCGAGGCTGCTGGCGGCACCGAAGGCGCGCAGGACGGGCGGCATCGTGTGCCGCGTCTCCTGCTCCCAATCGCCGACTACGGCGTGGGTGCCGGTGTCCAGCGCGGCCCCCGCGTGGGAGTCGCGAGAGGCGGAGACACGGCGGCCGGCGCCGATCGCCGCCTCCTCGAGGCCGGCCCGGAGGTTGAGCCTGCGCCCGTCTCGGTCGAGCTCCCAGATGCAGGCACTGTGGATCGCCTCGACTTTGCGGATCAGCTCGGTCGCGATCTCCATCAGCTCCTGCGGGTCGCCGTCTTGGAGGGCGCGCTCGCCGAGCCTGGCGACCACCGCCTGCTGGGAGAGCGCGCGCTGCAGCTCGGCCTCGGCCCGTTTGCGCTTGCTGACGTCGTAGAGGACGCCGTGCCAGATCGGCACCCCGTCCTCGTCGGCTTCCAGCACCGCCTCGTCCTGCATCCAGACGACCTCGCCGTCGCGCCTGTACATCCGGTAGGCGATCGGCGCCGAGTCGCGCTTCCCGAGCTTCTCTTCGGTTTCCGCCGCCACAGCCCGAGCGCGGTCCTCCGGGTGCAGGAGGCCCACCCACAGCCCGGGATCGCGGACGAACTCCTCCGCGGTATAGCCGAGGATCTCCTCCACCTGCGGGCTGACGTACCGCCAGCAGCCGTGTTCGCCGAGCTCGGCGGTGTAGACGATCACCGGCAGGCGCTCGACCAGGCGACGGAAGTCCTGGCCGCCGGTGGCAAGCTCATCGACGAACCGCTGAACCTCGTGCTCGGGCCAGTTCCTGTCCGGGGGACGGTGCATCTCCGGGCTTATCGACCCGCCGCGAGAGCCGCTTGAGCTTGTCGATCCTCAGGCCGCGAGGCGCAGGGGCGGGCCCTGCGGCACGAGCTTGTGCAGCCCGGCCAGCGTGAGAGCACCGACGAGCCCCCGGTAGGGCTCGTACGGCGCGTAGAACCCTTCGACCTCGGGGACCGTCGCCCGCCGGCCGAGGCCGGAGAGGCGGCCGACCAGCTTGACGTAGCCGAGATCGCCGGCCGGCAGCGAGTCGAGTTCGTTGCGGCCGAAGAGACCCAGGCACCGGACGGTCCAGGGGCCGATCTGCGGCCTCGCCAGCAATCGCGCGTCCCCCCGGGCGTCGTCGATCCGGCAGCGGCCGGCGGCGACGTCGCGGGCGAGCAGCCGCAGTGCCACCGCCCGTTTGGCGACCAGTTCCATCTGCTCCAGTTCGGCCGGCGCGCGGCCCGCGATCGCGGCCGGGCCCGGTACGTCGCGCAGGGCCATCCGCCCCTGGCCGAGCCGGGCGCCCCAGCGGCCGGCGATCCGCCGCTCGATCAGAGCGGCCCGCCGGGCCTCGATCAGCTGCCCGACGACGGCGGCGGCGAGCGCCTCCCAGGGCCAGGGCCGCCCCTGCGGCCGAAAACCGGGCATGCGATGGATCAGCGGCCCGACCAGGCGATCGCGGCGGAAGCTGCGGTGGAAATCGGAGAGGTCGACATCGACCCAGAGGGCGCAGCGCATCCGCTCGATCGCCAGTTCGAGTTGCTCGCGACCCGCACCGTCCCCGCACGGGCCGCCGGCGATCGTCGGCACCGAGACGAGCTTCGGATCGACCGCCTCAGCCCGGAAACGGACCCGGTCCCGCGCCGGCTGCCAGGCCCGAACCAGCACCGGGCAGCCGTCGAGGTGGAGCAACCTGGTCGCCACCCCGCCCTGCACCCGCAGCGTCCGGTCGGCGCTGCCGCGAGGCATCTGGTACGGCGAGGGCGGCCGCACCTCGACCTCGACGGGACGATCTCGTCCCGCAGGGGGCCGTTTTCGTCCCGTCGGCATCGAGGGAACTAGCGGCCGAGCAGGTGCACGTCGATCAGGAACGAACGGCTGGCGACGACGTTTTCACGCGGGCGGCCGCGGCCGAGCGTCCGGCGCTGCGGTCTCACCCTGGCAGCGGCGCTGCTGACTGCACGCACCGCGGCAACCGTCGCTGCGCCCGCCAGCACGCCCCCGGCGGCGGCGAGCGCGGCGGTGCGCACCTCCGGTCGCAGGGCCAGAGAGGTCCCAGGCTGCTCCTCGTAGGTCGACGGAAGCGGACGGACCGGATCGGTCGCCGCACCCGAGCCGGCGTCTTCTTCGGCGATGACCTCGCCGTCTAGCTGCAACTCGTCCACCCGGGCGACTCTAGCGCGCCCGGTGGTCACCCCTGAAGCGATCGCTCGTAAACACGGTACTTCTTGACGACCTCGGCGCTCATCGCCTCCAGGCCGCGGTTCATCGCCTCGTTGGTCTCGAGGATCCACCCCGCCTCGCCGTGTTTCTGGCGCACCCGGGCGGCGGTGTCGAAGTGCTCGACGTAGAGCGAGGCCGCGACACCCGTGTGCTGGTGCTCGGGCTTGACCCCGAGGAAGCCCACCCGCACCTGGTCGCAGATCCGGTTGCGCCGCAGGAAGTGCCACCAGCCGAGCGGCAGCAGCCGTCCCCTCATCTTCTTCAGCACCTGGTTCAGGTCCGGCAGGGTGATCGCCACCGCGATCGTCTCGCCGTCCTTTTCGGCGACCATGAACCAGTCCCGCGCGTAGGCCAGGTGCATGTCCATCGTGTAGGCGTCGAGGTCCTCCTTCGAGTAGGGGACGAAGCCCCAGTTCTCCGACCAAGCGGCGTTGTAGATCTCGGCGAAGCGGTCCATCTCCTTGCGCAGGTGGCGGCGCGACATCCGCCGGATCTTCACCCCGTGCTCGCTTTTCGCGCGCTCGTCCAGCTCGAAGAGGATCGGCAGCATGTCCTCGCGATCGCTGATGTCGAGGAACCAGGAGTAGAGGTCCATCGCCTTCTCCAGACCGGCCCCCTCGCAGAGGCGCTGGTAGTAGGGCGGCTGCCAGGGCTGGCGGATCAACGGCTCGAGCTCGTGCCCCTCGATCAACACGCCGCTCTCCTCGTTCATCGAGAAGTCCATCGGCCCGACCATCCGCTCGCAGCCGCGCTCCCGTAACCAGTCGTCAGCGGCGTCGAGCAGCGCCGCTATCACCTCCGGGTCGTCCTCCAGCTCGAGGAAGCCGAACATCCCCCAGCGGCTGTCGTGGAACTCGTTGAAGGCGTGGTCGACCTGGGCGCTGATCCGGCCGACCACGCGCTCGCCGCGCAGGGCGAGGAAGTATTCGGCCTCGCCGTGCTTGAAGTAGGGATTGAGCCGGCGGTTGAGGAAGAGGCGGCGCTCCAGTTTCAGCGGCGGGACCCAGGGGGTGCCCGCGTGGAGCCGGTAGGGCAGGTCGACGAACCGCTTCAGGTCGCGCCCGCTCCGCACGGGGCGGATCGTCAGGCTTGCGCTGTTCAGGGGGTCAGCTCCGCTTCGCTCCGCGTTCACGGGTCCGCAACCTACACTTTCGTCCGATGAGCGAGACCGCCAAGGCTCCCGTCGACGTCTTCGCGAAGGCACGCAGCCACGACCGCCTCGAGCAGCTCGAAGCCGCGAAGGAGCACGACCTCCTCCCGTACTTCCGCCTGCTGACCTCCCAGGCCGGCCCCGTCGTCGAGATGGAGGGTCGGGAGACGATCATGCTCGGCTCCAACAACTACCTCGGCCTGACCGGCGACGAGCGGGTGAAGCAGGGTGCCCGCGAAGCGCTCGAGAACTACGGCACCGGCGTCACCGGCTCGCGCCTGCTGAACGGGACGACGCCGCTGCACCTGGAACTGGAGCAGGAGCTGGCGGCGTGGATGGGGACCGAGGAGGCGATCGTCTACACCACCGGCTACCAGTCGAACGTCGGCTGCATCGGCACGATCCTCGGCCCCGGCGACACCGTCGTCTGCGATTCCGGCGATCACGCCTCGATCCTCGACGGCTGCCGCCTCTCCGGCGCCAAGCTGCGGCCTTTCCGCCACAACCGCATGGACAAGCTGGAGAAGATGCTCCAGCGGGCGGCGGAGGACGGTGGGGGCGTCCTGGTCGTCGTCGACGGGGTCTTCTCGATGGAGGGCGACGTCTGCGACCTGCCCCGCGTAGTGGACCTCTGCCGGGGCTACGGCGCCCGCTTGATGGTCGACGAGGCCCATGGGGCAGGCGTCCTCGGCGCCCGCGGCGCCGGCGCCAGCGAGCTGTTCGGCCTCGAGGACGAGGTTGACCTGCGGATGGGGACCTTCTCCAAGAGCCTCGCCTCCTGCGGCGGCTTCATCGCCGGCCCGGCCGACGTGGTCGAGTACCTGCGGATCTCTTCCCGCTCGTTCGTCTTCAGCGCTTCGGCGGTTCCGGCGGCTGTCGGCGCCGCCCTGGCCGCCCTGCGGGTGATCCGCGCCGATGGGCCGCAGCTCTTCGAGCGACTGCTCTCCAACGCCGAGTACCTGCGCGAGGGCCTGCGTCACCTCGGCCTCGAGGTGGTCGAGCCCGGCGCCCTTCCCGACGGCACCGTCGCCACCACCCCGGTGGTGCCGGTGATGGTCGGCGACGACTGGCAGGCGGTGCTGCTCTGGAAGGCCCTGTTCGACAACGGTGTCTACACCAACGTCGCCATCCACCCTGCGGTCCCCCCCGGCGGGGCCCTGCTGCGGACGAGCCTGATGGCCACCCACGAGCGCGAGCATCTCGACGGCGCCCTCGGGACGATCGCGAGAGTGATCGAGAATTTTCCCGACCTTCCGCGAGCCTGAGGATTGATCAGACTTTCTTGACATCCCCCGGCCGGGGTAGTTTCGCGCTTGTTGCTTTTCGGATAACCCCGCCGAAGGTCCGAAATTGTTGCTCTTAGCGAATGGGTCGGACGGAAAAAACGTAAGGCCGGGTTGACGGCAACTACCCCGAAGACATAGCTTGGCCCCCTCGCCGAACGAACCGGGCGGGACGTTCGGGAAAAGACGAAGTCGGTCCGGTAGGACAAGCGCCTCGGGAGGCTCGGTCCTCAGCCGGACACGACATACCCAGTTATCGATTCCTTGAAGGGAGGAGTCCAGTGGAAGCTGCCTCAACGGCACCACCATCGAACATCGCCTCAGGTGAGGCTCCGCAGCACATGAGGGCGCTCGAGCGGGCCAACATGGTGCGGCTGGCAAGAGCCGAGCTGAAGCGCGCGATCGCGCGGGGCGACATGGATGCCGCGGAGGTGGTTCGCGACTGCCCGTGGGAGACCGAGAGCATGACCATCGCCGAGCTGCTGACCAGCCAGCGGCGGTGGGGGCGCACGCGGGCCCGCAAGTTCCTGGTGCCGCTTTCGCTGAACGAGAACAAGCAGCTGGGGACGCTGACCGAGCGGCAGCGGCGAATGCTGGCGCAGGAGCTGGCTACCCGGTCGTCGGCGCGCGAGGCGATAGCCGCTTAGCCCGATGCGCTTGGGCGAGAGGGGTGACCCTCTCCAGACACCGCTCGCTTATGGCTCGCGGTTGAGTGTCTGGAGAGGGTCACCCCTCTCGCTTGCCAGGCTCAGGTCGCCCCGCAAGCGATTTAGCCGCGGGAGCTGATTCGGTAGCTGAGGCCGCCCGAGGCTCGCTGGAAGGCGCGACGCGCTAGGTAGAAGATGATGGCGAATGCTACGGCGCCTATGGCTAGGGCCACTGCCAGGATCGTGTGGGCGGCGTAGAAGACTAGGCCGGTTACCAGGACGAAGGCGGCGCCGGCCAGGAGAGTGGTGTGGGAGCGGTAGCCGGCGAAGTGCTCGCGGATCGCCACCTCCAACCCGCCCAGGCCGGCGAGCGCCACCCCCGCCCCGATCGCCGTCGGGTGGCCGCCGATCACCCCGATCGCCAGCGAGACGATCCCGGCCAGGATGACCAGCTCCGCCAGCGGGGCGTTGCCCCAGGGGGCCGGCGGTCGCTCGTCCGGCGCCCAGGCCCGTTTTCCGGGTCTCCGCGCATCGCCATCGGTGGGCTTCGACTTCGTCGTCAACGGCCGCGAGCCGCCCGGCTAACGGGCATCCGGAAGAGACCTTGACGCGCCACCAGCCCATCAACATCCCGATCGGACCGAGCCGCGGGCGGGAATGCCAGGCGCCACAGCCCGGCTCACCGACGTCGGCGCGAGAGATCCGTACCCACTTGAACTCCTCGGGCGCGTCCAGCAGCGCCTTCAGCAGTTGGCGATTGCCGGCCTCCAGCGCCGCCCGTTCCGCCAAGGCGTCGCGTGCCTCCCCGATCCGGGTGGCGAGGCGGTCGCGAACGGCCTCCAGCTCGCCGAGGTCGAGCAGCCGCGGCGCGGCGGCGACGGCCTCGACGCGATGCGGCACGGTCGTGTGGCCGAATGCCTCGCCGAAGATCGCCGCCAGCTCGGCCTCGAGGCGGCCGATCTGGCGCCGCAGCTCGAGCCGCGCCCGACGCTCGTCGACCTCGGTCCCGAGCCCTGCGAACTGCTCTGGTTTCAGCAAAGCGGGCATCGGGAGAAGTGTAGGTCAGGCGGACTCCAGGGTCGAGGCGGCCATCCACAGGGCCTCCTCGACGGCGATCTGGGGCACGCCCTTGACCTGGACGGCGGCGACGGCGATCCGCCTCGTTCCCCGTTCGACGCCGTAGCCCTCCCCGGTCGCGCCGAAGAGGAGTCCGATCGGCCGCTCGTCGTCAGCGATCGTCAACGTCCCGCTCGACAGCTCGCCACCGGCGCCGGGCAGCTTCTCGCCGGGCGCCGAGTCGCGGATGCAGAGCTGCCCGCTGAGGCGATCGGCATCGAAGGCGCGCAGAGCGACCCCGGTCTCGGCGATCGCGATGTCGAGCGCGTCGGCCAATACCCCGTGGCTGCGAAAGCCGCCGTCATGGAGGCGGTCGAGCATCAGCTGCTCGACCGGCGTGCGGGTGCGGTCGGGGTCGAGGCCGATTTGACGGTAGAAGACGCGGTAGGCCCAGGGGATGGGCTGTTCCCGCAGCCGTATCGCCTGAGCGCCGTAGGTGCGATCGGAGAGGTCGCGCAGCCGGCGGCGGACGGGCTCCGGGCTGCGGGCTGGCTTGGCGTCGACTTCGACCCAGGCGATCCCGAGGCCGGGGAACTCCGAGGCGATGTGGGGGGCGACCCACCCTTGCCGCGGCGCCGGCTCCCAGCCCATCCGCTGTGCGGCCGGTCGGGCCATCTCAACCCCGCTCGGCCGCCCTGGTGGCGGCGAGGAGCCGGCCGATCCTGGCGCTCAGCTGGGAAACGCTGAGGTCGCCGATGCTGGCGCTCTGCAGGGTCCCACCGGGGTAGACGTAGGCAAAGGTCGGACAGCCGCCGACGCCGTAGAGCGTGGCGACCGCGCCGTCGCGGTCATAGCCGACCGGCATCGTCCATCCGTGCTGGCGAATCAGGTCGCGCAGGGTGCCCCGGTCGTCGCGGATGTCCATCGAAAGGAAACCCACCCGGCTACGGTAGCGCCGATAGGCGTCCTGGACCACATCCTGCTGGTCGACGCAGCCGTCGCCTTCGGTGAACCAGAAAGAGATCACCAGGGGCCGGTCGAAGAGGTCGCATACGCGAATCGCCCCCCGGGTCCCGATCCGGCAGGCGGGGGTTCTCCGGGAGCCTCCCGGACAGGGGAGCTGCGAGGACTCGCAGTCGTCCTGGGCGACGTTCGCGTCCCCTTCGAGGCGACCGGCGCCCGCCGGGACCGCGAACTCCGGCAGGGGCCAGCGGGAGGGGAACTGGTCGAGCCCGAGAGTCCCCTCTCCCCCGCCCTCGAGCGTGTTGACCGTTGCGACGACGATCACCGCTAGGAAGAGAAGGCCGACGAGCAGCGCGTAGCGGTCCCTCATTCCCGCTCCAGCCAGAGCAGGATCGCCGGCAGGACGAGCAGGACGCCGGCAAGAGCGGCGGCGAGGTCGACCACCGTCACCAGGCCGAAGTCCCTCAGCATCCGCACGTCGCTGGCGACCAGGACCGCGAAGCCGGCGATCGCGGTGGCGCCGGAGGCGAGCACGGCGGCGCCGGTGCGCGCATAGGCGCGTCGCAGGGCCTCCTCGACACCTGTCCCGCCCCCGCGCTCCTCGTGGAAGCGTCCGACCAGCAAGACGCCGAACTCCGTCGCGATCGCGATGGTCAGCGCTCCCAATGCCGCCGACATCGGGTTGAGCGGGATGCCGGTGACCCAGAGCAGCAGCGAGGCCCAGCCGGTGGCGAGCACCGTCGGGGCCAACGGAACCAAGGCCCGGCGCCAGGAGCGGTAGACGACCAGCAGCGCGATCGCCACCGCGGCCAGCCCGGCGAGCGTCAGCCAGTACCGGCTGCTCGAGAGATCGGAGGCCGACTCCGCCGCAATAACCGGCAGCCCCGCCAGCTGGACCTCGACCCCCGGCGGCGGCTTTCCGACCTCGCCGCGCACCCGTTCGATCAGCGCCTGCTGGCCTTCCAGCGACTGCGCCCGGATCCCGAAGGAGATCAGCGCCTCGTGCCCGACCTTCCCGGTCTTCGGGTCGACCGGCGCGACCTGCCGCAGCGCGTAGGGCGAAAGCGCCGCCAGCGTCCCTTTGATGCGTTTGCGGGACGGCCTTTCGCTGCCGTGGACCAGGAAGTCGGAAAGCGCCGGCCCAGGGCAGATTTCGGCAGTCAGACAGCTCGGATCTTCTCCCCTGAACCCGTTGCCTTCGAGCACCCGCTGCTTGAACCCGGCCATCCACTCGATCGTCGCGGGATCGGTGAAGTCAGGAGCATGAATGCTCACGTCGAGCTCTCCCGAGACCCCGGTCGTGTCCTGCAGCTCGTTCAGCCCTTCCACCGCCTTGATGTTCTGCGGTGCCAGCGAGCGGATGTCGGAGACGGTTTCCACCTGCGTGCCGGCGACCCACCCGATCAGCGCCAGCGCCACACCGATGCTCAGCACCATCTCCGGGTACGACCGCGCCACCGACAGCAAGCGCTCGATCGGCAAGCCCCTCCGCGTCGCGGCAACGGGCCCCGCCCGCCGCAGGACCAGGGTGCCGAGGCCGACCGTCAGCGCCAGCCCGAGGGCAACGACGATCCCGAGGATCAGGAGCCAGCCGAACCCGCGGACCATCGGAACCGGCGAAAGCTGCAGCGCCAGGAAACCGGCCGCCGTCGCCAGGCAAGCGGTGGCGATCGTCGGCCCCCCGGCTGCCGCAGCCTCACGCGCAGAGCCGAACTCGTCGAACCGCGCCTGGAACTGGATCGCATAATCGACCGAGAGCCCGATCAGGATCGGCAGCGCCGCGATCGAGGCCATCGTCAGCGAGCCGCCGACCAGCGACAGCAACCCGAAGGTGATTGCCACGGCCATCAGCGCGACCGCCAGCGGCAACAGCGGCCAGCGTGAGCGGAAGACGACGAAGAGCGTCCCGGCCATCACCGCGATCGCGATCGCGAAGAGGATCAGCAGGGCGTCCTTCAGCGCGTGCGCCACTCCATCGATCACGACGGGAGCGCCCGATACCACGTAGCTGCCGCGATCGAGCGTGAAGCACGGCGCCGCCTTGCCGCCTGCGCCGCAGATCTTGCGCGGCTTGGTTTCCGCGACGGCGGCTTTGATCAGCTCGATCGCGCGGCGGCGTTCCGCTTCGCTGAGATCCGGCTTCAGCCGGATCACGATCTGGGCGGAGTGGGCGTTGGGGAATAGGTAGGAGAGGCGCGCCTTCGGGGTCCCGCGCGGCCGGGCGAAGTCGAAGACGACGGTGGCGACGAATTCTTCGTTGTCGATGCTGGGGACGCTGGTGATCCCGTACTTCGTCGCGACCGCAAGCAGGTATTCGCGGAACCTCTCCGCCGGCACGTGTTCGGCCAGTCGACGCAGCTGGTCTTCGATCTGCACCACCGACTCGTTGAGGAAGGTCGCCGGGCCGGTGAGGAACTCGACCGCGCCCATTTCGGCGAGTTCGGTGCACGGGCCGGGAATCGGCTTCGCTCCATTCGGCACCTTGCCGGACAGGCACCCCTCCAGCCGCAGCAGCTTGAAGATGTTCTTCGTCAGCAGCAGCTGCGGTAGTTCCCCCTTGACGAGGACGACGACCGGTTCTTCGCCGAACTCTTCGCGGACCTGCTGCGTCGCCTTGTAAGTGGTCGAGCCGGAGTCGGTGAGGGTGTCGATGCCGGCGTCGGTCGGGATCTGCGTCGCCCCGATCGCCGCGCCGAGGGCGACCACGACCGTGATCGCGAGCAGCGGCCTCGCGTGCCCGGCCGCCCACGCCGCGACGCGCCCGAGCCAGGTACCGGGGTCCAACCTCTAGTCCATCGAGAGCGGCCCGCTGACGTCAGCGTTGAGGAACTGGCTGACGAACGGGTTGCTCGAGTCGAACAGCTCCTCTTTGGGGCCGGACTCGACGATCTTGCCGCTCCAGAGCACGGCGATGAAGTCGGCGATGCGACGGGCGGTGCCGAGGTCGTGGCTGATCACCAGGTAGCAGCCTCCGTTCTCCGCGTGGACCTCGCGGATCAGCTCGCAGAGAAGCGCCGTGCGCACCGGGTCGAGGCCGGAGTCGGGCTCGTCGAACATGACGATCGCCGGTTCCAGCACCAGGGCGCGGGCGAAGCCGGCCCGCTTGCGCATTCCGCCGGAGAGCTCGTTCGGCATCTTGTAGGTCGCCTCGCTGAGGCCTACCTCCCTGAGGCGGCGGTTGACGATCTCGCCGATCTCCTCCTCGCCTTTGTCGGTGTGCTGCCGCAGCGGGAAGGCGACGTTGTCATAGATGTTCATCGAGCCGAACAGGGCCCCGTCCTGGAACAGCAGGCCGAACTTTTTCCGCACCTCGAAGAGTTCGTCGTCGGTCATGTTCGGAATCGACTCGCCGTGGACGAGCACGTCGCCGGAATCCGGGTAGAGCAGGCCGACTATGTGCTTGATCAGCACGCTCTTGCCGGTGCCCGAAGGGCCGAGCACCATCGAGACCTGATCCTCGGGAAGGCCGAGGTTGAGGCCGTTGAGGATGCGGGCGCGGCCGAACTGCTTGACCAGGTCGATGATCTCGATCGCATCCTCGCCGCCGTGGTCGCGCTTGACGCCGGTGTGGAATTTGTAGGGGTCGTGGTCGCGCGGGTTGACCCCGGGGATGACGAAGTCGCGACCCATGACGGCGCCGTCCTCGCTCACGTAGGGGCCTTCCGTGGTGGCCTGTTCTTCTCTCCCGATGTCGTCCTGGAGAATCTGCTCTTCGCTGCGCATGTCGTCGTTGTCCGGCAAAGTCAGCCTCCTATCGGCGCGCGGGGGTTGGCTCCCCAGAAGACAAGGGTCCCAAGCATCCCGATGATGTGGACTAAGACGATGTTGAGGACCATCGACTTCGCCGTCGCGGTCCCCACCCCGACCGGCCCGCCGGAGGCGGTATAGCCGTAGTAGCACCCGACCAGCACGATCGCGGTCGCCATGAACATCCCCTTGATCAGGCTGAAGATCAGGTCGGGTGGGTTCTGGAACTGCCAGAAGATCAGGAAGTAGCCGCCCGAGGAGACGTCGCCGATCTGTTTGACGACGGCGAGGTAGCTGGCCAGGTACATGATCCCGATCCCGACCAGGTACATGAACGGGAAGGCGAGCCAGGCGGCGAGCAGGCGGGTCGCGCAGAGGAAGGTGACCGGCGGGACGCCCATCACCTCGAGGGCGTCGATCTCGTCGGAGATCCGCATCGCGCCGAGCTCGGCGACGATCCCGGTCCCGACCTTCGCCGCGAGCATGTAGCCGAAGGCGTAGGGAAGGATCTCGCGCAGGTCGCACCAGGCGGAGAAGAGGCCGGCGTAGGCCGGGGCGCCCTGGGCCCGCAGCAGATAGGCCCCCTCGATCCCGCACTGCAGGCCGAGGACGAAGACGAGGCCCCAGATGATCAGGGCCGAGCCGAGGATCAGGATGCCGGCCTGCCGCAGGCTCTCGCCGAAGAACCGCAGCACGCGGCCGGAGTAGACGAGGCCGGCGATCCGGGCGCTGAAGCGGGCGATCTCGCCAACCGAGTCGAGCCACATCCGCGGGACTTCGAGCCAGGCGTTCACGCGCTCACCGGATCGTCTGCAATTCGGGGTTGGTCGCCAGGAGGGTCTGGGTGAAGACGTAGTTGAAGGCGAAGACGGTCATGAAGGAGATCACCACGGCCTCGTTGACGGCGCGGCCGACGCCGGCGGCGCCGCCGGAGGCGGTCATCCCCTTGTAAGAGCAGACGACGGCGATGATTGCGCCGAACAGGGTGCACTTGATCACCGACCCCCAGAGGTCGGTGATCGAGGCCTGCGAGAAGAGCGTGGCGAAGAAGCCGCCGAGCGACTGGTGGTAGAGGAGCTCGGTGAGGATGCCGCCGCTGAGGCCGAAGACCAGGGCGTAGATGTCGAGCAGGCCGGTGATCAGCATCAACGCCAGGAAGCGGGGGACGACCAGGTTCTTGATCGGATCGACTCCGAGCACCTGCAGGGCGTCGAGCTCCTCGCGGATCTTGCGCGCGCCGAGGTCCGCGGTGATCGCCGTCCCGGCGACGCCGGCGACGACGACCGCCGTCACGAAGGGCCCGATTTCCCGGATCGCGGCGAGGACGAAGAAGCCGCCGAGCCGGTCGAGGGTGCCGAACAGGGTGAGGGCGTTGGCGCCCTGTAGACCTGGAGCGCCGAGGCAGATCGCAACCGTGGAGACCAGCAGCGGGAACCAGCAGAGGCGCAGCGCGAAGAGGAACTGGCCGATGAACTCCTCGCCGTAGGGGTAGGGCGGCCTGACCGCGGACGCGATCGTCCGCGCGGTGAGGATCATCAGCTCCCCCACCTGTTCGAACAGGGACTTGGCGGGCAAAAAGGCCCTGTTGACCGCGGATCCGACCATCTGCTCCTCCGTCCAAGCCGGCGCCGCACGCGCGCGACGCCCCGCTCGTGAGGCGGAGTCTAGGGGATGGAACGGCCCTCTCTGTTGGCCGCATGTTGAGATCGCGCTAACCGCCTGGCGCGGCACGAAATGCCTGCGAAGGCGGCCAAACCCCGTGCTATGTTCGGGCCGCTTTGCGGGGGACCGGACGACATTCCCGGCAGACCCGCCTCCAGGCCATCGCGACCGGGTTCGCCGCGCTGGCGGCGGCGGCGCTGCTCGTTGCCTGCGGCGGGGGCGGGTCCTCGGACGACGAACCGACCGGCACCTTCCACGTCAAGGTCACCGAAGCGACCTTCCCCACCGCGCAGAAGCTCGGCCAGACTGCGCTGCTGAAACTGGCCGTGCGCAACACCGGCAAGCGGACGGTGCCGGCGCTGACGGTCAGCTTCACGATCGCCGGCAAGGAGGGCGTCGATTCCTCGCTCCCGTTCGGCGTTCGCGACCCACAGCCCCAATTGGCGCAGCCGGAACGGCCGGTTTGGGTGCTGGCGCAGACCTACCCGCGCCTGCACGGCTCCTCGAAGCCGGGTGGCGCTTCGACCTCCAGCCCCAAGACCTTCTCGCTCGGCGAACTGAAGCCGGGCGCCACCACCGATGCGGTGTGGAAGCTGAGCGCCGTTCGCTCGGGCAAGTACACGCTGCTATACGACATCGACGCCGGCCTGAGTGGCAACGCGAAGGCGACGACCGGCAACGGAGTCAGGCCGGGCGGCTCCTTCGCGACCGAGATCACCGAACGCCTGCCGGAAACCGAAGTGACGGACAACGGCGAAATCGTCGAAGTCAAGAAGGGCAAGTAGGCGCCGCCATAGGGCACAGAAAATTTACGTTTGTTGCAAAACTGCATGAGGTTTTCTGTCTACACTTGCCACCATGGCAGTCATGGCACGGGAAACCTGGACCGACGAGCGTCTCGACGATCTCAAGGACCACATGGACGAGGGCTTCAGCGAGGTAAAAGCCGAGATCAGGTCGCTGCGGTCGGATGTCAAAGGTGAAATGCAAATGCTGCGCTCGGAGGTCAAGGGCGAGGTGCAATTGCTTCGCTCGGAGGTCAAGGGCGAGGTTGAATCGCTGCGCTCGGAGTTGAAGGAGGAGATCGCGACCACTCGTCTCGAGCTCAAGGGAGAGATTGGAGAAGTCCGCGGAGGCCTTGAGAAGCTGAACGAGCGCTTCGACAGACTGAACCTCACCCTCGTCGCCGCTCTGATCGGACTCCTTCTGACCCGTTACCTCGGCTGAGGGTTGCTTCAGCGCTCCACCCGGGTAGATTTGGCTGACCAGCCAAACGGGCGACGAAGGGAGCATCGGGTGGAGAGCGCAACTGCTGTCAGGACCGCCGAGGAGTCGATCGAGGTCCGCAACCCGGCGACGGGGTCGGTGATCCAGAACGTCCCGGTCGATTCGCGCGAGAAGGTCGCCGAGACCGTTGGGCGGCTCCGTGCCAACCAGCCCGAGTGGGAGGCGATGGGGATCGAGGGCCGCTACCGCTGGCTCGGCAGGCTCCGCGACTGGCTGCTCGACAACCGCGAGCGGGTGCTGGAGACGATGCAGCGCGAGACCGGGAAGGTCAGGGCCGACGCCGAGAACGAGCCGACCTACCTCGCTGACCTGATCAACTTCTACGGCGCCCGCGCCGCGCGGTACATCGGCGAGGAGGGCGTGCGCCCGCACACGCCGCTGCTCGCGGCGAAGAAGCTGCGGATTCAGTATCGCCCCCACCCGGTCGTCGGGATCATCAGCCCCTGGAACTTCCCGCTGATCCTCTCGCTCGGGGACGCGATCCCGGCCCTGCAAGCCGGCTGCGCTGTGGTGGTCAAGCCTTCCGAGTTCACTCCGCTCGGGATCACCGAGGTAATCGAGGCCTGGAAGCACGAGATCGGCGGCCCCGACGTTTTCGACTGCGTGCAGGGCATCGGCGAGACCGGTGGCGCCCTCGTCGACGAGGTCGACTTCGTCCAGTTCACCGGCTCCGACGCGACCGGCCGCAAGGTGATGGCGCGGGCGGCCGAGACGCTGACCCCGGTCAGCCTCGAGCTCGGCGGCAAGGATCCGATGATCGTCCTCGCCGACGCCGATCTCGACCGCGCCGCCAATGCCGCGGCCTGGGGCGGGATGATGAACTCCGGTCAGATCTGCATGTCGGTCGAGCGGATCTACGTCGAGGAGCCGGCCTACGAGGAGTTCGTCAACAAGCTGACGGCAGAGGTCGGGCGCCTGCGCCAGGGCACCGACAGCGCCTCAGACCCCAAAGACGTCGGAGCGATGACCTCGCCGCGCCAGATCCAGATCGTCGAGGATCACGTCAGCGACGCCCTCGCCTCGGGCGCCCGCGCCCTGACCGGCGGCAAGCGGGTCGAGGGGCCCGGCGACTATTTCGAGCCCACGGTGCTCGTCGACGTCGACCACTCGATGAAGGTGATGCGCGACGAGACCTTCGGCCCCGTGGTCGGGGTGATGGAGGTGCGCGACGCCGAGGAGGCGGTGGCGCTGGCGAACGACAGCCGCTACGGCCTCTCGGGTGCCGTCTTCGGGGAGCGGGAGCGAGCCGAGCAGGTCGCCCGCCGGGTCGAGTGCGGCGCGATCAACGTCAACGACGTACTCGTCAACTACTTCGCAACCGAGGTGCCGATGGGCGGCTGGAAGCAGTCGGGCATCGGCACGCGCCACGGAGAAGCCGGCATCAAGAAGTACTGCCGCAGCGAGTCCCTCGTGATCACCCGCTTCGGGGGCAAGCGCGAGCCCAGCTGGTACCCCTACACCAAGTCCCGCCGCCGCCTGATCGCCCCGATGGTCCGCTTCTTCAACGCACGGGACTGGCGCCGGCGCTTGGGGCTGAAGCGCTGAAGACGAAGCGCTCTCTGTGCAGGGGTCCGGTCGTCCTCCGCTCGAATTTGTCGCGGCCCTGTCGGGCCTTGCTCCCGAAGATGCTGTCCTCCTATGGAGGACAGGAACCAGATTGCATGTCGCCCGAACATTCGATCGGAGGACGACCGGACCCCTCTCCAACACGTATCGGCAGACGAGCTGCTCGCGAAACCGCAAGGGACCCGAATATGTCGGGTTTTTTGCGGTCTCGCGGAATCTGATTCTTGCGGCGAAGCCGCAGCATGTTCTCCCCGGAGCGAAGCGGAGGGGAGGTCAATTCCCGGAGGAGGGGTGCCGACCCCCTGTACAGGGGGCGCTCTGTCCTGACCCCGGTACCCTCGTAGGTTCATGTCCGAGCGGGATTACATAGTTGCTACCAAGGAGCGCGTCGTTGTCTTCGACGGCGGCATGGGCGCGACGCTGGAGCAGTTCGACCTCTCGCCCGAGGACTACGGCGGGCTGGCCGGGAAGTGCCACGAGGTCCTGGTGCTGAACCGGCCCGACGTGATCGAAGGGGTTCACGAGTCGATGCTGGAGGCCGGGGCGGAGGTGGTCGAGACCGACTCCTTCCAGGGCTCGCGGCTGAAGCTCGAAGAGTGGGGATTGGGCGAGCAGACGCTGGAGATCAACCGCAAGGCGGCGGAGATCGCGCGTCGGGCCGCCGGCGATCGGCGCTTCGTCGCCGGCTCCATCGGGCCGACCGGCTTCCTCCCCGCCTCCACCGACCCGACCCTGGGGAACATCAGCTTCGGGAAGCTCGTCGAGGTTTTTGCCGAGCAGGCGCAGGGGCTGGTCGAAGGCGGTGCCGACCTGATCATGATCGAGACCGCCCAAGACATCCTCGAGGTGAAGGCGGCGATCTTCGGCGCCCGCGAGGCGTTCAAGCAGAGCGGCCGCCGGCTGCCGATCCAGTGCAGCGTCTCGCTTCTGCCGAACGGCGGCAAGATGCTGCTCGGCACGGACATCCGGTCGGTGCTGACGACGCTTACCGCGCTCGAGATCGACGTGATCGGGCTCAACTGCTCTACCGGCCCGGAGGACATGCGCGACGCGATCCGCTTCCTCGGCGAGGCCTCCCCCTTGCCGGTCCACTGCATCCCCAATGCCGGGCTTCCGTTCCAGGGGCCCGACGGCGAGACGATCTTCCCGGAAGAGCCGGAGCCGCTGGCGGCGACCCTCGGCGAGTTCGTCGAGCGCTTCGGGGTCGGCATCGTCGGCGGCTGCTGCGGGACCACGCCCGAGCACATCGCCGCGATCCGCGAGCGGGTCGACGGCCGCGCTGCCGGGGAGCGCCCGGCCCCCGGCCCGATCGAGGTCTCCTCGATGATGACTTCGACGCCGCTGGTGCAGGAGCCGCGGCCGACCCTGGTCGGGGAGCGAGTCAACTCGCAGGGCTCGAAAAAAGCAAAGGAACTGCTGCTCGCCGACGATTACGACGGCCTGGTCCAGGTCGCCGAAGACCAGGTCGAAGGTGGCGCCCACGTGCTCGACACCTGCGTCGCCCTGACCGAGCGCCAGGACGAGGACGAGCAGATGAAGGCGGTGGTGAAGCGGATCTCGCTGACCCAGCCCGCCCCGATCCAGGTCGACTCCACCGAACCCGAGGTGATCAAAGCCGCGCTCGAGCAGATCCCCGGCCGCCCGATCGTCAACTCGGTCAACCTCGAGGCCGGACGGGGCAAGGCCGACGTGGTGATCCCGGTGGCACGCGAACACGGCGCCGCCCTGATCGCGCTCACCATCGACGAGGAGGGGATGGCAAAGACGGCCGAGCGCAAGGTCGAGATCGCCAAGCGGATCCGCGACATCGCCTGCGGGGAGCACGGCCTCGATCCCGAGGCGCTGATCTTCGACGCCCTCACCTTCACCCTCACCACCGGCGACG
>DASTAR010000059.1:0-6671 GCA_035712505.1 Solirubrobacterales bacterium
CGACCACGGCGACGGTTGGCAGGCTCATCGAGTCCCCCCGGTCCCCTTCGACCCGCGCCGCGCAGGGAAAGCGACCCGTCTCATGCCAGGCCCCGCTGGCGCGCCAGCGCGACCACCCGCGTGACAACTTGGTCGACGGAGAGACCGGTGGTGTCGAGCTCGACCGCGTCCTCTGCGGCGCGCATGGCGCCGTGCTCGCGCTCGGTGTCGCGGGCGTCGCGCCGGCGCTGCGCCTCCAAGACCGCCTCGAAGGCCTCACCGGTCTCGGCCGCCCGGCGCCGCGCCCGCTCCTCGTCGGAGGCGGTGAGGAAGACCTTCAGCGGCGAGTCGGGGCTGACGACGGTGCCGATGTCGCGCCCCTCGGCGACGTAGCGGCCGGCCGCGATCAGCGCGCGCTGGCGGGCGACCATCGCCTCGCGAACGCGCCGGTGGACCGAGACCCTGGAGGCGGCGGCGGAGACCTCGGGGGCGCGGATCTCGTCGGTCACCTCGTCGCCGTCGAGCAGCACCCGCCGCCCGTCGAAGTCAACCTCCAGCCCCTCGGCCAGAGCGCCGACGGCTTCGCCGTCGTCGAGGTCGGCCTTTCCCTGCAGCGCCGCCAGCGCGACGCAGCGGTACATCGCTCCGGAGTCGAGATAGGTAAAGCCGAGTTCAGCCGCCACCCCCCGCGCGACCGTGGACTTGCCGGCCCCGGCGGGCCCGTCGATCGCGATCACCATGCGGGCAGCGTATTTCTCCGTCCTTCCCACCGTTGTGGTCCCCACAGGGACCAAAGGGTGGAAACGATGATCAGCGCCGGAGGAGGGAGGCCAGGTCCTGCTCGAAGTCGGGATAGCTGACTGCGGCGGCGTCCATGCCTTGGACCTCGACGCCCTCCTTCGAGGCTAGGCCGGCCACCGCGCCGAGCATCGCGATCCGGTGGTCGCCGTGGGAGTCGACCGTGCCGCCCCGCAGGCCGCCGCTGCCCTCGATGACCATCCCGTCCTCGGTCGCCTCGACCTTCCCCCCGAGCGCCCGCAGCGCCGCGGTCACGGTCTCGATCCGGTCTGACTCCTTGCGGCGCAGCTCCTCGGCGTCCCGGATCGTCGTCGTGCCCTCGGCGAAGCAGGCGGCGAGGGCGACGAGCGGCAGCTCGTCGATGGCGAGCGGTATCTCGGCACCGCCGACCTCGGTGGCGCGGAGCGGTCGCGAACGGACGCGAAGGGTGGCGATCGGCTCACCGCCTGCCTCCCGTTCGCCGTCGCGCTCGACTCCAGCCCCCATCCGCTCGAGGATCGTCAGCAGGCCGGTCCGGGTCGGGTTGACGTTGACCTCCTCGAGCACTACCTCGCTGTCTTCGACCAAGAGCGCTGCGGCGATGAAGAAGGCGGCTGAAGAGATGTCGGCGGGTACGGTGATCGACTGCGGTTCGAGTCGCTCCGCGGGCCGCACGACGACGGCGTTGCCATCGCGCTTGATCGAGGCGCCGGCCGCGGTGAGCATCCGCTCCGTGTGGTCGCGGCTCGCCAGCGGCTCGGCCACTCGCGTCTCGCCCTCGGCGAGCAGGCCGGCGAAGAGCAGGCAGGACTTCACCTGGGCGCTGGCGACCGGCATCTCGTAGGTGATGCCGCGCAGCGGCTCCCCTTCGATCTCGAGCGGCGGCAGCCGGTCTTCCCTCGCCTTCAGCCTCGCCCCCATCTGCCGCAGCGGCGTCGCGATCCGGTCAACCGGGCGACGACGGATCGACTCGTCGCCGTCGAGCACCCAGTCCTCCCCCTCCTGCCCCGCCAGCCAGCCCGGCAACAGGCGCAGGAGCGTGCCGGCGTTGCCGACGTCGATCTCGGCTGACTCGGCGCCGCGCAGGCCGACGCCGTGAACCCGCAGCTGCGAGGAGAGCAAGCCGTCCTCACCTTCCACCCGGGCGCCGATCGCCTGCACGGCGGCCAGGGTCGAACGAGTGTCGGCGGCATCGAGGTAGCCCTCGATCATCGTCCCGCCCTCCCCCATCGCCGCGATCAGCGCCGCTCGGTGGGAGATCGACTTGTCGGAGGGCGGGCGCAGCGCGCCGCGCAGGGGTCCCGAAGGGTCGAAGCGGGTCATCACGGCGAGCCTAGCCCCGGACGCTCACTCGGGGCTGCCGCCGAGGACCGTGACGGTGTGACCAAGGTCCCGCACGAGCCGCTCGGCTCGTCCCGCCTGCTCGTCGCCGGCCACCCAGAGTGAGACGGCGCCGGAGGTCATGTCGGGCGCCGGGTGCAGCGCCATGTCCTCGATGTTGACGCCGGCCTCGCCGAGCGCCAGGGCGAGCTCGGCGATCGTTCCCGGCTTGTTGTCGACGACGATCCGCAGCTCTCGCAACGGCCCCGCCTCCGACTCGGCTTCGAGCAGGTGCCGGCGCGCCTCACCAGCCGCGCCGTGCCAGGCCGCCAGCGCCCCGCGGTCGCCCTCGCGGATCAGCTGCGCCGCGTGGCGCAGGCGCTCGCCGACCGAGTCGACCGACCGCGCCACCGCCTCGCGGTTGCTGGCGAAGATGTCAGCCCAGATCGCCGGGTTCGAGCCCGCCACCCGGGTCATGCCGCGGAAGCTCGGCCCGACGTCCGGCAGGCGCTCGGATTCCTGGGTCAGCGAGTCGGCCGCCTCGCAGGCGAGCGCGTTCGCCAGCACGTGCGGCAGGTGGCTGATCGCCGCCATCAGACGGTCGTGGCCCTCGGGGTCGATCGCCTGCGGCCGCGCCCCCAGTGCCGAAAGAGTCCGCTGCAGGCGGTCGTAGAGCACGCCGCTGGAGATCTCTGTCGGGGTCAGGTACCAGCGGGCGCCCTCGAAGAGGTCCTCGCGCGCGTTCTCCACCCCCGCCGTCTCCGCGCCGGCGAGCGGGTGGCCGCCGATGAAGCGCTCGTCGCCGCCGACCGCCTCGACCAGCTCGCCCTTCGTCGAGCCTACGTCGGTGACGACGGTCTCCGGACCGGAGGCCGCCAGCGCCTCGCGCACCTGGCCGGGCAGCGCCGCCACCGGCCCGCAGCAGAAGACGACGTCGGCGCCCTCGCACGCCTCGGCCGGCGAGGGCGCGCCGCGGTCGATCGCCCCCAGCTCAACCGCCCGCGCCAGCCGCTCGGGACTGCGGCCGGAGCCGACCACCTCGGCCTGCAGCCGCCGCCGCACGGCGAGCCCGATCGAGCCTCCGATCAGGCCCACCCCGAGGACGGCAACTTTCATGGACGAGGGCGCGGGCTCAGACGCCGCGCCGCGCCTCCACGGCCGAAGCGAACCGCTCCAGCGCCGAGACCGTGTCCTCCCAGCCGATGCAGGCGTCGGTGATCGACTGCCCGTAGGTCAGCTCCTCGCCAGGCACCAGGTTCTGGCGCCCCTGGAACAGGAACGACTCCAGCATCACGCCGACGATCGCCTTGTTGCCGTCCGCGACCTGGTCGGCGATGTCGCCGGCGGCGAAGAACTGCTTCTCGGGGTCCTTGCCGCTGTTGTCGTGGGAGGCGTCGATCACCAGCCGCTCCGGCTGGCCGGCGACGCCCAGCGTGACCAGCGCGTCTTCGACCTCCGGCGGGTGGTAGTTCGGCTGCCCGTGCCCTCCCCGCAGGATGATGTGGCAGTCGGGATTTCCGGTCGTGTGCAGGATCGCCGGCGCGCCGGCGTCGTCGATCCCGGCGAAGGCGTGCGGGGCCGCCGCCGCCCGCACCGCGTCGACCGCGATCTGGATGTTGCCGTCGGTCCGGTTCTTGAAGCCGATCGGCATCGAGAGGCCGCTGGCGAGCTGGCGGTGGGTCTGGCTCTCGGAGGTGCGCGCCCCGATCGCCCCCCAGGCGACGCAATCGGCGATGTACTGGGGCGTGATCGGGTCGAGGAACTCGCAGCCGATCGGCAGCCCCGTGTCCAGCACTTCCAGCAGCAGCTTGCGGGCGATCCGCAGCCCGGCATTGACGTCGCCGCTTTCGTCGAGGTGCGGGTCGTTGATCAGCCCCTTCCACCCGGTCGTCGTCCGCGGCTTCTCGAAGTAGACGCGCATCACCACGAGGATGTCGTCGCGCAGCGAGCCCGCCACCGCGCTCAGCTTGGTCGCGTACTCCATCGCTGCCTTCGGGTCGTGGACGCTGCACGGGCCGACCACGACCATCAGCCGCGGGTCCTCGCCCTGCAGCACCCGCCGCACTTCCTCGCGGCCGCGCACGACCGCTTTCGATCGCTCCTCACCGAGCAGCAGCTCGGCCAGGAGCCTTTCCGGCGGCGCCAGCTCGACGATTTTCCCGATCCGCGTATCGCGGACGCCGTCTCGCTTCGCCCCCTCCATGCCGATGAACATTTTGCCTTCGCCTTTCTCCAAAGCCATGAGATCGTACTTTCTGGTCGCTCGCTGCCGGGCTGGTTCGGCGCGCGCAAACGCGACAACAGGTGGGACGGCGCTCGGCCGGGAAGATCCGGGTCTTCGGGCGGCGCGGCGCCGCCAGGCCGAACGCCTAGCTAAATCGCCAATACCGGTAGGTGAGACGGGCCGGCGCGACGGCATCGTCGAGCGCCCTGATGCTGCCCGCGGATGTGAATTTGTCCAACCTCACCTTGCAGGAGGTTGTACCACGGGCGCGCGGTTAGTCAAGTATTTCCGACAGGCCGCGCAGGAAGCGCTCGTTCTCCTCGGCGGTGCCGTAGCTGACGCGGATGTGGCCGGGGCCGCCGAGGGCCTTGCCGGGGCGGACGGCGATTTCGCGCTTGGCGAGGCCTGCGAGGACCGCGGCTTCGTCGGCGTCGCCGAGGTCGACCCAGGAGAAGTTGGCGTGGGAGTCGCTGGTCTGCAGGCCGAGCCCGCGCAGGCCGTCCTCGACGGTGAGGCGGGCGGCGATCGTGGTCTCGACCCGGCGCAGGACGTCGTCCTGGTGCAGGATCCCCTCCGCCCCGGCCGCCTGGGCGAGGGCGTTGACGCTGAACGGCTGGCGCACGGCGTCGACCGCGGCGCGGAAGTTGGCGGAGCCGATCGCATAGCCGACGCGGAGGCCGGCGAGGCCGTAGCACTTGCTGAAGGTGCGCAGGACCACCAGGTTCGGGAAGTCCTTCAGCAGGTCGAGCGAGGAGTCGGGGTCGTCATGGGTCTGGAACTCGACGTAGGCCTCGTCGAGGACGATCGTCACGTGCGCGGGGATGCGCTCGCAGAAGGCGCCGATCTCCGCCGCCGGGACGTGGGTCGCGGTCGGGTTGTTCGGGTTGCAGACGATCAGCAGCTGGGTCGCGGCGGTGACCTCGGTCGCCATCGCGTCGAGGTCGTGGACAGCGCCCTCGGCGAGCGGCACGCGGACCTCGCGGGCGCCGGTCAGCGCCGGCAGGTACGGGTACATCGAGAAGGAGGGCCAGGCGTAGAGGACCTCGGCGCCGGGCTCGAGCAGCGCCTCGGCAGCGGCGAGGAGGATCTCGCAGGAGCCGTTGCCGACGGCAACGCGGCCAGGCTCGGTCTCATAGCGCTCGGCAAGCCGTCGGCGCAGCAGCGTCGCGTCGGGATCGGGGTAGCGGTTCATCGAGGCGGCCGCATTCTGGATCGCCTCGACCACCTTCGGGTGCGGCGGGAACGGCGACTCGTTGGAGGCGAGCTGGGCGATGCTCCCCGAGGCGATCGCCTCAGGCGCCTGCCCGGTCGGGACGCCGGCCTGGTAGCCCGGCATGCGGGCCAGCTTCTCCGCGAAGGTGATCGTCATCGGCGTTCGATTCTGACGGACGCCGGGCTACTGGGCCGCGTGGAGGTCGGCCCGCAACTGCTGGGCGGCCCCCGTGTAGACGTGCACCGGCTCGTGGTCGGCGGGCCCGTAGAAGTGCAGCATCACCCGGATCACCCGCGGCATCGACCCTGGGACGGGAATCTCCCGGCAGCACATCAAGGGCACCATTGTCAGCCCCAGATCACGCGCAGCGACGGCGGGAAACTCGGCGTCGAGGTCGTCGGTGGTCGTGAACAAGCAGCTGACCATGTCCTCGGGAGCGACCGAGTTCCGCTCGATCAACCCCCGCATCACCTCCTCGGTGGCCGAGAGGATCGCCTCCGGCTCATTCGCCTCAGCCTGCGCCGCTCCCCGCACCGCATAGAGCCGCTGCTGCGGCCCCGAGTAGGCGCCGACCCGCAGCTCACCGTTGCTTCGATTGCCGCTCACTCCTCGAATCTTCTCAGAGGACGGGGGGCGAATCACACGAGTGGTGCGCCTTATCCGGATATGTCGCGGAAAAAGCGCACCGCTCAGCCCGCCGAGCGCCTGTGGAGGCTCGCCGCAAAGCAGCACGGCGTGGTTTCGCGCAAGCAGATGCGCTACATCGGCCTGAGCGACGACGTGATCGACCACGCGGTCGCGGTAGGGCGCCTCCATCGCACCTTCCACGGTGTCTACGCGGTTGGCCATCCGCGCAGCGACAAGCGGAGTCGACTGATGGCCGCCGTTCTCGCTTGTGGCAACCGAGCGGTGGTGTCTCACCGCAGTGCCGCCGCCCTTCTGGGCCTCATCGATGAGGGACCGGTTGTGATCGACCTGATCGCTCCCCGCTCACGTGGGCGGAAGATCGACGGCATCCGCTTGCACCGCGTGCGCCCGCCGCGGCTCGAGGAGACCGGGACGTTCGACGGCATCCCCTGCACCAGCCCGGCGCGGACGCAGGTTGACCTCGCGGGCGTCGTGGGCGAATGGACGCTGCGGAGCGCCTTCGAGCGAGCG
>DASTAR010000060.1:0-12207 GCA_035712505.1 Solirubrobacterales bacterium
TTTGTACCTCGTACGAGGTACAAAGGACGAACGCCGCCGAATCCGTGGTTAGCATCGCCGCCATGTCGACCATGAAGAAGCTCTCGCTCGTCCTCTCCGCTCTCGTGCTCGCCGCGCTGCTGGTCGTCCCGGCCGCCGCCCAGGCGACGCTCGCCTACGTGCGCAACCCGATGCACCCGACGGTCTTCACCGCCAATGACGACGGCTCGGGGGCCAGGAAGCTGGTGCCGGGGGAAAACCCGCATGTCTCACCCGACGGGAAGATCGTCGCCCTACTGCGGCAGGGGTCGTCGCTGAAGAGCAAGCCGGAAATGGTCCTCGCTCCCGCTGACGGCAGCGCGCCGCCGACCGTCCTGGCCAAGGGCTGGCGCCTCCCCGAAGTCTTCGCCTGGTCGCCCGACTCGAAGCTGGCGGTTGCGGTGCTGGGGCCGGAACTCGGCAGGCAGCGCCTCGTCCTGATCGACACCGCAACCGGAGCGCAGCGCACGCTCGCCCACGGCTTCTTCAACGGCGTCAGCTTCTCGCCCAGCGGCGGGGAACTCGTCTACGGGATGGCAGGCGCGGAAAGGTTCCCGCCGCGCAGCGACCTCTACCGGATCGAAGTGCTGCCGCCCGGCGCGGTCACCGTCAAGGCCGTGGTTCCCCAGCGCCTGACCAAGGACCACAACTCCTCCTATCCGCTCTGGGGGCCGCAGAAGATCGTCTTCGTCAAGACGCTCGACGCGAAGAAGCGCAAATACGGCCCGAAGAACGAGCTCTACCTGATGAGCCCGAACGGCAAGGGGGTCAAGCGCCTCACCCACACCAAGGTGGGCCCGCTGCTGCAGGGCCTCTTCCCGACCGCCTGGTCGGCCAGCGGCAACCAGCTTTTGGCCGAGTTCGAGGGACAGGACACGAGCTACGCGGTCAAGGTCAATCCGAAGACCGGCGGCGAAAGGCCAGTCGCCCAAGCGGGCGAGCAGGGTTTCGTCGGCACCGCCCTCTCCAGCGACGGCAAGTTCGTACTCGGCTACACCGGCGGCTTCGACCCCGGCCTCAAGCACAACGTAATGAGCATCCCCTACGCCGGCGGCAAGGGGAAGGTCCTCGCCAAGAACGCCTTCCTCCCCGACTGGAGCCGCTGAGTTTGCGCGTGTCGACTTATGGGTCCGTTTGGACGCATAAGTCGACACGCCATTGATTGCGGGTTAGGGTCGCTCCATGGCCAATTACGCGATCAAGCACCGGGACGAGTTCGAGCGGATGGAGGGGTCGGGTGACTGCACCTGGCTCTTGGCGCGCAAGGCGCTCGGGACCGGGGCCTTCGGCTACAACCTGGTCGAGATCGCGCCGGGCGGGCAGATCCCCGCGCACGACGAGGCGCAGAGCGGGCAGGTCGAGCTTTACGCGATCCTCGAGGGCGACGCCGTGATGCTCCTCGACGGCGAGGAGCACCCGGCTCCGGCAGGGACCTTCGCCTCGATCGAGCCGGCGGCAAACCGACAGATCCTCAACCGCTCCGAAGCCGGCGTGGTCGCGTTGCTGGTCGGGGTCCAGCCCGAGGGCGGCTACGAGCCGATGTCCTGGGGCTGATTTCTCCGCATAACGCAGGGAAAATCGAGCAGCCTGGGGGAGAGCTTGGACCCCCGCTTATAATTCCGGGACTCGTCAACCCGTCGCGCGCCCGCTCGAAGAAGGCGTGGAACCCGGGAGGTCCAATTGAAGACCCAGTTCGATCCCAGCGCTCAGGTCGAGCGCTATTCGCCAGAGCGCCCCTACCGGCCGCTCGTCTCGCCGCCGTCGGTCGAGGACAAAGACGCCTGCGCCACCTACGCGTCGGTCCGCAAGGACGCCACGCCCAGCCACGAACCGATCGAGCTGGCGATTCCGGCCCTGCAGAAGATGCTCCACCGCGCCGGCAACGTCGACGGCGAGGGCGACGGCTGCGGCCTCCTGCTCGACATCCCGCGCAAGATCTGGGCCGAGGAGGTGCGCTCCGGCGGCCACGATCCCTCCCTCGCCACCGACGACTCGTTCGCGGTCGGCCACGTCTTCATCGAGCGCTCCCAGGACGTCGAGAAGGTCAAGCACGACGCCCGCGAGCTGCTCGCCGCGAACGGCTTCCGCGTCCTCGCCGAGCGGGTCGGCGTCGTCAACTCGCCCGCCCTCGGGCCGACCGCCCGCGAGGAGGAGCCGGTCTTCTGGCAGGTCGCCGGGCTCGTTCCCGACGTGAGGACCCGCGACGACGTCCTCTTCGACCTGATGATCGACCTCGAGGAAGAGCTCGAGGTCCACGTCTCCTCCTTCTCGGCGACCACCTGCGTTTACAAGGTGATGGGCTCGCCGAACGTGCTCGGCGAGTACTACCCTGACCTGCTCGACCCGCGCTTCGAGACGATCGGCTGCTTCGGGCACAACCGCTACTCGACCAACACCTGGCCCTCGTTCAAGCGGGTGCAGCCGTTCACGATCCTCGGCCACAACGGCGAGATCAACACGATCCAGCAGCTGCGCCAGGAGGCGAAGATGCTGGCCGTGCCGATCCAGCCCGACTCCTCGGACTCGCAGGACCTCAACCGCACGATCGACACCCTGGTCAGCCGCGAGGGCTTCAGCCTCGCCGAGGCGATGGAGATGGTCGTGCCGCCGATCGTCGCCGAGGTCCGCGGCCTCCCCGAGGATTTGCACAGCTTCTATCTCTACCTGCACCAGACGATGGGCCCGTTCGCGCAGGGCCCGGTGGCGCTGATCGCCCGCCACGCCGACGAATGCGTCTTCTCGGCCGACGCGATGGGCCTGCGCCCGCTCTGGCAGGTCGAGACCGAGGACGACTTCGTCTTCAGCTCCGAGCCCGGCGTCGTTCCGGTCAGCAGGATGTGCTCCGAGCCGAAGCCGCTCGCCCCGGGCGAGAAGGTCCTGGTGCTGATCGACCGTGCCGAGCGCCGGTCGACGCTGCACCCGCACGCCGAGATGCTTCGGATCGTCTGCGACCGCTGGCTGGCGCGCAACGGCGCCGAGGCGGCCGCCGGCTACGACCGCGCCCTGGAGACCGGCGGCCCGCTGGAGGGCAAGGACGTCCCCGGCTACACCGACGCCGGTCCAGAGGAGCCGGTCCGGGTCTCCGATCGCGTCCTCGCCGGCTTCGGCTGGCAGCGCGACGACGTAAAACTCGTCCAGCAGATGGCCTCCAACGGGGCCGAGCCGGTCGGCTCGCTCGGCTACGACGGCCCGCTGGCGGCGCTCTCGCCAGAGCGCCAGAACCTCGCCGACTACTTCAAGGAGACGGTCGCCGTCGTCACCAACCCGGCGCTCGACCGCGAACGAGAGCTCGAGCACTTCTCGACCCGGACCCTGTTCGGCCGGCGCCCCTCGCCCGAGAACGTCGGCGAGGACACCGGCACCGTCGAAACCGGCTTCCCGGTGGTCCTCGGCGGCCACCACGAGCTGGCGCCGCTCTCGGACACCGCATATCGCAAGATCGCCCGCGAGCACGACACCTACCTGCTCGAGGACCTATGGGAGGAGTTCAGCGGCCGCAACGCCGCCGTTGACATCTCCCTGCTGGAGTCGGAGACGACCAAGGGCGCGATCGACCGGATCAAGCAGGAGGCGGTGAAGAAGGTCCGCAACGGCTGCGAGCTGCTGGTCCTCACCGACCGCACCGTGTACGAAGCCGACCGCCGCTATCTCGACCCCCACCTGGCGGTCTCGGCGATCGACCAGGCGCTGAAGCAGTTCAAGGTGGAGACCGGCGAAACCAACCTGCGGCGGCGCTGCGGCATCGTCCTGCGCTCGGCGGCGATCCGCAACGTCCACGACGTGATGCTGGCCCTCGGGCTCGGCGCCAACGGCGTCTGCCCGTACGTGATGGTCGAGGTGATCTGCGTCGAGGACTACGAGAACGACGTCTCCAACCTCTGCGCGGCGCTGCGCAAAGGGATCGAGAAAGTGATCTCGACGATCGGCATCCACGAGGTGCGCGGCTACGCGCGCCAGTTCAGCTCGATCGGGATCAAGCCGGAGCTGGCGGAGATCTTCCAGACCGAGCACTACGCGGCCTCCGACAAGGCGGGCACGGGCTTCGCCGACCTCGACGAGGACACCAACGCGCGCGCCCACGCGCTCAGCGGCGACGACGCGGCGGCGAAACCGGCGAAGACGTTCCGCTTCTACCCGAAGGTCTACAAGGCGGCGATCGCGACCGCCAACGGCACCGGCACCTATGAGGAGTACTCGGAGAAAGTGCGGGAGCTGGAGAAGCAGAACCCGATCTCGATGCGCCACATCATGGCGCTGAAGGGGGACCGGGAGCCGCTGAGGGACGCGAGCGTCGTCGACGCCGGCATCGGCCACCACGACTACCCGATCGTGATCTCCTCGATGAGCTTCGGCTCGCAGTCCGAGCCGGCCTTCCGCGCCTACGCGGAGGCGGCGAAGGCGACCAACATCCTCTGCGTCAACGGCGAGGGCGGCGAGATCCGCGACATGTACGGGCGCTACCGCAAGTGGCGCGGCCAGCAGGTCGCCTCCGGGCGCTTCGGCGTCTCGGCGGAGATGCTGAACAGCTCCTACGTCGCCGAGATCAAGATCGGCCAGGGCGCCAAGCCCGGCGAGGGCGGCCACCTGCCCGGGAAGAAGGTCTCCGAGAAGGTCGCCGCCGCGCGTAACGCCGCGCCTGGGACCGACCTGATCTCGCCCTCCAACAACCACGACCTCTACTCGATCGAGGACCTGGCCGAGCTGATCGACGAGCTGAAGACGGTGAACCCGGACGTGCGGGTCTCGGTCAAGGTGCCGGTGGTGCCGAACATCGGCACGATCGGCCTCGGGATCGCCAAGGCGGGCGCCGACATCATCACCCTCTCGGGCTTCGAGGGCGGGACCGGAGCGGCGCGCCAGCACGCGCTGCGCCACGTCGGGCTGCCGAGCGACATCGGCACCCGCGCCGTGCACCGGGCGCTGATGGAGGCCGGGCTGCGCAACCGGGTCGAGATCTGGGCCGACGGCGGCTACCGGACCGGCCACGACATCGTCAAATTGCACTGCCTCGGCGCCAACCGGGTCGGCTTCGGCACCCTGGCGATGGTCAGCCTCGGCTGCACGATCTGCCGCGGCTGCCAGCTCGACACCTGCCACGTCGGCATCGCGACCCAGATCGAGACGCCCGAGGAAGCGCAGGCGCACGGGCTGAAGAAGTTCACCCCGCAGGAGGTCGAGCGCTCGGCCGAGAGCTGCGCGCGCTTCTTCTCCTCGATGGGCGAGGAGGTCAAGCGGGTGGTGGCCTCGCTCGGCTACGAACGGGCGCAGGACCTGGTCGGCCGCTACGACCTGCTGGAGCAGGTCGGCCACAAGGACCAGATCGACCTGGCGCCGCTGATCACGCCGCTGGAGGAGTTCCTGGACCTCGAACCGCTCGACCTGCCGGTCGCGGAGGAGGCCGACGCGCGCGCCGAAGCCGGCCTCGTGGTGGCGCGGCCGATCCGGATGGAGGCGAAGGAGGCTTCGAGCCAGATCGCCGCGCTGGCGCCGGAAGTCTGCGGCGGCAGCGGTCAGGGCCCTGTCCGCAGCCAGTTCCCGCGGGCGACCGACGCCAACGACCGCGTGCTCGGGACCGAGCTGGCCGGAGCCCTGGCGCGCTGGCGGATCTTCGACGGCGGCCCGGCGGGCGAGGAAGACGACAAGCTCGCGAGCCTCGAGTTCAACGGCGGCTCGGTCGCCGGCCAGGGCCTGGGCGCCTTCAACTCCTACGGGGTCGACATCCGCATCGAGGGCGGGGCCCAGGACGGCGTTGGCAAGGCCATGCTCGGCGGCTCGATCGCGATCCTCAAGGGCAAGGGCGCCAAGGGCAAGCGCCTCAACGGCTCGGTGGGCAAGTCCTTCGCTTACGGGGCGCAGCGCGGCAAGCTCTACGTCCAGGGCAGCGCCGACTCCCGGTTCTGCATCCGCCTCTCCGGCGCCGACGTCGTCGTCGCAGGCGAGCCCGAGCAGGACATCGACGACAGCCGCGGCGCCCTCGCCGACCGCGCCAACATCAAGGGCTTCGCCTTCGAGTACATGACCTCAGGGCGGGCGATAGTCCTGGGCGACATAGGCCCCTGGGCCTGCGCCGGCATGACCGGAGGCCGCGTCTACGTAAGGCACAACGCCTTCGGCATCGATCGGGCGGCGATCGAACGCCGCCTGGGCAAAGGCGCCAAAGTCGAACTCAAGGACCTCGACGCCGAGGCCCTCTTCGACATCGATGACCTCCTCACCGGCTACGCGGAGGAGTTGAAGGCAACCGATCAAGGCGAAGAGGCCGTCCGCATTCTCGAGATGGCAGCGGACGCAACCAGCAACTTCCTGATGATCGTCCCCCTCAAGGTTCAGGCAGACCCGAGCATCTCCACCGAGTGATCTTGCGAGCACTGCGCCTTTTCCGCCATAGATGCGGATAAGGCGCAGTGCTCAGCGCCGCCTGTCGGACTGCATCAACTTCTACTTCTGCTGGGTGTAGAAGTTGATGCAGCCCTAGCCCTCGTCGCGTCCGACACCGGTCACGATCGCCAAGGGGTGGAAGTTTCCAAGGAGATTGGCAACGTGGCTGATGGAGACGCTTGGCTCGAGGCCGAGCTTGGCGATGTCTTGAACCGTTTGGCGACCTTTTTCTCGAACTCTCCCTAGTCCCCGTATTCATCGACGAAACGGGTAGCTGCGCCACCTTGTTCATTCGACCTCCCTTGCGAGAGGCTTCCCCTCCAGGCGATCGGCGATCGCCCGGACCTCTCCGAGCAGGCCATCGAGCATGTGGGCGGTGTCGGTGTGGATGCGCCATTCGGTCAGGCGGCGCTCGGCCTCGATGCCGTCTAGGCGCTTTTCGAGGGCCTCGGTGCGGTCCTCCAGCCGGGCGACGCGGCGGTTGGTGCGTTTTTGGGATTTGCGGATGCGGGTTTTGACGTAGCGGCGGAGGTCCTCCTGCATCGTCTCCAGCTCGCGGCGGAGGTCGGAGTTGAGGGGGGCGTTCTGCTCGTCGAGCATCTGCTCTACGCCGCGGCGGACCCGCTCGATCTCTTCGTGGAGCTGCGTCCTGGCGCGCTCGGCCGCGGCGGAGATCGACTCCTCGCCGCCGGGGGGCGAGGGATCGCCCGGATTCGTCGGTCCGTTCACCGGCTCGAATCGTACGGACGGCGGTGGCGGGAAACCCGCTCGCGAACTCACTTCCCGTGCGAGACCGCGACAGACCCGAATATTTCGGGTCCCTTGCGGTCTCGCGAGAGGCACGGCTTCGCGAAGCCGTAAAAACCCGTGTTGTAGACGGGTTTTTGCGGTCTCGCGGCTAGACGTGGAGAACGTAGAGGCGGTAGCGGCCGATCGTCAGCTCGTCGCCGTCGCTCAGCTCGGCCCAGTCGACCTTGCGGCCGTTGACGAGGACGCCGTTCAGGCTGCGGTCGTCGAGGATCCGGGGCGGGCGGCCCTCGTCTGTGGCGATCATCGCGTGGCGTCTGGAGACGCTCGGGTCGTCTAGGCAGATCCCGGCCCGCTCGCAGCGGCCGATCTTGATCCAGCCGGCCTCGAGGTGGAAGGTCTTGACCTCGCCTCGGTCGCGAAGCGCCAGGTGGTAACCCGGCTCGGTCAGCTCCTCGCGCGCCTCCTCCAGCCAGACCTGGGATTCGCGCTGGCCCGCTACGGCGAATTCGAGCGTGGGAGAGCCGTGCTCCTGCAGGCCGGCGAAGATCGAGTCGCGACGGAAGCGCGACGTCCCGCACACGGCGCACTCGGGCAGGTGGTCGGTCTCGCGGAGGGCGAGCTGCGAGCCGCAGACGAGGCAGAAGTACGTCCCCTCTCCGGGCATCGAGCCGGTGGCGAACGCCTCGCCGGCCGGGCTGGTGCCGGCGCTCTCGAAAATGGGAAAACTCTCCTTCCTAACCGGGTCATTCGATACTAGTCCTTGATCTTTTCTCTGTCACTGGAGACTTTTAGAGTGATCGCGGCAGAGGCTCGACCGCCCCGGCGACCGTCGCGACCGGGGAGGGTGTCCAGCGCTCACCAGGCGCCGACGCGGGTTTCGCCGATCCCTCTTAGAATCCGCGCCCGATGGGCCCCGTCAGCGCTGAGATCGAAATCGACGCCCCGCGCGAGCTGGTCTTCGCGCTCCTGCTCGACCTCTCCGCCCGCCCCTCCTTCACCGACCACTTCCTGCTCGACCAGCACCTGACCCGGATCGACCCGGTCGGGGTCGGGGCCGGCGCCCGCTTCTGCGTCGACGGCCCGCTCCGCAAGGTCTGGATGGACACGACGATCGTCGCCACCGAGCCGCCCTTCCGGATCGTCGAGGAGGGCGAGGCCGGGCGCGGCAACCGCATCCGCAGCCACCTCGCCTGGGAGCTGAAGGAGGCGGGAGGATCGCTGACGAAGGTCCGCGTCTCGCACTGGACCGAACCGGGCGCGGTCGATCGCGCGCTCGAGCTCCTCAGCGGCGGCTCGATCTGGCTCGAGCGCGGTTGGCGCCGGGCCCTGCGCCGCCTCCGGGACAACATCGAGTCCGACCAGCCCGTCCCCGAGCGGATCGTGGTCGCCGGCGGCAACCGCTACGCAACTGGGATTCCTTAAGACGCCCTGACGGCGCCGGACCGAGCGAGGCAAGGACGCAGGGAGGCCGAATAGCAGCGCTATTCGGCCGACTGAGGACGCCGCATCGCGAAGTGTCCGCCGCCGTCAGGCGGCTCTATATAGACTCCGCGCCGCGATGCACCCAACCCGCCGCACGCTTTTCATGCTCTTCGCCCTGCTGGCGCTCCTGGCGCTGGCCGCCGGCGTCTCCGCCTGCGGCTACTCGAGCAACTCCAAGCACACCAACGAGGGCGAGCCCCTGCAGCTGGGCGAGCTGGAGTACAACGTCACCTTCTCGCGCTACCTCAACCCGAACGACAGCGAGGACGCGGCGTACCTGGAAGGCCAGCCGGAACCGCCCGAAGACACCAACTACTTCGGCGTCTTCTTCGAAGTCCAGAACAAGAGCGACGAACCCCAGCAGCTTCCCTCGACGCTGACGATCACCGACGCGGAAGACAAGGAATACAAAGTGCTCCCGAGCGAAAGCATCTTCGCGCTGCCATTCGAAGGCACGGTCGAAGCCGAAGAACAGATCCCGGTCCTCGACTCGCCCGCGCAGCAGGGCCCGATCGAGGGCTCGGTAGCGATCTTCCTCATCCCCGAAGAAGCCTCCGCCAACCGCCCCCTCACCCTTCACATAGAAGGCGCCGAAGAAAAGGGCGAAGTAACTCTCGACCTCTAGCCGAGCCCGGCTTCGAGAACTTCGGCCGCGATCGGGGCGGCGACTTCCCCGCCCGCCGCTTCGGCTTCGATCAGCAGCACCCCGACCGCCAGCTTCGCCTTTTCGGCGGGGGCGAAGGCCGCGAACCAGGCGTCCTTGATCTGGACCGGGTTTTCGGAGTTCTCTTGGCCTGGCTTCGGACCGAGCTCGGCGGTGCCGGTCTTGCCGGCGACCTGGAAGCCGGAGAGGTCGGCGGCGGTCCCGGTCCCTTCGTTGACGACGCCGATCATGAGTTCCGTGAGCTCGTCGGCGATCTTCGGGGACATCACCCGCACCGGTTCGGCATCGGGCCGCAGCTTCTCGTTGGCGACGACGGAAGTGGGCATCCGCACGCCGTCGTTGCCGACCGTCTGGGCGACGTTCGCCATCTCCAGCGGCGTCGCCAGAACTTCGCCCTGACCGATAGCCGAGACGCCGAGGTCGATTTCTTCGCCGATTTCGGTCGGAATCGTCGATTCCTCGGGTTCGACTTCGCGGACGACCTTCGGTGCGTAGAGCGCGGGCGGCGAGTTGAAGCCGTACCGTTCCGCCGTTTCCACCAGCTTGTCGTTGCCGACCGCCGGCCCGAGCGGGGCGAAGACCGCGTTGCAGGACTCGGCGAAGGCCTGGCGGAAGGTGCCGCCGCAGTACTCGCCGTTGGCGTTGTTGAGGAAGCGTCCGCCGACGTTGACGCCGTTGGTGACTTCGAATTCGTCGTCGAGGCTGACCTTGCCCGCCTCCAGCGCCGCCGTCGTGGTGATGATCTTGAAGGTCGAGCCGGGCGGCTGGGGAGCGGAGAAGGCCTGGCCGGCGAGGGCGCGGACGTCGCCTCGCTGCGCGTCGAGCACGGCGACGCCGCCGGCGCGCCCGGCCAGCGCCGAGACCGCCGCTTCCTGCAGTTCGGGGTCGATCGTCGTCTTCACCGCGGCACCCTTCTGCGGCTTGCCCTGGGCGAGGGTCCGGACCGATGAGCCGTCTTCGGAGACGGCCAGCAGCTTGCCGCCGGGCCTGCCGGCGAGACGGGCGTTGAAGGCGCGCTCGAGGCCGCTGATCCCCACCGGCGTTTCCGGACCGAAGCCGTGGCGCGCCAGCTCGGGCCACTCTTCTTCGGGGGCTTCGCCGACTTCGCCGGTGACGTCGATCGCGGCGCTGCCGATCGGGTGTTCGCGGTCTTCGGCCGGCCCCTCGGCCAGCGGCGTGCCGTCGCGGGCGAGGATCGGCGCCCGTTCGGCGAGTTCGACGTCGGCGGCAAGTTCCTCGCCTGGGCGCAGGCCGGGGAAGACGAGGCTCTCGTCCCAGCCGACTCCGCCGTCGGAGTAGGGGAGATCGAGGTCCTCTTCGACGGTGCCGAACGCGACGGTCTGGATCGTCATCGCAACCGGGACGACCTTGCCGGCGCCGGCGGATTGTGCATCGCCGACCGGGCCCGCGTCGATCCCGCGCACCGTCGCCGTCTCCAGGGCTTCGCGGTAGACGGCTTCGAATTCCTTCCGGCTCACGCGCGCCCGCGAGGCTTCGTTCAGCTCCGCGTACATCGCTTTGTAGTTCTTCGCCGCCCACGCCTCGGCGAAGCGCCGCGCGGCGTCCTTTTCCGGCGATCCGGGGGAGCCGGCGGTGAGGCCGATGACGAAGGCGACCAGCGCCACCAGCCCCAGCGGCAGGGCGCGGGTGAGGAGACGACGCCTGCGATCCGCCTGAGTGGACGACTGATTCACTGCGCGAAAGCTAAAGGAGGCTCTCCCGGCATGCTTCTATTCACGAGTGACTGTGTTGGACTGGGCGATTCTCGCCTTCACCTTCGCTTTGGGCCTCTGGGGGTACCGGCAGGGCTTGATCGTCGGCGCGCTGACCCTCGTCGGGTTTGCGGCGGGGGCCTTCGCCGGCAGCCGGATCGGGCCGCTGCTCTTGACCAAGGGCGCCGATTCGCCCTACGCGCCGCTCTGCGGCGCGCTCGGAGCGCTGCTGGCGGGAGCGCTGACGGCGGTGACGGTCGAGAGCTTCGCCCTCGGGCTGCGGGAAAGGGTCGTGAGGCGGCCGTTCATGCACATGGCCGACGGGGCCGGCGGGGCGGCGCTGATCGCCTCGGTCGCGCTCGGCCTTGCCTGGGTCTTCGGCGCGGTGCTCCTGCACGCGCCCTCGACGGCGCGGCTGCGCGCCGACATCCAGCAGTCGCTGATCCTGCGCAGCCTCAACGACGTCCTGCCGCCGACCGGACCGCTGCTGAACGCGCTCGACCGGGTCGACCCGGCGCCGACGGTCCTCGGCCCGGCGGCGCCGGTCGCCGCGCCCGATTCGAGGATCGCCTCCGACCGCGAGGTCCTGCACGCCGGCGACTCGGTGGTGCGGGTCCTGAGCACCGCCTGCGGCCTTGGGATCGAGGGATCGGGCTGGGCGGTCGAGCCGGAAATCGTCGTCACCAACGCGCACGTGGTCGCCGGTGCCGACGACACCACGGTGACCACCCAGGACGGCGCCGAGCTCGACGCGACGCCGATCTACTACGAGCCGAAGCAGGACCTGGCACTGCTGCGGGTCGGCGCGGCGCTGCCGGCGCTGCCGATCAGCTCGCAGAGGCGCGAGGGGGAGGACGCCGCCGTGCTCGGCTATCCCGAAGACGGGCCCTACACGCTGGAGCCGGCGCGGATCGGCGAAACGCGGGCGACGATCAGCGAGGACTCCTACGGCAACGGCCCGGTCGAACGGACGATCACCGCGCTGAGCGGGGCGGTTCGCAGCGGCAACTCCGGCGGGCCGCTGGTGGATTCGCGGGGCGAGGTGGTGGGGACGGTCTTCGCGGCGACGACCAGCGGGCCGCACGGGGGCTTTGCGATTCCGGCCGAGCAGGTGCAGGGGGCGCTCGAGCGGACGGCGGAATCGGTGAGCACCGGGGCTTGTACGGGCTGAGGATGGTGGTTGGGGGGCCGGGGTGGTCCCTC
>DASTAR010000061.1:0-22689 GCA_035712505.1 Solirubrobacterales bacterium
GCCCCGGCGCTGCTCGGCCACGGCAGGGTGATGATCGCCGGCAAGGACGGCGTCATCCGCGTCCTCCGCCTCGCCCGCCTGAACGGCCACCGCCCCGGCTCGGTCCGCCTCGGCGGCGAAGCCCAGGCGCTGCCGACGCCGGGCGGCGACATGCTCTTCACTCAGCCCGCCGTCTGGCACCATGGCAAGGCGACGACCGTCTTCGTCGCCGACTTCTCCGCCACCGCCGCCTACGCCCTCCGCAACGGGCGCCTCCACAAGCGCTGGGAAAACGACAGCGCCGGCACCAGCCCGGTCTTCGCCGGCGGCCTCCTCTACGTCTACGAACCGAATGGCGGCGGCATCGAGGTCTATTCGCCCGGCTCGGGCACGCCGATCGCCCGCCTCCCCGGCGCCCCCGGCCACTGGAACAGCCCGATCGTCGTCGACGGCCACGTCGCCGAGCCCGAGGGCGACGTCAACGACCACAGCGGCAGCGGCACCCTGGACCTCTTCTCGCTGCGCTGAGCGCCGCCCCGGGTAGCGTGGAACGGTGCGGATCGCCAGCTGGAACGTCAACTCGGTCAAGCAGCGCCTGCCGCGCCTGCTGCCGTGGCTGGACGAACGGCAGCCCGACGTCGTCTGCCTGCAGGAGACGAAGCTGGCCGACGAGGCGTTCGCCGAGCTGCTCGGGGAGGAGCTGAGTGGCCGCGGCTATGAGGTCGCCGCCCACGGTGAGGCGAGCTGGAACGGCGTCGCGATCCTCTCCCGCGCCGGCCTGAGCGACGTCGAGCGGGGGCTGGCGGAGGCGCCGGGGTTCCCGCACCCGGAGGCGCGCGCGATCGCCGCCACCTGCGGCGGGATCAGGGTCTTCTCGGTCTACGTCCCCAACGGCCGCGAACCCGGCTCAGAGCACTACGAGTACAAGCTGAGGTGGCTGGCGGCGCTGCGCGACGTGGTTGCGGCCGGGCCGGAGGCGACGGTCGTCTGCGGCGACATGAACATCGCCCCAAGCGACGAGGACGTCTTCGATCCCGAGGCCTACGCCGGCCACACCCACGTGACGGCACCCGAGCGCGCCGCCCTGGCCGACCTACAAGCGCAAGGCCTCCACGATCTAATCCGCGACCGCTGGCCAGACGAGCGTATCTTCACCTACTGGGACTACCGAGCCGGCATGTTCCACCGCGACCTGGGCATGCGCATAGACCTGATCCTCGCCACCACCCCAATAGCCGACCGCGTCCAAGCCGCCTGGATAGACCGCCAGGCCCGCAAAGGCAAAGCCCCAAGCGACCACGCCCCGGTAATCGTCGACCTCGACCAGGCCCCCGACGGCGACGTCGGCCCGGTCGTCCCACCACCCTCGCGGCCGGTCACCAAGCGCGGCACGGCGAAGCTGCCGCAGTCCTGATGAAGTGCCGCCCCGTCTGGAGTCTCAGCTCAGCTCGGGCAGGCGCCCGGCTTGCCGCCGGCCAGGATGCACACCGGCTTGGGGGGCTTCGGCGGCTTGCTGCGGCGGATCACGTAGGTGAATCGCTTCCCCGTGAATCCGGGGGCCGTGATCGTGATCGCGATCTTGGCCCCGACTGGGACCTTTTTGTCGAGGAACGGCTTGCCCAGGTTCAGCTTCCGGGTCGCCTTCTCGACCTTGTAGGCCTTGCTCGCGAAGGGGCAACCCTTTTCCTGCTGACGCTTCGTCTTGGTCTTGCACTGAACGCTCACCTGACCGCCCGCTGGGATGTCGCTGACCGACAGCGAGAGAACTTTGGTGTACGCCCGGAATGGCAGCCAGTGGGCGCCGATCGTCGATGACAGCAGCGGCGGTGGGGACGAAGCCGGCGGCGGCGGCGATGATGATGAGGAGGAGGAGGGAGGCGGCGGCGCGACGACGTTGATCGAGACAGTGGCGCTGTTGCCGCTGCCGTTGCCGTCGCTGGCGCGGTAGCTGAACGAGTCAGTGCCCGTGAAGCCGCTCTTCGGCGTGTAGGTGAAGCCGCCGTCGGGCTGGAGGGACACGGATCCATTCGCCGGGGCGCTTTCCAGCGTCGCGGTGAGCGGGTCCCCGTCGGGGTCGCTGTCGTTGCCGAGCACCCCGGAAGCGGGGATGCTCAACGCCCCGCCTTGGTTCACGCTGAAGGAGTCGCCTTTGGAGATCGGCTCGGTGTTCCAGCGCAGGTCGTCGAACACGATGGCGCTGCCGGTGAACGACAGCACGAGGCTCGTGATGTGCTCGCCGCTGACGGTCAAGGGCGCAAGCGTGGCGCTCGACGTGCGGAATGCCGACCCGACCACCGTCGAGCCGCGGAAGGCCGTGAGCGTCGCGGTGCCGCCGGCGCCCTGGCCGGTATTGATCGAGGCCGAGCTGATCGGCGTGTCGAAGGTGATCGTCTCCGGCCCCTGGGCGACCCCGCCGCCCTGTTCGGGGGTGTAGGTCACGCCGGTGTTGAACGCGAGAGCGTTCAGCCCGCTCTGGCCGTTCACGCCGAACGTGTTGACGTTGAGAATCGCTCCTCCGTCGTTGGCCGCGGGGCCGGTGAACCTAACGCCCTGGCCGGCGTAGCGATCCCTCAGCGGTCCTTCACTGCCGACGAAGAGGCTCGACGCCGTGGTGTCGTCGAAGTTGATCACCCGGGTGCCCGTGGTCCTCGTGACCACGCCGTCCGCGCCCTTGAAGTCCGGGCTCAGGGCACCGTGGCCGAAGGGCGTAGGCGTGCTCCTGGTGCCGGACGTGCCACCGGTGACGTCGGGAGTTCCCGTCGCCACGAGCACCGTGCCCCGGAAGGAGACCCGACCGCCACCGCCACCGCCACCGTCGCCGCAGCAGCCGCCGGCGCCGCCTTCGCCGCCCCTGGCGGTGATCTGGCCCTGGTTGTCGATGACGCTGCCGACTACCAGGATCCCGCCGCCCGAGCCGCCGCCCGAGCCGCCCGAGCCCACCGCACCGCCACCGCCGTCTGCATGCACCTCGCCGCTGCTGGTGATTGTCACGGTGCGGCCGAATAGCGCGATCGCGCCGCCGCCTCCGCCCCCCGCCGCCGAGGAGCTGCCAGAGCCGCCGCTGCCGCCCACGAACCCGCCGTCGAGGCTGCCGTAGGCCCGACCGGCCGCGCCGCCGACTCCGGCCGCGTTGAACGAGCTCGTGCCACCGCGGGCCCCGGCGCCACCGAAGCCTCCGCCGCCGCCACCGTCGTCGTACGAGGTGGCCGCGCCGCCGCCGCCGATACCTTCGCCCTGCGTCCACGTCGAGGCGTTCCCGCTGCCACCGCTGCCGCCGCCGGGGCCCCCTGGGCTTCCTGGTCCCGAATCGAAGTTTTCCGTGCTCGTGCCGTTGCCGTTGAGGACGCCCGCGAGCGTCAGGTCGCCGCTGGCCTGGATTCGTAGCGGTCGCGAGCCGGAGGCGTTGAGCGTCACGCCGGAGGGGATGTTCACGGTGCCGAAGGCGAACACGGCGACGCCGCCCTGATCGACACCCGTGATGTCGGTACCCGGCCCCGTGATTTTGAGCGTGGACGTGTCCACTATGTACGTGCCGGGCGCCGGTTCGAAGTCGGCGGCGGCCGCCGCTGCGGGCACGGAGAGGGGGAACAGGCAACAGAGAATGAGGGCGAGTCGTCGCATAGGGCCGGCATCGTAACGCCCCCGGTGGGCATACCACAAGAGCCACGACTGGGGGTTAGCGAGTGTTTCCAGTCGCGTCTCGCAGCAACCGCGCGGCTCCGATGCAACGCCGGCGAAGAGGCGGGTCACTGGCTTCCGCCGCCGCCGGAAGAGAGGCGGATAATCGGAAATCGCCGTCAATCCCCACGGATCCAGGCGGTGTCAGCCCCTCCTGCCGGATATGGGCCCTGATGATGGAGCCAGGCGGATTCGAACCGCCGACCTCCTGGGTGCGATGCACGAAGGTCGGCTGAGGAAAAGCAGCGACAACAGCCCGATTTCCAGCAACTTTGCGCGAACCTGCCAGAGGACGAGATTCTGGAAATGCGCAGGGATATGAAGGGATATGAAGGGAGTCAGGCACTTCTGGCGAGGAGTGCCTGAAATCTGGAGGACCGGTTCGAGTGAGCGATTCCTTCGTCGCTGCGATTGAGGCAGACTGAGGCGGTGCCCGTAGAGCTGTCGCCAACCGCGGTTGCGCGTGCCCTGGCTCGTCTGGGCGAGCACGACCTCGAGGCCCCTGGCGACGTGGAGGCGGCCCTAGAGCTGATCGCCGGCCGTGAGGATGACGATGCGCCGCTGGAAGTCAGCCGCTACCGGCTGCAGCTCTTTCTCTGGTACCAGCTGCCCTGCAAGCTGCTGGCCCCGCTCGCCGTGATGCGGGAAGTCGCCGGCCGCCTCGGCCGCTTCCTCGAGCTCTTCGGCGAAGACGCCGAGACATACGCGCGGCTCTGTACCTCAGAAGAGACGATGGCGATGCTGGAGGCCTGGGAGGAAGACGACCCTGCGGCGGACGAGCGCTTGCGCGAGGCGCTCGTCGCTTCCGGCCTCGAGCCGCCCGACACCGAGGTGCTCGCCTGGCGCCCGGTGATGGGCTTCGAGGAGGCACGGCTACGCGACCAGGTGGCGCTCGAGCTCGAGCGCTGGATCGAGAGGGAGCATGTTGACACCGGCGCCCGCGGGTTCAAGCGCCGGCAGGCCGACCTGGTCGCCGAGTTCCTGAGACAGCCCGCCTCAGAGCTCGGCGGCCTCGCCCCGCTCGGCGTCGTCGTCGCCGAGCGGATCGAGCACTGGGCTCGCGGCGGGAGCGAGGCGCGGGCGGAGCTGATCGCACCCGTTCTGCCGATGCTGCGGGGACCGACAGCGGAGGAAGAGGAGATGTGCGAGTCGATGGAGCCGCTGGCCTGGTTGCTCGAGCGCGCCGCCGAGGGGATCGGCCTGACGCAGACCGGGGCGCTCAATCGCGACCTGGTTCAGCGGTCGGTCGAGCGCTTCCCGGCCTGGTGGTCGGCGGAGCGCCCTCAGCGCGAAGAAGACGTGGCCTCGCTGTGCGAGGTGCACGAGCTGGCCCGGCGGATGCGGCTCCTTCGCAGGAGCGCTCGCCGCGCCGTCCTGACCGCGCGGGGTAAGGCGCTGCTGGGCGACCGGCGCGGGCTTCGCGACGCGGCCGCACCGCACCTGATCGCCGCCGAGGGATTCTCCGGCGCCGTCCAGGAGCTTACCGTGGCGGTGCTGCTCGCCGGCCCAGAGAGGGGCTCGCTCGACGACCTCGTGGCGCGGGTTCATGCGGCGATCGTCGCCGAGGGTTGGAACGCGGCCGGGCAGGCGCCGGCTGCCCTCGACGTGAGGGCCTGCGCCTGGGAGGTCCTCCGCCCGGCGCAGGCCCTGGGCCTGCTGGTGCACGAGTACGAATACGACCGCGAGCGGCGGCGCGCTCGCGACGAGCTGACGCTCTCGGCCGCCGGCCGCGAGGCGCTGCGGCTCGCCCTGCGCGCCCGGGCGGCCGGCTGAGGCAGGCGTGTCTGAGGGGCGCGGGGAAGGCGGTGCGAAGTCCGAGATCGTCGTCGTCTCGGCCCTGAAGGACTGGAGCTGCGTGGAGTGCGGGAGCGGCGGCGGCCTGTTGACGATGGAGGAGAGGGGTCCCCTTTGCCTCGATTGCGCCGATCTCGGCCACCTCGTCTATCTGCCCGCCGGCGACGCTGCCCTGACCAGGCGGGCGCGGAAGGCGAGCGGCCTCTCGGCCGTCGTCGTCCGCTTCAGTAGGGCGCGCAGGCGCTACGAGCGCCAGGGCATCCTGGTCGAGGAGCCGGCGCTCGAGCAGGCGGAGGCGGAATGTCTCGCCGACGCCGAGGCGCCGCGAGCGGGAGAGCCTTCGCCGCGCCGAGCAGGATCTCGCGTTTCAGTCGGATCTGGCCGCGGAGATCCGCCGCCTCTTCCCCGGCTGCCCGCGCGAGCGGGCCGCGGAGATCGCCCGCCACGCGGGAGCCCGCGGCAGCGGGCGGGTGGGCCGCAGCGCTGCGGGGCGGGCGATCGATTCCGGCGCGCTCGCCCTTGCCGTCGCCGCCTCGGTCCGCCACCGGGACACGCCCTATGACCAGCTGCTGATGTCCGGCCGGGACCGCGGCGAGGCGCGGATGCTGGTGCGCGACGAGGTGGAGCGGATGCTGGAGGAGTGGCGCGACGCGTCGAGCGGTTAACCACCGGCGCCGAGCAACTCGCAGGCTTCGCGAGCGGTTATGGCAGGCGGTCTCAAGTCCTCGTGATGGTCGAGTAGGTCCTTGTCTCCGGTGACGATGGCCTCGGCACCGACCTGGCGGGCGAGGGCGAGGAGGTAGTCGTCGTTCGGGTCGCGCAGCGTCGGCTCGATCGCAGGCGGATCCTCAGAGAGGATTGCGACCTCTCTGATCCGCATCACGGCGCGGCGTGCCTCCGCGGCCGGCACCCTGTCCCGGAAGTAGGGCTTGCGGAGCGCCTTGCTCACCTCGCTCAGGATCTCGGGACAGACGACGATCTCAAACCGCATCGCCTGCAGCGCGCGAATGAGCAGCGCCGGTGGGCTCTCGCCCTGAATTCCCGCAATCCCGGAAACCAGCGTGCTCGGGTCGATGACGAATCGCTTCAAGCGCTACCGCTTGCGCGCTCGGCTCTCACTTCGCCGACGGCCTTGACGGCCTCGCGCTCGAGCTCGTCGGGATCGACGCCGGCGAAGCGCGCCCCGATCTGCTCGATCGCATCATCGCCCTCTTTGATCCGGACCAGCGATTCCATCAGCTCTCGCTCGCTCTTCTGAGGATCGCGTGTGCGCAGCACTTTCAGCGTCTGCGCGTAGCGTTCGACGGCCTCGAGCGCCTCGAGCGCCACCGGCACCTGCTCGTCGGGCATGGTCCTCAGGAGCTGCTCGGCCTTCTGGCGGGTGGTCATGAGGACAGGGTAGCTCGGGCGGCCGCTGGTAATCGAGCGGGCTCGGGCGGCGTCGATCCGGAGAGGTCCGGGGCGCTGCCACGGGCGCCTGGTGCAATCCTCCTCTTTTTCGGATCGGAGGAGACATGGACGAGCAGCAACGCCCCGCCAGGCGCACTCGAGCAGGGCATCTACCAGCAGCCCAACGGCAAATACGCGGTCTGCTTCATGGCCGGCGGCAGGCCGCGCTTTCGCACCGTCGGCTACGACCTCGAAGCGGCACGGGTCGAGCGCGCCGCCTTCATCGACGCCACCCGCTTGGGAATCGTCCCAGCCGTGCCGCAGCTTCGCTTCGCCAGGGTCGCGGGGTGGTGGATTGAGCGCTACGAGCGCCGCGTGGAAGCGGGCGAGCGGCGTGAGCGGACGATCGAGCATCATCGCTACCACCTGAACAAACACCTGCTGCCGGCCTTGGGCCAGCGACTGGTGCGCTCGGTGCGGGTGGGCGATGTCGCCGAGCTGATCACCGAGCTGCGGGCGCGCGGTCGCTCGGAGAAGACGATCGCGGGAGTGCTGGCGACGCTCCAGAGCGTTCTGCGCTTCGCAAATCCGCAACGGCTGGATCGCCGAGAACCCGGTCGAGAAGCTGGAGACGGGCGAGCGCCCGCATCCGGCTCGCCGCCGTCAGCGGGTGCTCGGTCGTGAGCAGATCGCCCGGCTGCTAGAGGCATGCGCCCCGCGCTACCGACCGCTGATCGCCACCGCCCTCTACACCGGTCTGCGCATCTCCGAGCTGCTGGGCCTGATCTGGGCCGACTTCGACCTCGTCTCCGGCGAGCTGCACGTCCGCGCCCAGCTCTCGCGCGCCCATTGTGGAGTCCCGGCGCGGCGGGTGCCGCCGAAGACCCCCGCCGCCTGCCGCGAGATCCCCCTGGCGCCGCAGCTGGTCGCGCTCCTGGGTGAGCACCGGCGCTCGGCCCCCGGCGCCGGGCCGCAGAACTGGGTCTTCGCCACCGCCAGCCGTACCCCGCTCGGGCACCGGAACGCCGAGCGCCGCGCCCTCAACAGCGCCGCCGAGAGGGCCGGCCTCGAAGACGGCGGCTGGCCGCGGCTCCGCTTCCACGACCTGCGCCACACCTTCGCCAGCCACCTGATCGTCGACCTGCGCCTCGACGTCGCCCAGGTCAGCCGCATCCTCGGTCACGCCCACCTGACCACAACGCTCGACGTCTACACCCACCTCTTCGATCAGGCCCGGCACACACTTGAGCTGCGCGCGCAACTCGCCGGCAGCGCCTTTGCCGACCTACTTGAGCTCGAGGATGAGCGCGGGGAAGATGGTGGCGCGGTGGTCATCCTGCCCCGTGCCGCTGGCGAGCGGAAAAGCCGGCTCTCGGCAAAGCAAAGGGCGGCGCTGCGGTGGGCCACTTGACCAGAACTTGACTGAACCGGGCAAGGCAATCTCGCCAACCCGCCGAAAAGCGCCGAGACCCCGGCTTTTGCAGCGGCTTTACATGGAGCTAGGCGGATTCGAACCGCCGACCTCCTGGGTGCGATCCAGGCGCTCTGCCAGCTGAGCTATAGCCCCGGGCTCTGCGGGATGGGAAGTTGCTCCCATTGCCTCGCAAGCGACAGGATAACCCCATAGTCTTTGAGAGCCTCCTGCGGGAGCAGTCAGCATGAGCATCCTCGACGACGCAATTCGCGAGCACCTGGAACTGAAGCGCGCCCATGGCGCGGATGAGGCCGAGCTGAAACGGCTCGAGGACGAGGCCTTTGGTCCGCCGGGGCGGCCGGAGGAGCCCGACCCCTTCGCCGAGGCGCCGACCGAGTTCATGTCTGCGCCGGGGGCCGCGGAGCCGGCGGAGGAGAGCGGCGGTCGCCGGATCAACGTCGCCGACCTGCAGGAGCCGCCCCCGCCCGAGCACGCCAAGGAGCGCGAGGAGCCGCAGGTCGAGGCGACGGACGCGGTCGCGCCGGAGGCCGACGCCCCGCTCGCCCCGGCCGAGGACGCGGGCCAGGGCGCCCCTCCTGCGGAGGAGGAGCTGCCGGTCATGGAGGAGCCGCCGGCCATGGAGCACGAGATCGTCGTCGAGCCAGCCGAGGCCGCTGCACCCGCCGTGGAGGCGCCGGAGAGCGGAGACCGGCAGTCGGTCTCCGAGCAGCCGACCGAGCTCTTCGACATCGAGGCCGAGATGGGGACCGAGGACGCCCCCGCCGCCGAGCCTGCGGGAGAGATCCAGGCTTCCCGGGCCGACGCGCCTGCCGCGCCGCTCGCCGATGAGGACGAAGAGGACGAGGACTTCTGGAGCGAGCAGCGCCTCTCCGACGAGCTCGACCAGGCGCTCGAGGCACCGCTCAGCGACGAGCCTCAGCTCTCCCCACTCACGGACGAGCACGAGATTCCCGCGCCGGTCGCCGAGCCTTCCGCCCTCGTCTACGAGGACCAGGACGACGAGTCCGAGGATGACGACGATCGCGGCCGCCCCGACTACGACCCCGACACCGGCCACGAGGACGTCCTCGAGGACACGCCCGACTTCCTCGAGAACGCCCCCGAGGACGACGAGCTCTGGTTCGAGCAGAAGCCCCCGAAGGACTTCGACCTCGACTAGGTCGAGAGGCTTCTGCGATGGAGCCAGCCGGGATCGAACCGGCGACCTCGTCGGTGCAAGCGACGCGCTCTGCCAGCTGAGCTATGGCCCCGCAGGGGAGATTGTAGGCGGCTGGCGCTAAGCCAGCAGGCTCTCCGCCCGCTTGCCCTCGGGCAGGTTTTGGTCCGCGTGGTAGCTCGACCGCACCAGCGGCCCGGCCGCGACGGACTCGAAGCCGAGGTCGTACGCGGCGCGCTCCAGGGCGGCGAACTCGTCCGGGTGCCAGTAGCGGACGACCGGCAGGTGGTTCTCGGTCGGGCGCAGGTACTGGCCGACGGTGAGGACCTGGACGTGGTGCTCGCGCAGGAGGCCGAAGGTCTCGACCATCTCCTCGAAGCTCTCGCCGAGGCCGACCATCAGGCCGGACTTGGTGACGACCTCCCCGCCCCCCATCTCCTTCGCCATCTTCAGCACCCGCGCCGAGCGCAGGAACTGCGAGCCGCGGCGGGCGACCGGGTAGAGGCGCGGCACCGTCTCGACGTTGTGGTTGAAGACGTCGGGCCGCTCGTGGACCACCTTCGCCAACGGCATCTCCTGGCCGCGGAAGTCGGGAGTGAGGATCTCGACCTTGCAACCCGGCGCCAGCATCCGGATCGACCGGACCACGCCGACGAAGGCGCTCGCCCCGTAGTCGGGCAGGTCGTCGCGGTCGACCGAGGTGACGACGGCATGGCGCAGTCCCATCGCCTTCACCTGGTTGGCGACCCGCAGCGGCTCCAGGGGGTCGTTCCAGGTCGGCTTGCCGGTCTGCACGTTGCAGAACCCGCACCGCCTGGTGCAGACGTCGCCCAGGATCATGAAGGTCGCCGTGCCGCGCTCCCAGCACTCCCCGACGTTCGGGCAGTTGGCCTCCTCGCAGACGGTGTGGAGGTTGTCGGAGCCGATCTTCTCCTTCAGCCGCCGGTAGTTCGGCCCCCCCGGCGCCGGCACCTTCAGCCAGGGCGGCTTGCGGGCGCGGCGGAACGGGACGGTGCCGTCGGCGCTGGCGGCGGCGCCGCCCGGCTTGGCACGGGAACGGGTGACGTGGATGCGCTCGGCGGTCTCGCTCATCGGCTCACCCGAGCCTAGCGAGCACCAACCTCGGCCGGAGCGGCCCACAGGGTGTCGTGCAGCGATTTCAGGCAGTCGTCGACGAGCTCGCCGTCGCCGCCGGTGCGCATCGCCTTGCGGTCGCCGTCGAGGATCGTCGCGAACCAGGTGTCGACGGTCCCGATCCCCCAGGCGTCTTCGGAGGTTTTCTCCTTGACGCAACGGACGCCGCCGCCGGCGCTGACGTGGACGGTCAGGGTCGAAGAGCCGCGCTGGCCGTCCTGCCCGGTTGTGCCGACGATCCCGAGTTTGAGGCTTCGTTCCTGGTGTGCGGGGAGCTGCAGCAGGGGCAGCGCGGCCCGCAGCGCCGCTCCCATCTCACTGACCGTCAGCCCCCTTTCCTCCTGACCCTCGACGTGCTGCTGCCGCCAGCGGCCGAGCCCGGCGATCAGCGCCGTCGCGTGCCGGCTCTGGTCGCTCAGCTGGTAGCGCTTGCGATGGCCGCGGGCGGCGCTCTCGTAGAGGAGGCTCCAAGACATCAGCTGATGGGTCCGCCGGCTGACCTGGTGGAAGGTCATATGAGCGGTGGCCTCGGCAAGGTCGGTGGCCGAGCGCCCTCCCTGCCCGAGCTCCTCGAGCCAGCCGTGTGTCCACATCTCCCCGAGCAGGCCAAGGACTGTCCAGAGCCCGTCGCCCGACCCCGGCCCGCTGATCCACGGAACGGAGGCCTCGGCAAAGGACTCGACCAGGCGGTAGAGGTCTCGCCCGGCCGGGCTGAGGCTGTGGATTACGGTCGAGGGGACCCCGGCGACCTCTTCGCGATCGACGAGCCCGAGTTCGGAGAGCTTGCGAGCGTGCCGATAAACCGTCCGGGGCGCGTAGGTCGGGACTTTTTCGGTCAGCTTCTTCGTTCGCAACGAGCGAGGCCCCAGGGCCATGAGGATGGGCCCGTTCGCGCCGTCGCCGAGCAGTTTGAGCATCTCGGCGACCGACGTTCCCTGGCCGGATAGCTTTATCGGCTGCTGTTCGATGCGCTGCCACCTCTCCCAAATGGATCGCAGTCCCTGATGGGTACGCGACGATATCCAGGGTAGCCCCAAAGGCACGCAGTGACAAGTCGTCCAGAGCGACATTTGTCACCCGGACCGCGAGCCGCTATAGGCGTGTTTGCAGGCAAAAGCTCGATCCTGAAGAGGAGGGTCGCCACTTGCCAGATTCCTCGGCTTTTGCTACGCGCCGTTCGGATACTCAAAGATGATCGATCCTAGTGCGAGAGCCCAGGCTTCTCGGCATCGGACTGAGGAGAAGCGTGGAAGCCAGTGACAAATGTCACTCCCAGCGTGGCGCAAAAACCTACGGTTTGCAGGCTAAATTACCCTCCAGCGCAATCCACCCCACGGCTCGGAGGAACGCCCCTGTTTCTTGACACCACCGCCGACGACTACTTACGGTGACGCAGGGTTCCGACGGAATGCGGAGGAGCCACCGTGGGAACGGGGAGGTGTTCGCGGCCGTTTGCGAGCCCAGTGGGCTGGCTGAGCCGCTGTCGCGGCCGGGAGAGACCCTCGTCGCCGCCCCTCGGAACAGCAGAGGTCGAAAGGGAGGGAACAGGTAAATGTTCAAACGAATCCACAACAGGCTCGGCACCGCGGGCTTGGTGGTCGCGGTCGTGGCGCTGGTTGCCGCCGTCGCGGGCACCGCCTTCGCCGCCGGCGGACTCACCAAGAAGCAGGAAAAGCAGGTCATCAAGATCGCCAAGAAATACGCGGGCAAGAACGGCAAGAAAGGCGCCACGGGTCCGGCCGGTCCCGCCGGTCCGCAGGGACCGAAGGGCGACAAGGGACCACAGGGGCCGAAGGGCGACCAAGGACCGCAGGGGCCGAAAGGCGACACCGGCGGAGAAGGGCCGAAAGGCGACACCGGGGAAGCCGGTATCTGCAGTGAAACGAACCCCGTCTGCGAACTGCCGTCGGAAGCGACGCTCATGGGAGCATGGGGCACCTCCGGTGGTCAGGGGACGTCGGCTGAAGATATTTCTTTGGTGTCGATCTCCTTCAATCAGCGGGTCTCACCGGTACCGGTTGCCGTATATCAGCTGTTCGAAACCCTCGGCGTCGAACTGAACGACGGAGAAGCCATCCCGTACGGGCCCTTCCCGGCACCCAGCGAACCGGAAGAACGCGAAGCAGACGAAGAAGCGTTCGAAGAAGCCTGCCCTGGAAGCGCAAGCGAACCCGAAGCAGCCCCCGGGATCCTCTGCATCTATGAAGACGAAGCCGCGAGGGAAGGTTTCCCGGGTAGACCCGGATTCTTCCCGCCGTCTTCGATCTACGAAGCAGCCAACGAATTCGGAATGGTCGTTCCCTTCAAATTGGGCAGCGAAACGTCAGCCCGCGGCAGCTGGGCGGTGACCGCGTCCTGACAACCGAAAGTGACCCCGAGGCCGGATGTTCGGCCTCCCGGTCGCTAACGCTTGACGAAAGGCCCCGGGACGGCAGCGCCGTCCCGGGGCTTTCTCGTGAAGACGTCTGCATAGTGGGAGACGAGTAGGTCCGAGAACGCCTTGACCGTTGGTCCTCCTCCCACCTCCCTCGCGACCGAGGTCATCGCCGCGCCCTCGATTCCGCAGGGCACGATCCACTCGAAGGGCTGGAGGTCGTTGTCGACGTTGATCGCGAGGCCGTGGGTGGTGACCCCGCGGCTCACGTGGAGGCCGATCGAGGCGATCTTGCGGGCGGGGCTCGGGGAGAGGGTCGGCGGTGGGTCGCCCGTCGTCCAGACGCCGGTCAGGCCATCGATCGTCTGCGCCGGCACGCCTGCCTCGGCGAGGGCGCCGACGATCACCCGCTCCAGTCCCCTGACGTAGGCGTGTATGTCGTCGCCGTAGGCCCCCAGGTCGACGATCGGATAGGCGACCAGCTGGCCCGGCCCGTGGTAGGTGACCAGGCCGCCGCGGTCGGTGTCGTGGACTTCGATTCCCTGGGCCTCATACCAGTCGACCCCCATCGGCAGCTCCTCGGGCTTCGAGCGGCGCCCGCGCGTGTAGGTGGGGGGGTGCTCGAGGAGGAGGAGGACGTCCGGGACCCCGTTGCGGCGGCGCTGCTCGGCCAGTTCTTTCTGCAGCCGCCAGGCCTCCAGGTAGGGGACGACACCTAGGCGCTTGACGAGGACCTCGGCGGTCATTTAGCAATCGTTGCAGTTGGCCGCCTTATCCTTTGGCCGCGCCCATGGTCCAGTCCAAGCCCCTTCGCCCCGAATGGCTTCCGGCCGTGGCGCTCAGCTCCCTGCTGGCGCTGGCGATGCTGATCTGGAGCCCGCCCGTCGGCGACCTGGCAGCGCAGGTCTTCCGCACCGAGCTGTTCCAGCGGGCCGGCCTCGCGATCTGGAACGGCAGCTGGTACGGCGGCCACTACACCCTCACCTACAGCCTCCTCTTTCCGCCGCTGGCGGCGCTGCTCGGGCCGCAGGTGGTCGGCATGTGCGCGGTCATCGCCTCCTCCTATCTGTTCGACCGGCTGGTCCGGGACCGGTGGGGGGTGGGGGCGCGCTGGGCGACGCTCTGGTTCGCCGCCGGCGTCGTCACCCTCCTGGCCGACGGGCAGCTGACCTTCGCGCTCGGCGTCGCCCTCGGCCTCGCGGCGCTCCGCTGCCTGCAGCTCGAACGGACCGCCCCGGCCCTCCTCCTCGCCGCCGCCTGCCCGCTGGCGAGCCCGGTGGCCGGCGCCTTCCTCGCCGGTGTCGTCATCGCGGGGGCGGTCGAGCCGGGCCGCCGGCCGCGGCTCCTCGCGCTTGCCGCCGGGACCCTCGCCCTCTTCATCACCGTCATCCCGAACGTGGCCTTCCCGGAATCCGGTCAGTTCCCCTTTGCCGCCTCCTCCTACGTCGCGATCCCGCTCTGGTGCGCCGGCGCGCTCGTCCTCACCCAGGGGGTCCGCGCCGAGGAGCGGCAGCTGCGCCGGGTCCTGATCGGCTACCTGCTGGCCTCGACCGCGGTCTGGCTGCTGCCGAACGCGATGGGCGGCAACGCGGTCCGCCTCGGCGCCCTCTTCGGCGGTCCGGTCCTCGCCGCCGTCCTGCTCTCCCGGCGCCCGCGCCCCGCCGTCCCGAGGTGGCTCTTCGTGCCGGTCCTCGTCCTCGCGGTCGCCGGCAGCCTCTACTGGCAGCTGACCGCGAGCGTCACCCAGATCGCCCGCTCGGTCGGCGATCCCTCGACCAGCCCGGCCTACTTCCACCCCGCTGCCAAGTGGCTGCGCGCCCACGGCGCCGCCGGCGCCCGGATCGAGGTGCCGCCGACCGCGAACCACTGGGAGTCCGCCTACCTGGCGCCGAAGTTCGAGCTCGCCCGCGGCTGGCTGCGCCAGCTCGACACCACCCGCGACGACCTCTTCTACGGCGACGACGGGCCCCTCACCTCCGCGAGCTACGGCGCCTGGCTGCGCGCCAACGCGATCTCCTACGTCGCCCTCCCCGACGCGCCGCTCGACTACTCCTCCGAAGAAGAGAAGCGGCTGATCCTGGCCGGACCCTCCTACCTGGACCTGCGGTTCCGCTCGCCGCACTGGCGCATCTACGAGGTTCGCGACCCCAAGCCGCTGGTCGCCCCCCTCGGCGCCGCCGCTGCGGAAACGCTCTGGATCGGCCGCCAGGGCTTCGCCCTCGACGTCAAGCGGCCCGGCGAGTTCCTCGTCCGCGTCAACTTCACCCCCTACTGGTCGATCTCCCGCGGCAGCGGCTGCATCCTCCGCCGCGGCGACTGGACCGTAGCCCGCGCCGTCCGCCCAGGCGTCTTCCGCGTCGACGCCGACTTCTCCGTCGGCCGCGCCTGGAACGCGGTGACGGGCGCTAAGAAGACTTGTTGAGGGTCGCCAGGGCGGCTGACACCACGTGCTCCTCGTGGGGGATCGCCGCCTGCTCCAGGCGCTTGGAGTAGGGCATGTGGACGTCGGCGCCGGTGACGCGCTGGACCGGCGCGTCGAGGTAGTCGAAGGCCTGCTCGGTGATCAGGGCGGCGAGGTTGGCGCCGACGCCGCCGTGCGGCCAGCCCTCCTCGACGATCACCGCGCGGTTGGTCTTGCGCACCGAGGCGAGGATCGTGTCGAGGTCGAGCGGGCGCAGGGTGCGCGGGTCGATCACCTCCGCGGCGACGTCGTGCTCGCTCGCCAGCTGTCCGGCCGCCCGCTCGGCGACCTGCGCCATCTTCAGCACGCCGACGATCGTCACGTCCTCGCCCTCGCGCCGCACCGCGGCTTCGCCGAAGCGCAGCGGCTCGCCGTCGCCGTCGGGCACCTCCCCGCGCGTCCCGTAGAGGCTCTCGTGCTCGATGAAGACGACCGGGTTCGGGTCCCGGATCGCCGCCTTCAGCAAGCCCTTCCCGTCGGCCGGGGTCGAGGGGCAGGCGACGAGCAGGCCCGGCACCTGCAGGAAGAGCGCCTCGAAGCTGTGCGAGTGGGTGGGGCCGAGCTGGTGGCCGCCGCCCCCCGGCATCCGGATCACCAGCGGCACCCGCGCCTGGCCGTTGAACATGTAGGGGATCGCGGCGGCGTGGTTGACGATCTGGTCCAGCGCCAGCAGGCTGAAGTTGACCGTCATCAGCTCGACGATCGGCCGCAGACCGTTCATCGCCGCGCCGACGCCGATTCCGACGATCGTGTTCTCGGAGATCGGCGTGTCGCGGACGCGCCGCTCGCCGAACTCGTCGAGCAGGCCTTCGGTCACCTTGAAGGCGCCCTGGAAGACGGCGACGTCCTCGCCCATCACGAAGACGCTCTCGTCGGCGCGCATCTCCTCGGCCATCGCGTCGCGCAGCGCTTCCCGCATCCGCAGCTCCGCCATCAGCCCTCGCCCTCGTCGCCGGCGATCCGCACCTCTTCGGACTCGTCGCCCGCCTCGTACTCGGCACTGACCCGCGGCTCGGTGCCCTCCTGCGCGTCCCCGTGGGTGGCCGGGTTCGGCCGCTCGCCCGCCGGCTCCTCGGCGTACGCGGCCCCGGCCTCGGCCAGCGCGTGCGCCGCCGCCGGGATCTCGTCTTCGCGCTCGCCGCGATGCGGCTGTGGGCTGCGCTCGTCGACGGCATACCAGCCGTCGGCCTCGGTGTGCGCGTAGAGCCCTTCGTACATCGTCGCCAGCGGCGGCTCCCCCGAGGCCTCGGCGAACTCGACCGCCTCCTTCACCGCCGCCTCGGCTTCGTCGCGCACCTGCTGCACCTCGCGCTCGCCCAGCACCCCCGCCTCGACGCAGCGCCGGGCGAAGGTCTCGATCGGGTCTTTGCCCTGCCACTCCTCGACCTCCTCGCGCTTGCGGTAGACCTCGGGGTCGGCGGCGGAGTGGCCGCGGTAGCGGTAGGTAAAGGCCTCGAGCACGGTCGGCCGCTGCTCCTCGCGCGCCCGCCGCAGCCCCTCGGCGACCCCCTCGCGCACGGCGACGACGTCCATCCCGTCGACCCGCGTTCCGGAGACCCCGTACCCCTCCGCCTTCTTCGAGAGGTCGGTCTGGGCCGAGTGCCGCTCGACCGCGGTCCCCATCCCGTAGAGGTTGTTCTCGACCAGGAAGAAGATCGGCAGCTTCCACAATGCCGCCAGGTTCATCGTCTCGCCGAAGTTGCCGGTGTTGGAGGCGCCGTCGCCGAACATGCAGACGGTGACCGCGTCTTCGCCCTTGTAATGGGAGGCGAGGGCGAGGCCGGCGGCGATCGGCAGGTTGCCGCCGACGATCCCGTAGCCGCCCATGAACCGTTTCTCGGCGTCGAAGATGTGCATCGAGCCGCCGCGGCCGCCGCTGGTCCCGTCGACCTTGCCGAACAGCTCGGCCATCACCCGTTTCGGCTCGGTCCCGCGGGCGATCGCGTGGCCGTGGGTGCGGTAGGTGCCGATCAGGAAGTCTTCGTCGCGCATCACCGAGGTGGTGCCGACGATCGTCGCCTCCTCGCCGATCGCCAGGTGCAGGAACCCGCCTGCTTTCGCCCGCTGGTACTGCCGCCCCGCCTCCTCCTCGAAGCGGCGGATCAGCGCCATCCGCGCGAGCAGCTGGTAACAGGTGGCGGCGTCAGGCAAATCGGCCATGGGTTCACCTTAGATGACGTCCCTCCCTGCCGAACTGCATCAAATTCTCCCCCCGGTAGAGAGAGAATTTGATGCAGTTCGCGAGACGGGACTGCGTCAGCTGCGGGCGGCCGCTTCGACCGCTTCCTCCAGCCGGTCGTCGCCCCAGAACACCTCCTCGCCGACGACCATCGCGGGTACGCCTTCGACGCCGAGGCCGCCTGCACGGTCGGTCGCCTCCCGCAGCGCCCCCTTTACCGCTTCGGTTTCGACCGCTTTCAGGAGCGCCCGCGGGTGCAGCTCGCAGGCGGCGCCGGCGATCGCGACGTTGTCGACGTCCGAGAGGTCGCGGCCGGCGGCGAAGGCCTGGCGGAAGGCGGCAAGCGAGAAGGAGACGGTGCGGCCGGTCTGCTTTGCGAAGGTCGCCGCCCGCATCGCCACCAGGCCGTCGTTGGGCCAGGGCTTCGGCCAGGCGAGCGGCGGCAGCCCGTACTCGCCGGCGCGCCGCTCGACCTCCGCCATCCCCTCGGCCCGCGCCTCCGTCTCCGCCCAGGAGCCTCGGCCGAACCGGCGGAACAACCCGCCGAGCAGGATCGGCTGCCACTCCGGCTGCTCCAGCTCGGCTTCGGTGAAGAGCCCGCTGATCCGCTCGGCGGAGAGGTACGCGTAGGGCGACCCGAGGTCGTAGTAGAAGACGACGCGGCGGCTGCTGCGCTTCGCGTCCGTGGCCGCCTCGTCTACGCGTGGATCGCCCAATTGTCGACGGCCCTAGCAGCGTCTAGGACTGCCTCCGACACCGTCGGGTGCGGGTGCACCGTCCGCGCCAGCTCCTGGTAGCCGCCCTCGATCTCCATCACCGCGACCAGCTCGGCGATCATGTCGCAGGCGCGGTTGCCGACGATGTGCGCGCCGAGGATCTCCCCGTACCTGGCCTCGACGACGAGCTTGACGAGGCCGTCTTTGTCCTCGTAGACGGTGCCCGCGCCCTCGCCGGAGATTTTCTGCTTGCCGACCTTGACCTCGTGACCGGCCTCTTTGGCCTGCGCCTCGGAAAGGCCGACGCTCGCCACCTGCGGGTGGCAGAAGGTGGCGCCGGCGATCAGGTCCTGGTTGACGGGGTGGGTTTCGGCTCCGGCCGCCGTCTCGGCCGCGACCACGCCCTCCTCGGAGGCCTTGTGGGCGAGCGCCTTGCGCCCCGTGAGGTCGCCGATCGCGAAGACCTTCGGGTTGGTGGTCCGCTGGTGCTCGTCGACCTTGACCTTGCCGTTCTCCTCCAGCTCGACCCCGGCCTCCTGCAGCCCCAGCCCCTCGACGTCGGGAGCGCGTCCGCCGGCGATCATCAGGTAGTCGACCTCGGTCGTCGTCTCCCCGTAGGAGAACTTGACACCGCTCTCGCCGGCTTCGACGTTCTGGACCGGAGTGCCGGTGGAGATCTCGATCCCTTCGCGCTTGAAGACGCGTTCGACGACCTTCGCCATGTCCTTGTCCTCGGCCGGGAGGATCTGGTCGAGCATCTCGATCAGCAGCACCTCGGTGCCGAAGCGGGCGTAGGCGGAGGCGAGCTCCGCACCCGAGGCACCGGCGCCGACGACGGCGACCCGGTTCGGCCGCTCAGCCAGGGACCAGGCGCCCCAGGTTTCCAGCACGCGGCCGCCGAACTCGACGCCGGGGATCGGCAGCGCCACCGACCCGGTCGCGAGCGTCACGGCCTTCGCCTCGTAGACCTCCTCGCCGACCCTGACGTTGCCGTCGGCGGTCAGCGATCCGTCGCCGTGGATGAACTCGATCTTGCTTTTCTTCCACAGGCCTTCGACGCCGCCCGACAGCGTCTGCGAGACCTCCTCGCGGCGGCGGTGCAGGGCCTCCCAGTCGAGCGAGACGTCGTTGCCGACCACCCCGAGGTTCTCGCTGTTGCGCGCCTCGTGGTAGATCTCGGCCGTCCGCAGCACCGTCTTAGCCGGGATGCAGGCGTAGTTGAGGCAGCGCCCGCCGGCTTTGTCGCGCTCGACGACCGCGGTCCTCTGGCCCAGCTGCGCGGCCCGGATCGCGGCGACGTAACCGCCCGGCCCGCCGCCGACGACGATCTGGTCGAAGGAGTCCGCCATGGGGAGCTGAGCCTATAGAAGTGGCCCGGGCGCCTTTGTCAACCGATGGTTTGCAAAAGCGCCCCGCCTAGCTCTTGCGCTGGCCCGGCACTCGGCCGGCGAGCCGGCCGAGCGGCTGGACCGCGCTGTGCAGGGTGTCGGCGCTTGCCCTGAGCCCTTCGATGACCTCCGGCAGCTGGGCCAGGTCGCGCTGCACCTGGGCAAGCAGCGGCATCGCCGCCTCGATCGCCGCCATCCGCTCGTCCATCCGCCGCAGGACGGCGGTGTCGGCGGCGACCCGGTCGAGCGCATCGGCGACCCGTCCCAGGGCCGCGGTGTGCTCCTTCATCACCTTGGTGTTCTCGGCGATGTCGGGCAGCTTGCGCAGGGCCGCGATCGCGTCGGCCGGAAGGCCCGTCACGGCGCCGAGCGAGGGGAGGCCGGGCACGGCTACTCCCGCGGCGCCCGCGTCGGCATCTGGATCCGCGCCATCGCCTTGACCATGAAGTAGAAGAAGGCGCCGGCGACGATCAGCAGGCCGAGGGTGCCGAGGATCTGGGCGACGCTGGTGGCGCCTACCACCAGGCCGAAGAAGGCGCTGAAGATGAGGAAGACGAGGATCAGCTGGAAGCCGAGCACCGCCCAGTAGCGGGCGTGCCACATCCCCCAGGCCATCGCCCCCATGATCATCGCCGGCGCCACCACCTGCACCAGCTTCGGTTTTTCGCCGTCGACCTCTCCGCCGGCGAAGTAGGCAACGACGATCGAGAGCGCGATCAGCCCGGCGACGACGGCGCCGACGGTGACCACGGTAGGGCGCTCCCCCTCGACCAGGGGCTCGAGCGCCTCGCGCGCTTCCCGGTTGCGCTGCTCGGCGCGGGCGTAGCCGCGGGTCATCCGGTCGGCGCCCCGCTGCTTGCGCTTGACCTTCCCGTCAGGCACTGAACACCTCAGCCACCGGGCGCCACGCCCCTCTCGCGGGCGGCGAACGCCCGCCGCAGCGCGGTCGCTGCGGCGCCGGGGTCGGCGGCGTCGCGGATCGCCCGCACCGCGCAGAGCCGCTGCGCCCCGGCCTCGACCACCTCGGCGGCGTTGTCGGGATCGATCCCGCCGATCGCGAAGAACGGGTGCGGGGCCTGCTCGGCGGCGTGGCGGATCAGGCCGAGGCCGACCGCGGGGCGGCCCTCCTTCGTCGGCGTCTCCCAGATCGGGCCGACGCTGATGTAGTCGACCGGTCGCGCGGCGCTCGCCGCGATCTGCTCCTCGGAGTGGGTCGAGAGGCCGACGACCGCGTCCGGCCCGAGGACCTCCCGCGCCTGCTCGGCGCTGACGTCGTCCTGGCCGACGTGGACCCCGTCTGCGTCGCAGGCGCGCGCCAGCTCCGGGTCGTCGTTGAGGATGAAGAGGGCGCTGAAGGTGTCGGCCACGCGGCGAAAGGTCTCGGCGGCGCGCTCGATCTCGCCCACTCCCAGCTCCTTCTCGCGCAGCTGGACGATGTCGGCGCCGCCGGTCAGCGCCGCCCGCAGCAGCGCTTCCAGGTCGGTCGGCGGCCGCGCGTCGCAGACGAAGTAGAGCCGGGCGGTGCGGAGGCGCTCGCGGCGCAGCGGACCGTCCCCCTCGGGCAGTGACAAGCTCATGGCCCGATTATGGCTGGGTCGGGGCGCTGGCCTTTTGCCGAGGCCGGCCGGTGGGTAGCATCGGAGAGGTACGGGAGCCCGCGAGGGCTGAGAGGGTGGCACCGAGGTCACCGACCGTTTCGACCTGATCCGGGTAATGCCGGCGGAGGCAAGAGGCTTTGAGCGAGAGGCGCGGTCCGGTTGTTGGCGATGTGGACGTCGGTGACGTCTTCGACGTGGTGGTCGTCGGCGGCGGCGTCATCGGGCTCAGCTGCGCCTGGCGCCTGGCGCAGCGCGGGGCGCGGGTGGCGGTGGTGGAGCGCGGCGAGCCGGGATGCGGGGCGACCCGGGTGGCGGCCGGCATGCTGGCGCCGGTCGGCGAGCTCACCTTCGGCGAGCCGGAGCTGCTGGAGCTGACGCTGGCGGCGGCTCGCCTGTACCCGGAGTTCGTCGCGGAACTGGAGGCGGCGAGCGGGGAGGCGACGGGATACGAACAGCTCGGCGCCCTGCATGTCGCCCTCGACCGCGACGAGGCGGCGCAGCTGCGGCGGGTCCACGACCTGCAGCGCTCGCTGGAGCTCGACGCTGAGTGGCTGCCCCCGCGGAGATGCCGGGAGCTGGAGCCGGGGCTGACGCCCTCGTTTCACGGCGGCGTCTTCGCAGCGGGCGAGGCGGCGGTCGACCCGCGAGCGCTGACGCGAGCGCTGCTGACAGCGGTTCGCGCGGAGGGCGCGGAGGTGCTCACGGGAACCGAGGTCGTCGAGGGGATTTTCGATGGCGAGCGGCTGACGGGAGTACGAACGCAGGACAGTACTCACGAAAGCGAGGACAGAACGCGAAGCGGCGTTTCCCACGAGCGCCATCGCGTGGTTCCTTTGTCCGGCTATGCAGGACAAAGGAACCACGCGATTACCTCGTCGCTTACAGCTGGCGACTCGATCCGCGCCGAGACGGTCGTCCTCGCCTCGGGCGCCTGGTCCGCCGCCACGCCGTGGCTGCCCGAGCACGCCCGTCCTGCGGTGCGGCCGGTCAAAGGCCAGGTCCTCGAGCTTCGCCGCCGCGACGGCGAGCCGCCCGCACGGCACATCCTCGCCTCCGAGCGGGTCTACCTCGTGCCCCGCGGCGACGGGCGCCTGATCGTCGGTGCGACCGTCGAGGAGATGGGCTTCGACACCGCCGTCACCGCCGGTGGCGTCCACGAGCTGCTGCGCGAGGCCTACCGCCTGCTGCCGGACGTCGCCGAGATGGAGCTGATCGACGCGATCGCCGGCCTCCGCCCCGGCACCCCGAACAACCTCCCGATCGCCGGCCCCGGCGAGATCGCCGGCCTCGTCCTCGCAACGGGTCACTTCCGCAACGGCATCCTCCTGGCGCCGCTGGCGGCCCAGGCCGTCAGCGACCTCCTTGGAGGCGTAGTGGATTCCGGGCGGCGTTCGTCCTTTGTACCTCG
>DASTAR010000062.1:0-5004 GCA_035712505.1 Solirubrobacterales bacterium
CGGCAGCTGGTGCAGAAGCTGGGCCGCGAGCCGGAGCCGGCGGAGATCGCCGAGGAGCTGCGCTGGCCGGTCTCCGACGTGCGGGACATCCTCCGCGTCGCCCAGCTGCCGGTCTCGCTGGAGAAACCGGTCGGCGACGAGGACGAATCCGAGCTCGGCGACTTCGTCGCTGACGACGCCGTGCTCGAGCCCTTCGAGGAAGCCAGCGAGCACCTCCAGAAAGAGGGTGTGCGCAGGGCGCTGGAAGCCCTGCCCGAGCGCGAGCGCCAGGTGATCGAACTTCGCTACGGCCTCGCCGGCGCCGAGCCGCTGACGCTGGAGGAAGTCGGCAAGACGTTCGGCGTCACCCGCGAGCGGATCCGCCAGATCGAGAACAACACGCTGAAGAAGCTGAAGCGCCTTCCAGAGGCGCAAATGCTTCGGGAAGCTTCTTAGTCAGCGCGGCTCCAGGACGAAGACGCTGGGCTGGCGGTCCAGCTTCGACTCGTAGTAATCCCAGCCGGAGTACTGCTGCATGTGGCGGCGCCAGAGTTCGTCGCGCTCCTCGCCCTCGGCCTGGCGGGCGCGGACCCGGGTCCGCTTGCCGCCGACCTCGACTTCGGCCTCCGGGTTGGCGCGGAGGTTGAGCGACCAGGCAGGGGTCTTGGCGTTGCCGGCGTTGGTGTTGATGACGACGAAGCGATTGCCGTCGGCGAGGTAGAGGACCGGTGCGGTGCGGGGCTGGCCCGACCTCCGGCCGGTGGTGGTGAGGAGCAGGACCGGCCCTCTGCCGACCCTGCCGCCGATCCGCCCGCGGCTCGCGCGGTAGAGCGGGACGTTGAGCCTGCCGACCCAGCGCAGCCCGGTCGCCCCCAGTGAGTGGGAGAGCCGGGAGTAGAAGCGGTCGCTCGGCACGGCGTGAGTATCCCACCGGGTCGAGCTACAGTGGGCGCATGGCAGAGCCCCACCCGTTCCGCCGCGCCGCCGAGGCCAAGGACTTCGAGCTGCTGGCGGAGACGCTGCACGAGGACGTCGTCCTCCACAGCCCGATCCTCTTCCGCGGCTTCGAAGGCCGCGACACCGTCGCCATCGTCCTCACCCACGTCGCCGCCACCCTCGAAGACCTCACCTACGTCGACGAGCTGAGCGACGGCAAGAGCATCTGCCTCCGCTTCACGGCAAAGGTCGCCGGGACCAGCAGGGAGCTGGAGGGCATCGACTTCCTGGAGCTGGACGAGGACGGCCGCGTCACCGAGCTCACCGTCTTCATGCGCCCCTTCTCCGCCCTCACCGCCTTCAACGAGCAGATGTCGGCTCGACTGGGCGCGGCGGAAAGCTAGGCGCGTGGATCGGCGGGATCGCTGGCGATCTTCTCGAAGACGAGACGGCCGGGACCATCGGCGCTGACTCGCAGCCGATCGCCCGGAGTGATCCCCGCCTCCTCGCAAGGAGCTTTCGGAAGAGTCGCCTGCCGTTTCGGGCGCAGCAGGATCTGACGATTCGCAGAGGGGGAAGAAGATGGGGGAGGCAGGATTCGAACCTGCGTAGGCATAGCCGGCAGATTTACAGTCTGCTCCATTTGACCGCTCTGGCACTCCCCCGGTAATGGTGAGGCAATCGCGATTCTATTGGCTGGGACGTCCCCATAGACGAGTGCTTCCAATGGAGTCCCGCGCTCGATCTCGAACTCCGAATACTTGGACCCACCGACAACCAACCCGCGCGAGCCCTCTACGAAACGCGCTGGAATGAACCAGCGGCGTCCATCGCCGACGAGAATGAACAGGTAGTCGACCCGCGCTGGATCAAATTGCTTCGCCAGGCCATTCCAGCTGCGATTCCCGCCGTTGGTCACGATCGAGATGTGCCATCGATCATCGAGCTGCTTCGAGCCACGGTAGGTCGAGGTTTTCACTTGCACTCGCACGAGTCCCCCGTCCCACTCAGCCATCAGGTCTACGTGGGGGCTGTGGGTAAACGGCACCCACACTGCCGCGTTCTTGCTTGCCAGCCACTCCATCGCCGATAGCTCGCCGATGTCGCCTTGAACACGGCGGTTGACTGCGCGCTCCCGTCGGTGCGGCCCGGAGGTTGGAGTTGCTGCCATGCCGAAGATAATGACAAACGATGAAGACGGAAAAATGCCGGACAGAAAGTTGCTACAAAGAGACTGAAAAGATGTTTCAGATGCTTGAGGATCGTGTGATTGCGATTGCCGGGGTGGGCGGCGGGCTTGGGCCTATTGTTGCCGAGCGGCTGGTGGCTGAGGGCGCGATCGTCGCCGGGACCGACCGCAGCCAGGAGACGCTCGATTCGGTCGTCGCCGAGCTGGACCTCCCGCCCGAGCGCTGGGACGGGCGCGCGGTCGACCTGCTCGACGAGGACGCGACCCGCGCCTGGTGCGCCGCGCTCGTCGAGCGCTTCGGGCGCGTCGACGGCCTCCTGCATCTCGTCGGCGGCTGGCGCGGGGGAGAGCCGCTGCACGAAGCGCCGCTCGAGGACTGGGCGCTCCTGCACGACCTCCTCATCCGCACGGTCCAGCACACCACCCGCGCTTTCCACGACCAGCTCGTCGCCAGCCCGCAGGGCCGCTTCGTCCTCGTCTCCGCCAAGCAGGCGCAGAGCCCGACCAACACCAACGCGGCCTACGCCTCCGCCAAGGCCGCGGCCGAGGCCTGGACCCTCGCCCTCGCCGACGGCTTCGAGCCCGGGGGCGCCACCGCCAACGTCATCGTCGTCGACGCGATCCTCACCCCGCGGATGCGCGCGGAGAGCCCCGGCGAGGAATTCCCGACCTTCACCCCGGCCGAGGACATCGCCGCCGCGATCGCATTTCTCTGTTCGGACGGGGCCGGGAAGATGAACGGACAGCGCCTCCCGCTTACCATGCGGTGATGGCCACCAAGAAAGGCCAAGGGGAAGCTCGCGACGGCAAGATGACGATCGGGGAGCTGGCGCGGCGCACGGGGATGACGATCCGCAACATCCGCGCCCACCAGACGCGCGGCCTGCTGCCGCCGCCGGAGGTCCACGGCCGCACCGGCTACTACAACGAGGACCACGTCGCGCGGATCGAGCTGACCCGCGAAATGCAGGCGGAGGGACTGAACCTGGAGGCGATCCGCCGCGTGCTGGAGAGCAGCGAGGGCGCCTCCCGCGAGATGGTCGACTTCGCCCGCGCGGTGCGGGCCCCGTTCGAGGACGAGACGCCGGAAATCTTCGACGAGAAAGAGCTGGCGGCGGCCTGGGGGGTCGAGCGCTTCGACCCGAAGCTGCTGCGCCGGGCCGAGAAGCTCGGCATCCTGCGCGAGCTTCCCGACGGCAAGATCGAGGTGATCAGCCCCCGTCTGCAGCGCGCCGGCACCGCCCTGGTCGAGCTCGGGGTCTCGCCCGAAGCCGCCGTCGACACCGCCGTCGAGCTGCGCCGCTCCTCCGAGGGCGTCGCCAAGACCTTCGTCGAGCTGTTCGTGAAGGAGATCTGGGAGCCGTTCGACAAGGCCGGCCGACCCGAGGAGGACTGGCCGAAGGTGCGCGAGGCGCTCGACCGCATGCGCCCGCTCGCCTCCGACGCGCTGCTGGCGATGTTCCAGATCACGATGGGCGAGTCGACCGAGAAAGCCGGCGAACGGACCCTGCGCGCCGCCGGCGCACCCAGCCGCCGCGGCTCTTCGCGGAGCCGGCGGGCCAGGCGCAGCTCGCGCTAGGGCACGATCGTGCGCATCGCCTGTTCCAGTTCCGGCACCCCGTAGGCGCCCTCGATGCGGTCGCGGATGGTCCCGTGGCGGTCGACCAGGAAGGTCCAGGGCTCGGTTTCCAGGTTGAAGGCTTCCAGCTGCGGCCGGATCCCCTTCGAGATTTCGTTGTCGTTGTAGACCTCCATGTGGATGAAGGCGGCTTTGCCCTTGTACTCGTCCGCCACCTGCTGGGCGACGTCGACGACCGGGCCGCAGACCCGGCTCTGGCAGAGCGCCGGGGTCGCGAAGACGAGCACGATCGGTTCCTTGCCGTAGGCGTCGGCGAAGTCGACCTCGTGCATCTGGTCGTGGGGGATGCGGGTATCGATCTTCGCCAGGTCGCCGCCGACGTCGGCCGCGGTGGGGGTGTGGATCAGCGGCGCCTTTTCGCCCACCTTCGGTACCTCGTTGTGGCCGACGACGGGGCTCGGCACCCGCGCCGCCTCCAGCCCGTTCCTGCCCTTCAGCATCGCGACCGCCACCCACGGGCCGTTGCTGTCGAAATGGACCTTCGGCACCACGTAGACGTTCTTCGCCTGGTCGGGATCTTCACCCGCGGCCCGGTATGCCGGCTTCACCGCCAGCGAGGTTTCCTGCGCCGGCAGCGGCCCGATCACCGGCCCGGACTTTTCGTCCTTGGCGAAGTAGAGGGCGACGTCGGCGCCTTCCACCTGTTCGTTGCCGAGCGTGAAGACGCCGAACGGATAGCGGTTCTCGCCGACGTCGAAGGCCTGGGCGGCCGGCGCGATCACGAGCTTCGCCCGCTTCGCCCCCGAGTCCTGCAGCAGCTCCGCGATCGTCTTCCCCTTCGCCGAGGGGAAGACGGCCGCCGAGGGGGCCGGCCGCGAGCTTGCTTCGCCGGAGCTTCCGCAGCCCGAGACGAGGAGAAAGAGGAGGCAGGGAAGGATCGGCAGGGATCGAGCCGGGTTGCGCATGGCCGGAAAAGCTATCGAGGCAAGTTCAACGGGACCTTTATCGCCGGCCGCTCGCGCACGGCCATGGCCCATCGTCAGCCACCGTCTAGAATCATCCTGAGCGCCGGCCCCACACGGGTCGACCCGCCCGGATAGCTCAGTTGGTAGAGCACTTCCATGGTAAGGAAGGGGTCACGAGTTCGAGTCTCGTTCCGGGCTTCTTTGGCTGGTCAGCCAAACTCCGTTCGCTCCCGATAGGCTGCCGCCGTGGACTTCTCGCTGACCGACGAGCAGCAGGACTTCGTCGCCGCGATCCGTGACTTCTGTGCCCGCGAGTGCGGGACGCAGGACCAGCGCGAGCGGCTCACCGACGGTTA
>DASTAR010000063.1:0-9276 GCA_035712505.1 Solirubrobacterales bacterium
GAGGGTCACCCCGCCCCCTCCCAGACGCCTAGAACAGCGCGGCGCCGGCGTGGCTGGCGAACTCCACCAGCGGCTGGGGAATGACCCCGAAGAACACGGTAGCCGCCGCGGCAAGGATCGCCGGCCCGACGAGGTACCAGCGCCGCCCCGCCTCGGGGTCGACCGGGTCGGCCGCGGGGGACGCCCCGGCGATCGCCGGCGTTCCGCCGGGCACCGGCTCGCGCTCCATCCACATCGCCGCCACCACCCGCAGGTAGTAGGCGAGCGAGATCATCGTCCCGACGGCGATGAAGACGGCGAGCCAGGTGTAGTCGCCTCCGACCAGGGCCTCGATCAGGTACAGCTTGCCGATGAATCCCGCGGTCGCCGGCAGCCCGGCCAGCGCCAGCATCGAGATCGTCAGCGGCCAGGCCAGCGCCGGCCGCTCTGCCCCGAGCCCGCGCACGGCGCGGATGTCGTCGCCGTAGACGGTCTCGCGCTCGCGGGCGACGATCACCGCGAAGGCGGCGAGGTTCATGAAGGCGTAGGCGGCGAGGTAGAAGACCAGAGAGTTGACGCCCTGCGAGGAGGCGACGACGATGCCGCCGAGCATGTAGCCGGCCTGGGCGACCCCGGACCAGCCCATCAGCCGCTTCAGCGAGTCCTGGCCGAGCGCGCCGACGTTGCCGACGACGATCGAGATCGCCGCCAGGGCGGCAAGGGCCGGCTGCCAGGAGTCGAGCTGGGAGCCGAGGGCGACGTCGAAGAAGCGGAGGAAGACGGCGAAGGCCGCGGCCTTGGTCGCCACCGCCATGAAGGAGGTGATCGGGGTGGGCGCCCCCTGGTAGACGTCGGGCGTCCACTGGTGGAAGGGGGCGATCGAGGTCTTGAAGGCGAGGCCGACCGCCGCCATCGCGATCCCGATCAGGATCAGCGGGTCGCCGTCGAGGCCGTTGTGGGCGATCCCGGCGGCGATCCCCGCAAAGCCGGTCGAGCCGGTGCCGCCGTAGAGGAAGGCCATCCCGTAGAGCAGCGTCGCCGAGCCGATCGAGCCGACGATCAGGTACTTCAGGCCCGACTCGAGCGAGCCCTCGCGCCGCAGGTTGGTGGCGCAGAGGATGTAGAGCGGGATCGAGAGCGTCTCCAGGGCGACGAAGAAGGTGACGAGGTTGGTCGCCTGCGAGAGCAGCACCATTCCCAGCACGGAGCCGAGCAGGAGCGAGTGGTACTCGCCAGGGCCCGCTTCCTCGGTCGCCCGCTCGCCGACCGAGAGGACGACGCAGAAGGCGGCCATCATCACCGCGATCAGGGAGATCGAGATCGCCAGGTCGTCGAGCCGCAGGGCGCCGGTGATCAGGTTCTTCGGGTCGTTCCACTGCCAGATCAGCAGGCCGGCGGTGGCGCCGAGCGTGGTCAGAGTCAGCACCGGGGCCCAGCGCCGGACCGGCTTGAAGACGGCGCTGAGGAGGACGACGCAGATGCCGACGGTGAGGGCGATCAGCGGCGAGATGCCGGCGTAGTCGATGTGCGGCTCGTTGAAGTTCATCGCGTCGCCGGTTCTTCCAGGCTGACGGGACGATTTCGATCTATATAGGCCCCTTTTCGTCCCGTCGGCGTGGAGGCTAGTTTCGATTCAGGGGCCGCGCCCCCCGTCACCTTCGCCACCGCCTGCTCCACTGACGGGTCGGTTCGCTCGAGGATCAGCTGCGGGTAGAACGAGAGGGCGAGGATGCAGAGGACCAGCGGCGCCAGGACGAGCGCGTCGCGCCAGCCGATCTCGCGCGAAAGCAGCCCCTGATTCTGTTGGTGAGGGAGCCGGTTGTGCATCGTCCCCTGGTAGAGGCGGAGGGCGTAGTAAGCCGACATCGCGACGCCGCTGATCGCGATGAAGGCGAAGACGATCTTCGCCTGGAAGAGGCCGTTCAAGATGTAGAACTCGCCGACGAAGTTCGAGGAGCCGGGCATCGCCAGGGTCGCCAGGGCGACGATCAGGAAGAGCGCTGCCAGCACCGGCGCCCGCAGCGCCATCCCGCCCATCTCGCGGATGTCTTCGGTCCCGGTTCGCTCGAGCAGGATCGCGACGATGACGAAGATCGGGGCGACGACGAGCCCGTGATTGACCATCTGCAGGACCGCGCCGTCGGAGCCGTCGGCGCGCAGGGCGAAGATCCCGGCGGTGATGAAGCCGAGCTGGGCGACCGACGAGTAGCCGGCGATCAGCCGCACGTTGGTCTGGGTGAAGGCCATCACCGAGCCGTAGAGGATCGAGGCGAGGGCGATGATCAGGATCACCTCCTGGAATTCCACCGTCGCTTCCGGGAAGAGCGGCAGCACGATCCGCAGGAAGCCGTAGGCGCCGACCTTCGCCAGCACCCCGGAGAAGACCGCCAGCGCCGGCAGCGGCGCCGCCCGGTAGGCGTCGGGCATCCAGCCGTGGAGGAGGAAGGCGGGCATCTTGACCAGGAAGGCGGCGGCGAAGAACCAGAAGATCCAGCGCTGGCTGCCGAGCGAGAGCCCCTGCTGCTGCAGCGCCTGGATCGAGAAGGTGACGTGGCCGCCGTCGGCGGAGATGATCGCGGTGGCGATCGCCGCGACCAGCATCAGCAGCGAGCCGATCAGGGTGTAGATGATCATCTTCAGCGTCGCCGCGGAGGCGGTCAGGCCGCCTTCGCCGGTGCGGTCGCGTCCCCAGGCGCCGAAGAGGAAGTAGAACGGCACCAGCATGAAGTCGAAGAAGAGGACGAAGAGCAGCAGGTCCTGGGCCAGGAACGAGCCGAGCGTCGCCGTCTCGGCGACCAGCATCAGGAAGAAGAAGGTCTTCGGCCGCTCGTAGTCGCGGAAGGCGGCGAAGGCGACGCCGCCGGTCCAGAGCAGCGCCGTCAGCAGGACGAGGAAGAGGTTGAGGCCGTCGAGGCCGAGGCTGTAGCCGACGCCGAGGCCGGAGATCCAGGGCGTGTTCTCGACGTACTGCAGGCCGGAGTCGCCCTGGTTGAAGCCGATCGCCATCCCGACGGCGATCCCGAGGGTGACCAGGGTTCCGAGCACCGCCCACGGCCCGGTCGCCCGCCGCGGCAGGAAGAGGCCGGCGAGGCCGAAGGCGAGGGGGGCCCAGAGGAGGACGTTGATCATGGGCTGCTCAGCAGGAAGTAGAGGGCCAGGCCGGCGAAGCCGGCGATCAGGAGCAGCGCGTAGCTGCGGACGAAGCCGTTCTGGACGCGGCTGACGATGCCGCCGGCGCCCCGCACCGTCTCCTCGGTACCGGTGACGAGGCCGTCGACGACGAGGCGCTCGAAGGTGCGGTCGGCGAAGCGGGCAACGGCAAGCACCGGGCGGACGACGAGGACGTCGATCAGCTCGTCGAAGTACCACTTGCGGAAGAGGAAGTCGTGCAGGCCCTGCAGGCGAGCTTCGAGCGCCCGCGGCCGCTCCGGGTTGGCGACGTAGAGCCAGTGGGCGACCCAGATCCCGGCCAGGGAGATCACGGCGCCGATCCCGAGGCCGATCCAGCTCCACTCGGTCGAGGGATGGATCGCCGCCAGCGGCGAGTCGGCGAAGACCGGGTCGAGCCAGTTGGCGACGACGTTGTCGACGCCCGGGACCTGGATCAGGCCGCCGAACAGGGCGAGGAGGGCGAGGACGCCCATCGCCACCCGCATCGTCGCGGACTGCTCCGCGATGTGGTGCTCGGGGCCAGGGAAGCCGACGTCGGTGTCCTCGAGCTCGCCGGTGGCGGGGTTGCGCGGCTCGGCGTGGTGGACGTGGCCGGTCTCGATCAGCTCCCGCGCCTCCGGGCAGGGGTCGCCCTGCAGGACCCGGAAGATCAGCCGGAAGGTGTAGATCGCGGTGAGGAAGGCGCCGAGGTAGCCGAGCACGGTGAAGATCAGGTACATGCCCCCCCTGGCGCCGGCGTAGGCGAGGATCTCGTCCTTCGAGAAGAAGCCCGAGGTGAGCGGGAAGGCGGCGAGGGCGAGGCCGCCGCAGAGCATCGTGATCGAGGTGAAGCGCATCGCCCTGCCGAAGCCGCTCATCCGGTCGATGTTCTGCTCGTTGGCCATCGCGGCGATGATCGAGCCGGCCGCCATGAAGAGGAGCGCCTTGAAGAAGGCGTGGGTCATCAGGTGGAACATCCCCGCCCCGTAGGCGCCGATCGAGACGCCGACGACCATGTAGCCGATCTGGCTCATCGTCGAGTAGGCGATCGCCCGCTTCAGGTCGGTCATCACCAGCGCGATCGTCGCCGCGACCAGCAGCGTCGCCAGGCCGATGAAGGCGGCGATGTCGGCGGCGGTGGGGGCGAGGACGAAGAGGGCGTGGGTGCGGGCGATCAGGTAGACGCCGGCGGTCACCATCGTCGCCGCGTGGATCAGCGAGGAGACCGGCGTCGGGCCCTCCATCGCGTCGGGCAGCCAGGTGTGGAGCGGCAGCTGCGCGGACTTGGCGAAGGCGCCGAGGAGCAGCAGGAGGCAGATCGCCGTCACCGTCCACTCGTTGGTGTGGAAGAGATGCGGCGCCTTTGCGAAGACGGTGCCGTAGTCGAAGGAGCCGACCTCCCGGAAGATCAGGAAGGCGGCGAGGACCAGGCCGATGTCGCCGACGACGTTGATCACGAACGCCTTCATCCCCGCCCTGGTCGCGGTCTCGCGGCGGTACCAGAAGCTGATCAGCGCGTAGGAGGCGAAGCCGACGAAGGCCCAGCCGACGATCAGCAGCACGAAGTTGCCCGCCAGGACCAGCAGCAGCATCGAGAAGACGAAGAAGTTGAGGTAGCTGAAGAAGCGGTGGTAGCCCTCGTCGGAGGCCATGTAGCCGAACGAGTAGAGGTGGATCAGGGTCGAGACGCCGGTGACGACGAGGACCATGAAGACCGAGAGCTGGTCGGCGAGGATGCCTAGCTTGATGTCGAGGCCGGCGACGCTGGCGTAGTCCCAGAGCGAGGAAGCGTGGTGGCGCGCGTCGGGGCTGTCGCCGAGCAGGCTGATCAGAGCGGCGACGCCGCAGGCGAAGGAGAGGCCGATCGCGATCGTGCCGATCGCGCCTGCCGCCTTCGGCGGCAGCGCCTTGAAGCCGAGCGCGACCGTGATCGACCCGAGCAGCGGGAAGAGCAGGACCAGCCAGCACCACGCCGTCGCGCTCATCCGCGCAGCTCCCGCAGGTCGTCGACGTTGAGCGGCAGGCGGCGGCGGAAGATGGCGACGATCAGGCCGAGGCCGACGACGACCTCGCAGGCGGCGATCACCATCACGATCACCGCGAAGACCTGGCCCTGGCCGTTGCCGACCATGCGGCTGAAGGCGACCAGCGCCAGGTTGCCGGCGTTCAGCATCAGCTCGAGGCAGAGCAGGATGACGAGGGGGCTGCGGCGGAGGAGTATGCCGAGGACGCCAGTTGCGAAGAGCAGGCTGCTGAGGACTATGTACCAGGTGATGTTCATGCGGTCGGCGTGGGGGCGGAGGGTGAGGCCCCCTCCAAACGGGTTGGGGAGTGTTTGGAGGGGGCCTCCCCCTCCGCCACGCGGGCGGGGTCGGGGATGTTGCCGCCTTCGCTGCGGCGGGCAGCGAGGACGATCGCGCCCACCGCAGCCAGGAGGAGCAAGATGGAGGAGGCCTCGAAGGGCAGGAGGAACTTTTCGAGGAGTAGACGGCCAATTGCAGCGGGGTTGCCGAAGCCGTTGTTGACGTCGGGGCCGTGGGTTTCGAGGGCCTTGAGGGCGGAGCCCAGGACGGCGATCGAGAGCTCTACGAAGAGGGCGATGCCGAGGAGCGGGGCGAGGAAGCGCTGGAAGGGGATCGGCTCCCAGGCCGACTCGCCGCCGCCTCCCACATAGGCCACCACGAAGACGTAGAGGACCATCACGGCGCCGGCGTAGACGACCACCTGGGCCGCCGCGACGAAGGCGGCGGTGAGCAGCAGGAAGAGGGCGGCCAGCGAGAAGAGGTGGACGATCAGCGCCAGCACCGAGTAGAACGGGTTGCGCATCGCGATCACTCCGATCGCGCCGCCGAGCGCGCCGATCGCGGCGGCGAAGAAGACGACCGCTTCCACTATTCGCCCTCGCTTTTCAGCGGCGTCCGCTCGACCGGCTCGGCCAGCAGCATCTCCTTGGTGAAGATCAGGTCGCGGCGGTCGTAGTCGGCCATCTCGTAGTCGTGGCCCATCGTGATCGCGTCGAACGGGCAGGCGATCTCGCAGTAGCCGCAGAAGATGCAGCGGCTGAGGTTGATCTCGTAGACGGCGGCGTAGCGCTCGCCGGCCGAGACCCGCTCGCCGGGCACGTTCTCCGCGGCGACGACGCGGATGCAGTCGGCCGGGCAGGCGGCGGCGCAGAGGCTGCAGCCGACGCATTTCTCCAGGCCGGTGTCCTCGAAGCGGTGCAGCTTGTGGCGGCCGCGGAAGCGCGGGTAGACCGGCGTCTTCTCCTCGGGGTACTGGATCGTCATCGGCCCCTCGACGAGCCGCGCCATCGTCGTCTTCAGCCCCCGCAGCGTCTCGCCGAAGGCGCGGTAGGCGCCGCCGAGCCCGCCCGGCTCGGGGCCGCGCTGGACCTCGATGACGTCGATCGAGTCGAGGTAGGAGGCCGACTTCGGGTCGAAGGCGCTCATGCGGTGCGCCTTTTCCGGAAATGACACGGATAAAGCGCACTGCTCACGTGACCACCACCAGGACCGCGGTGACGAGGACGTTGAGCGTCGCCAGCGGCAGCAGCACTTTCCAGCCCAGGCTCATCAGCTGGTCATATCGAAGACGCGGCAGCGTCGCCCTGATCCAGATGAAGAGCAGCACCAGGGCGAGCATCTTCGCCAGCATCCAGATCGGGTCGAGGAAGCTCGGGCCGGGGCCCATCCAGCCGCCGAGGAACATCGCCGCGGCGATCCCGGAGACGACGAGGATCTCCATGTATTCGACCAGCAGGAAGGAGCCGAAGCGCATGCCGCCGTACTCGGTCATGAAGCCCTGGACCAGCTCGGCGTCGGCCTCGGGCATGTCGAAGGGGGTGCGGTTGGTCTCGGCGAAGCCGGCGAGCATGAAGATGAGGAAGCCGACGAACTGGGGGATGACGAACCAGATGCCGCCCTGCGAGTGAACGATCGAGACCAGCGAGAGGGAGCCGCTCATCATGATCACGCCGAGCAGGGCCAGGCCCATCGAGACCTCGTAGGAGATCAGCTGGGCGGCCGAGCGCATCGCCCCGAGCAGGCTGTATTTGGAGCCCGAGGACCAGCCGCCGAGGAGGAGCCCGTAGAAGGCGATCGAGCCGACGGCGAAGAAGTAGAGGATGCCGATCGGGACGTCGATGCCGTAGAAGCCGACCCCGCCCTGGACGTCGCCCCAGGGGATGATCGCCAGCGAGAGGACGCCCGCCAGGACCGGCAGCAGCGGCCCGAGGATGAACAGGGTCGAGATCGCGTTCTCGGGGCGAAAGCTCTCCTTGGAGATCAGCTTGCCGACGTCGGCGAGCGGCTGCAGGAGGCCGTAGGGGCCGACGCGGTTGGGGCCGTAGCGGTGCTGGAAGCGGCCGATCAGCTTGCGCTCGAGGACGGTCAGCAGCGGCAGGATGCCGAAGATCACCGCGAAGATGACGATGCTCTTGACGATCATCACCCAGGTCGCTTCGACGAACTGGGTGTCGGCGAGCGGCAGCATCAGGCGCGCACCTCGCTCAGCTTCTCGATCTCGACGCTGACCGGGCCGCCGTTCAGCAGGGCGTTGGCGTTGCTGTCGAGGACGCCCTCGGCCATGAAGACGACGCCGGCCGGGACGCGTTCCTTGACGTGGACCTGGGCCTCTACTGCGGTGCCGTTCTGGCTGACGCGGACGTTGTCGCCGCTCTTCAGCTGACGGTTCTCTGCGTCAGACGGGGAGATCTCGACCCGCTGCTGCGGGACCAGGAACTTCAAAGGTGGATTCAGCTCGGTTATGGGTCCAGCCCACAAATCCCTGTACGTGGAGAGCACGAGCGACCCTGGGTCGGCGGACGCCCTGTCGGGCTGAGTGTCCGGCGACCCAGGGTCACTCGTGCTTGCCGAATCCGGAAGGTCGGTGGGGGCCGACTCGCCGGACACTGAGCCCGAGGCGCCGCCGTCGCTCGCGGAGACCGACCCCGCATCTCGCCGAGCGGCGTCCGCCGAGTCGGTGCCCACCGACCCACCCGCTTCTTGCCAGCGGATTCCGCGGCCGCCGATGTCTGAGTCCTCGATGCCGTTGTAGAAGGACACCGCCCCGGTGAGGGCTTTGAAAGCCGTTGGCTGGGAGTCGATGCCGGTGACGAGGCCGAGGTTCTCGGCCAGCTGGGAGAGGACGAGGACGTTGGGTCGGATGTCGCCCGGCCGGCCGGCGCTCGGGCGGACGCGCTGGAGGCGGCCGTCGGGGTGGGTGACGGTGCCGTCTTTCTCGGCGTGGGTCTCGAGCGGGAGGACGACGTCGGCCTTGGCGGTCGTCGCGTTCTCGTGCATCGAGAAGCAGACGACGAAGTCAGCGGCGGTCAGCGCCTCCTCCCAGGCGGGGGTGTCGGGGAAGTCGCGCAGCGGGTCGGCGCCGAACAGGATCAGGCCCGAGATCTCGCCGTCGATCAGCGCCTGGCGGATCTCCTCCGTGGCCATGCCGGCGGTCGTGTGGGAGAGGCCGGGGCCGGCGTCGGGGAGGCAGCCGGCCTCGCGCAGGCCGCGGGCGTTGGTGGTGTCGGGGATCTCGAGGAGACCGCTGCCGTCCCTACCGGCGAGGCCGAGGGTGGCGGCGACGTCGAGCAGGGCCTTGACGGTGGCGTTGTCCTCGCGGCCGATGCGCTCGCCCCAGAGGACGACGACACTCCCGGCGTTGCGCAGGACGTCGGCGACCTCGCTCTCCGGCGCTTCGCTGTCGCCGCCGCGTAGGGCGCCGGCCAGGCCCATCAGGAACGAGGTGGCGCCGTGGGGCGCGTAGCGGAAGACCGCCTCGGCGCCGCCGTCGAGCGCGGTCGGCCGCTCGGTGGCGACGACCAGCTTGGCGCCGTTGCGGCGGATCGCCTTGCGCACCCGCAGGTCGAGGATCGGCGAGCTGTGCAGCGGGTCGGTGCCGAGCACCAGGATCGCGTCGGCCTCGTCGATGTCGCGCACCTTGGCCGAGATGTTCGGCTCGTTCAGCCGCCGCAGCGCCTCGGCATTCGGGCCGCGCGAGGGACGCGAGTCGACGTGAGGCGACCCCAGCGCCTCGCGAACCAGCCGCTGCAGCAGGAAGCCCTCCTCGTTGGAGGCATCGCCAATGACCGCCGCGACCCCAGCGGAGCCGGGGGTGGTCCTCCCCGGACCCTCCCCGCTGTTGTCC
>DASTAR010000064.1:0-11373 GCA_035712505.1 Solirubrobacterales bacterium
CGGCTCCTGGACGACCTGTCCCAGCCGCGGCGACAGCCGTTCGGCAGCGCCTGAGCCTTCTCCATAGAATCCCGCGGCCATGCGGGAACGGAACCCGATAACCCACGAGGAAAAGCTCGCCTACCTGCGCGATCTGCGCGAGGAAGCGGTCCACTCGGCCTCCGAGGAGGCGGTCGAGAAGCAGCACGCCAAGGGCAAGCTGACCGCCCGCGAGCGGATCGAAAAGCTGCTCGACCCCGGCTCCTTCGAGGAGCTCGACACCTTCGTCCGCCACCGCACCTACGACTTCGAGATGCAGAAGAACCGGCCCTGGGGCGACGCGGTCGTCACCGGGCACGGGACGATCGACGGCCGCACCGTCTTCGTCTTCAGCCAGGACTTCACGGTCTTCGGCGGCAGCCTCGGCGAGGTGATGTCGGAGAAGATGTGCAAGGTCATGGACCTGGCCGCCCAGGTCGGCGCCCCGGTGATCGGGATCAACGACTCGGGCGGGGCGCGGATCCAGGAGGGCGTCGTCTCGCTCGGCGCCTACGGCGACGTCTTCGTCCGCAACGTCCAGTGCTCGGGCGTGATCCCCCAGATCAGCCTGATCATGGGGCCGTGTGCGGGCGGCGCCGTCTACTCGCCGGCGATGACCGACTTCATCTTCATGGTCAAGGAGACCTCGCACATGTTCATCACCGGCCCGGAAGTGATCAAAACGGTGACCGGCGAGGAAGTCGAGTTCGAGGAGCTCGGCGGGGCGATGAGCCACAACTCGAAGTCGGGCGTCGCCCATTTCGCCTCCGAGGACGAGGAGAGCTGCCTCGAGGACGTCCGCTACCTGATGAGCTTCCTGCCCTCGAACAACCTCGAGGCGCCGCCCCGCTTCGCGCCGAGCGACGACCCCGAGCGCGAAGACGAGGAGCTCGACACGCTCGTCCCCGACGACCCGCAGAAGCCCTACGACATGCGCGACGTGATCGCCCGCGTCGTCGACGACGAAGAGTTCTTCGAGGTCCACGAGCACTTCGCCAAGAACATCGTCTGCGGCTTCAGCCGGCTCGACGGCTATCCGGTCGGGATCGTCGGCAACCAGCCCGCCTTCCTCGCCGGCGTGCTCGACATCGAGGCCTCCGAGAAGGCGGCCCGGTTCGTGCGCACCTGCGATTGCTACAACATCCCGATCCTCACCTTCACCGACGTGCCGGGCTTCCTCCCCGGCACCGACCAGGAGTGGAACGGGATCATCCGCCACGGCGCCAAGCTGCTCTACGCGTTCACCGAGGCGACCGTGCCGAAGCTCACCGTGGTCACCCGCAAGGCCTACGGCGGCGCCTACGACGTGATGAACTCGAAGCACATGCTGGCCGACTACAACGTCGCCTGGCCGACGGCGGAGGTGGCGGTGATGGGCCCCGAGGGCGCCGTCAACATCATCTACCGCAAAGACATCGCCAACTCGCCCACCCCCGACGAGCGCCGCCAGAAACTGATCGACGACTACAAGGCCCACTTCGCCAACCCCTACTCGGCGGCTGAGCGCGGCTACATCGACGACGTGATCGAGCCCCGCCAGACCCGCCCGAAGCTGATCCGCGCCCTCCGCATGCTGCAGAGCAAGCGCGTCGACCAGCCCAAGCGCAAGCACGGCAACATCCCGCTGTAGGGCGGGCGCGGGCAAGGAAGCCTGCGCTGGATGCTCGGAATCCCCGCCCCCGAACCCGAGCCGAGTGTCGTACGAGATTAGCTTGAGGCGTCCGAGACTGGTGCTACCTTTGGAGCATGGAGTTGAAGACTGTCGCGGTGAAGAGCAATGACGTGCGGGTGCCGAAGCCCGAGGTCGGCAACGCCTATCTCGTCGAGCGCTATAGCGCTGGCAGCGTCAAGGCCGTGATCCTCCATCCCGACGACTTCGCCGAGCTGCAGGGCAGAGCGCAGATGCTGGAGGAAGCAGCCCGGCCGGCCGGCTTCGAGCTGACCGAAGTTGCCGCCAAAGCCCACGTCGCCGCCGAGTCGCGCGAGGGCGAGTTGATCGAAGACGAGGCGTCGGTGCGGCGCCTGCTCGGAATTTGACGCTCGCGACCGGCGAGGTGTACTGGGCCGTCGTGCCCTATACGCCGCAGGCGCCGTTCCGAGTCTTCGTCAAAGACAAGCCTCCGGTGGAGGTCCTGGCGGCGAAGACGATCATCGATGGCCTGCGCAAAGGCGGCGACGCCGAGTTCCGCTTCGTGGTCGAAGCGAAGGCCCGTCCCGTCCTCCTCCTCTCGGATCGAGTCGATCCACAAACGGGGGACCTGTTCGGGCTGCGCCTGGTCCGGCTGTCGACGCTGGACGAGGACGAGGCCCAGCAGGTGAGGGAGCAGCGCCAGCCGGGCCTGTTCCACCTGAAACCGGAGCGTTTTCCCGATCTCGAGGAAGAGTCGGCAGCGATGATCAGCGCCCCGATTCGCCTCCACGAAACGGCTGTTGACACTACCCAGCCACTGGGCCGCCTGGACCAGAACGAGATGCGCGTCCTAGGCGAGCGCTTCGTGTCCTACTGGGAGCTAGACCTCCACCAGCTCTTGATCGGAAAGATCCGCGAGCTGTTGAGGAAGAGGGAGTCGCCGTAGGACGGCAGCCGGCCCCGGCTACGGAACGGCCGTGGCCTCGGTCTCGACGCCTCCTCCTCCGCCGCCTTTGCCGGGGGCGCCGGTCTCTTCGCCGCCCAGGCGATGGGCCAGGTAGACGGGGATGATCGAGATCAGGATCATCAGCACTGCCACGGCGTTGACGATCGGGAGTTCGTGGGGGCGGAAGAGGTTGGAGAAGATCCAGATCGGCAGGGTCTGTTCGCCGGCGCCGATCGTGAAGTTGGTGACGATGATCTCGTCGAAGGAGAGGGCGAAGGCGAGAAGGCCGCCGGCGATCAACGCGCTCTTCATCCCCGGGAAGGTGACGTGGCGAAACGTCTGCCAGGTATGCGCGCCGAGGTCGGCCGAGGCCTCCTCGTAGGAGCTGGAGAGGCGGCGCAGCCGGGCGACGGCGTTGTTGTAGACGACGACGATGCAGAACGTGGCGTGCCCGACGATCACCGTGAAGAGGCTGAGCGGCACGTTCAGCACCTGGGTGAAGGTGTTGCTGATCGCGACGCCGGTGACGATCCCGGGGAGGGCGATCGGCAGGATCACCAGGAAGGAGATCGTCTCGCGGCCGAAGAAGCGGTGGCGCGCCACCGCCAGCGAGGCGAGGCTACCGAGCACCAGCGCGATCGCCGTCGCCGCGATCCCGGCTTTGATCGAGGTGAAGAAGGCTTCGCGCGCCGATTCGCTGTTGAACGCGTCGTGGAACCACTGCGTGGTGAAGCCCGGCGGCGGCCAGGCGAGGATCTTGCTCGAGTTGAACGCGTAGATGAAGATCGCGATCAGCGGGACGTAGATGAAGGCGAGGCCGGCCCCGACCGCGATCCGCAGCAGTATCCGTGAGCGTCTCGAGAGCCTCATCGCCGGCCCCTAGACATGCTCGAACGCCCCCAGCTTCCGGGCCACCAGCAGGTAGGCGATCATCACCACGATCGGGACCAGCGCCAGCGCCGCCGCCAGCGGCTGGTTGTTGGCGATGTTGTTGAAGATGACGTTGCCGATGAACTGGTCGTTGGAGACCAGCCGCGGGGTTATGTAGTCGCCGAGCGTCAGCGAGAAGGTGAAGATCGAGCCGGCGACCACGGCCGGGAAGACCAGCGGCAGGACCACCCGGCGGAAGGTGGTGAAGGGGGAGGCGCCGAGATCCTCGGAGGCGCTGATCAGCGAGTCCGGGATCCGCTCCAGCCCGGCGTAGATCGGCAGGATCATGTACGGCAGCCAGAGGTAGCTGAAGACCAGCCAGACCGCGGTCATCCCGTAGCCGGGCGTGTCGAGGCCGATCGGGCTGAGCGCCCAGTGCAGGAGCCCATCGGAGGAGAGGATCGTCCGCCAGGCGTAGACCTTGACCAGGTAGCTCGACCAGAGCGGCAGGAGGATGCCGACCACCAGGAGCGCCTTGCCGCGCCGGCTCGCGACCTTGGCCATGTAGAAGGCGATCGGCAGGGCGATCAGCGCGTCGGTGAGGGTGACGAGCAGGGCGGTGCGGACGGTGCGCCAGACGATTTCCCGGTAGACCGGTTCGTCGACCAGCGTTTCGAAGTTTTCCAGCGTGTAGTTCTTGACGACGAGGCCGCTCAGCGGATCGACTGACCAGAACGCCGAGATCAGCAGGATCGCCAGCGATCCCAGGTAGCCGATCACCAGCCAGCCGACCGGGCCGGCCAGCAGCGCCCCTACCTGCAGGCGGGGGCGGCCCTGGAAGAGGCCGGCGAGCCGATGGCCCACCGACCTCCTTTCCAAAGCCGCTTCGGATGCCACGAATCAGACCTGCGGGACGGGGCTAGCCCTTGATCGACGTCCAGGCTTTCACCCAGTCGTTGTAGTCCATGCAGTCGTTTTCGCCGTTGCCGCATTCGGCCAGCGGCGTCTCCCAGTAGTAGACCCGCTTCCAGAATTCCGGTTCTTCCGCGTGGTATTCGGAGCAGAAGTTCGGGTTCTTGGTTTCTTTGCAGGCCAGTTCCTGGGCCGGCGCCTCGCCGAAGTATTCGGCGACCTCGGCATTGACCTTCGGTTCGATGATCCAGTTCATCCACTTGTACATGCAGTTGGGATGCTTGGCGTTCTTGGCGATCATCCAGGTGTCAGACCAGCCGGTCGCACCCTCCTTCGGCAGGAAGCCCTGGCTCGCCGGGCTGGCCGCCACCGGCACGCCTTCTTCCTTCAGCGCGAAGTACTGGTACTGCCAGGTGGTGCCGACGGTGTTGTCGCCGTTGGCGAAACCGGAGATCTGCTTGGCCGCTTCCCCCCAGTATTCGCCGACGTTCGGCTGCTGTTCTTTCAGCAGTTCGACCGCCGCGTTGAACTGTTCTTCGTTCAGCTCGTAGGGGTTTTCGATCCCCAGCGATTTTTCGTGGTACTCGAGGTAGACGGCCGCTTCGGCGATCGACATCGGGTCGTCGTACTGGCTGATCTTGCCCTTGTATTTCGCTGCGACCTTCGGGTCCATCGTCACGTTCCAGGAGGTCGGCGCCGGCTTGACGTCGTTGCCGTTCCACATCAGCAGGTTGGCGCCGCGGCCGTGGGGAATGCCGTAGTTGACGCCTTCGAAGGTGTTGTACGGCTGGTCCTTGAGGTCGCTGAAGACCGTCTTGTAGTTGGGGACGAGGTCGGTGTTGACCGGGGCGACATAGCCGGCGGCGACGAGCCGCGCGGTCGCGTTGCCCGAGGCGGAGACGCCGTCGTACTGACCGGTGCTCATCAGTTTCACCATTTCGTCGGAGGTGCCGGCGACCTTGTCGTTGACCTTGCAGCCGGTCTTCTGTTCGAACGGCTTGCTCCATTCGGGTTCGACGTAGCCGGCCCAGGAGATCAGGTCGACTTCGCCCTCGCCCTTGCCGACCTTCTGCAGCGCTTCTTCGCCGCCGCCGCTGGTGCTGCTGCCACCGCCGCCGCCACAGCCGGCGATCGCGAGCATGCCGACTACCAGGGCGGCGAGGACGAGCCACGCCGTGCGGGCGGGACTGCCATCCCTTCTCCTCATGGTGCTACCTCCTGTTTGGTTGACTTCCCTCCGACGGCGGCCGCGTGCTCGGGTCGCCACCCGACTTGGACCTCGTTCCCCTGCTCCGGCAGCGCGCCCGAGGACGCGCTCTCCACGTTCTGCCTGACGACCTGGAGCCTCTCCCCGGACTCCAGCTGGACCGTGAAGCGGGTTACCGAGCCGGCGTAGGAGACGTCGACGATGCGGCCCCTCTCCGTCCGCAGCCCGTCGGCCTGGGCGTCCGGCTCCAGCAGCTCGATCTTCTCGGGGCGGATCGTCATCCGCTCTTCATCGCGCTCGATCAGGTTGGAGACGCCGACGAAGCCGGCGACGAACTCGTTCGCCGGGTGCTCGTAGAGCTCCAGCGGCGGGCTCACCTGCTCGATCCGGCCGTCGTTGAAGACGGCGATCCGGTCGCTCATCGTCAGTGCCTCGTCCTGGTCGTGGGTGACGTAGACGAAGGTGATCCCGACCTCGCCCTGGATCGTCTTCAGCTCGCTCTGCATCTCCTCGCGCAGCTTCAGGTCGAGCGCGCCGAGCGGCTCGTCGAGGAGCAGCACCTTGGGCCGGTTGACGATCGCCCGCGCCAGCGCCACCCGCTGCCGCTGCCCGCCGGAGAGCTCGCCCGGCCTGCGGCCGGCGTAACCCGGCAGCCGCACCATCTCCAGCGCTTCGTCGCGGCGCCTGGCGCGTTCGGCCTTGCCGACCCGGGCCACCTTCATCCCGTACTCGACGTTCTCGCCGACGCTCATGTGGGGGAAGAGCGCGTAGTCCTGGAAGACCGTGTTGACCGCCCGGTCGTACGGCGGCACGCCGCGGACGTCCTCGCCGGCGAGCTCGATCGTGCCGCTGCTCGGATCCTCGAAGCCGGCGATCATCCGCAGCGTCGTCGTCTTGCCCGAGCCCGACGGTCCCAGCATCGTGAAGAACTCCCCCTGGACGATCTCCAGGTCGATCCCAGCCACGGCGACCACCTCGCCGTACCTCTTGGTGAGGTTGGACAAACGAATGTCTGAAGCTGCTCCCTCTATGCCTAGGAAGTTATCCGGAGAGGTGCGGAAAGCAAGGACAAAGTGGCCCGGGTGGCTTAGCCGCGGTGGAGTAGGGCTCTCTCGGCAGCGGAAGCCGATCGCCTCTCGGAAGGCCATCGAGAGGCCGGCAAAACATACTTCGGTGTAGCACGGGTGCCGGGAGGCACCCGAAGGATCAGGACATCGAGGGATACGGCCCCGTCCGCAAAAACCATGCTGTGCTGGCACTTCAGGCTCGAAAGCCCATGCGATGTGGAGGCAATAGGGGGAGCAGCAGACGGCGGCAGGGCCTTTCTCGGGGACGCAACCTCCCTTGACGTTCCCCCAGCAGCTCTATAAATCCTGAGCATCTAACCGCCGGAATGGCGGGCGGAAGAACCCCGGAGGCGTAGGCGAACTGAACCTCCGGGAGCAAGAACACCCGGGTTTCCGGATGACAGGAAGGAATTGTCTCATGACTACCAAGCTCACCATTGCCGCCTTGGCAATTGCCGGGTTGGCGTCGATCGTCCTGCCAGCGGCTGCCGCAGCGGCAAACGATCCACAGCTGACAAGCGAAGGGGTACTTGTTCCGACTGGCACGTCGCTGGAAGGCAGCACTATCAGCCCCTCCCTCACGACCACATCGGGGACCAGCATTCTCAGCTGCAGCACTGCGAAAGCAAGCGGAGAAGTACTCCAAAACTCCGGTGGCACGGTCGAAGGAGAAATCACTACCGCCACCTATTCCGGAACGGGTTCCATCAGCTCTGACAACAACCTCCCTGAGTGCACAGGCTCGTTCGGCAACACCTACATCACAGTGACGAACACGCCCCTGTGCATCAGATCGACGCCGGCCATGGCCGAAGACGAAGGCCAGGTCGGGGGCGGCGGTTGCGGCACCTTTGGCACGGTCAAGTTCACGATCGGCTCGACAACCGCCGGTGAATGCAAATACGAAACCACAAGCACCTTGAAGGGGGACTTCACCACAGGAGGAGCGGGCACTGTCCTGACCATCAGGAACACCCAGGCGGGGAGCGGGGTCAAACTCGTCAGCGGCGGCTTCCTCTGTCCCACCAGCGGGATGCTGAGAGGGTCCGCCAGCCTCGAAACAACAAACGGGTCCCCGCTGACGATCTCCTGACTACGGAAAGCCGTGCGTGAGATCCCGGGAGGACCGCTTCGGCGGTCCTCCTCGTTCTTCTAGTAGCCGGCGGGGTGGCGGGGTACGAAGCCGACGTTGTCGCGCAGTTCGGCGTGCCAGCGGGGGCCGGTTTCTCCCCCTTCGTCCCCGGAGGTGTCCCAGCGGTAGCCGGCGATTTCGGCGTAGGCGTGGCCGCCGTTGGCCCAGACGGTGATCCAGCGGCCGGGACCTTCTTCGCCCCAGCTCTCCATCGGGCCGGAGGGAAGCGGGCTTTCGAGGAAGTGGCCGCCGTGGAGGGCGAAGGAGACCGAGCCCGAGCAGTCGTATCCGCTGTCGTTCCAGCGGGCGTGGCCGCCGCCCCAGATGTAGGGCTTGCTGCGGATCTTGTTCGCGGCCGCGATCACGGCCTTGACGCGGGGCGGGGCGCTCGCCGGCGGTACCAGCATCCCGTTGGGCAGCAGACGCGCTTTCGCCGTCGGCGTGCACATGTCGATTTCAGCCGGGGACATGCCGCCGGTGGTGCAACCAGCGGAGGCGCTGCCTGGACCGAGTACCGCGATGGCGCACAGCACGACTGCAAACGCAAGCCCAGCCAACCTGAAGTTGTGACGCAAACCGATTCTCCTTCGTCGGCCTACGGGGTTAGCTGTCGGCCTGGCGCGAAAGGAGCTTGCGCCCCCACCTGATCGGTGGGCTCGGCCCGAAATCCTGGTTCCCCCGCTCCCATTGCGTCCTTGACGCCTGGGATTCGGCGTTCCGGTTATCGAACGGCGCCAGTGTAGACCATTACACGGCGGCATGGCTCACAAAACGCAAATATTTAGGTCAAGATCCCGCTCCATCGGGATTCTGTTCGACGCGCGGGCTGGTAGCTTGCGCCCTGGGATGAACCTTTCGGGCCGAAAAGCGCTCCTCACGGGGGCAACCGGGGGCCTGGGAAGGGCGATCGCCCACGCCCTCGCCGAGCGCGGCGCCATGGTGGCCCTCAGCGCCCGCAAGCACGAGGCCCTCGAAGAGCTGGCTGCAGAGCTTCCCGGCGACGGCCACACGGTCCTAGCCGCGGACCTGGCCGAGCCCGATGCAGCCGAGCGGCTGGCCGCCGAAGCCACGGGCACCGAGATCCTCATCGCCAACGCCGGTCTCCCCGCCGCCGGCAAGCTCGACGACTTCACCCCCGAGCAGGTCAAGCGCGCCCTCCGCGTAAACCTGGAGGCGCCGATGCTGATGGCACGCGCGCTGTACCCGGCGATGGTCGAAGCCGGCAGCGGCCACCTGGTCTTCGTAGCTTCGTTGTCCGGGAAGGCCGCCAGCCCGCGAAGCTCCATCTACAACGCGACGAAGTTCGGCCTAAGAGGCTTCGCCTTCGGACTCCGCAGCGACCTGGCTCCCGGCAACGTAGGCGTCTCCATCGTCTCCCCGGGCTTCGTCCGCGAAGCCGGCATGTTCGCCGACGCCGGCAGCAAGCCTCCGCCGGGAATGGGCACCGCAACCCCGAGGCAGGTCGGCGCAGCCACCGTGAAGGCCATCGAGCGCAACAAGGCGGAGGTCGCCGTAGCCCCTCTCCAGCAACGAGCAGCAGCCCACTTCGCCCTAACCAGCCCCTCTCTGAGCGTTAGGGCTCAAAGCGGCAGCACGGGCCAAAAAGCCGCCGAAGCAATAGCCAAGGGACACCCCACCGACAAGCGCTGAATCAGCGAGACCGGACCCCTCTCGAGCGGGCGGATACTCAAAACGGCGGCCTAATTAGGCCGCCGTTTGTCCGGGCGAGAGGGGTCCGGTCTCGCTCCCACCTCCGTTTTCCTAGGATGACCTTGTGAGCAGCGATTCCTTTGGCGCCCGGTCCACCCTCCAAGTCGGCGGGCGCGAGTTCGAGATCTACCGCCTCGACGCCCTCCAAGAGAAGTTCGACGTAGCCCGCCTCCCCTACTCGATCAAGGTCCTCCTGGAGAACGTCCTCCGCCTCGAGGACGGCACCTCGGTCAGCGCCGCCGACGTCGAGGCGATCGCCTCCTGGGACGCGGGCGCCGAGCCGAGCGTCGAGATCCCCTTCCAGCCCGCCCGGGTGCTGATGCAGGACTTCACCGGCGTGCCCGCCGTCGTCGACCTGGCGGCGATGCGCGACGCGATGGAGGAGATCGGCGGCGACCCGGCGGCGATCAACCCGCTGGTCGACGTCGACCTGGTCATCGACCACTCGGTCCAGGTCGACGCCTTCGGCAACGAGCGCGCCTTCGCGCTCAACGCCGAGCACGACTTCGAGCGCAACCGCGAGCGCTACTCGTTCCTCAAGTGGGGCCAGCAGAGCTTCGACAACTTCCGCGTCGTCCCGCCGGCGACCGGCATCTGCCACCAGGTCAACCTCGAGTACCTGGCCCAGGTCGTCTACAGCCGCGAGAACGGCGGCACCCTCCAGGCCTACCCCGACACCCTCGTCGGCACCGACTCCCACACGACGATGGTCAACGGGCTCGGCGTGCTCGGCTGGGGCGTCGGCGGGATCGAGGCCGAGGCGGCGATGCTGGGGCAGCCGATCTCGATGCTGCTGCCCCGGGTGGTCGGGTTCAAGCTCTCCGGCGAGCTGCCCGAGGGGGCGACGGCGACCGACCTCGTCCTCACCGTGACCGAGATGCTGCGCGAGCGCGGGGTCGTCTCCAAGTTCGTCGAGTTCTTCGGCCCCGGCATGGACACGCTCGGCCTCGCCGACCGCGCCACGCTCGGCAACATGTCACCCGAGTTCGGCTCGACCTGCGCGATCTTCCCGGTCGACGCCGAGACGCTCCGCTACCTCGACCTCACCGGCCGCCCGACCGAGACGATCGAGCTGGTCGACGCCTACGCGCGCGAGCAGGGCATGTTCCACGACGAGTCCTCGGGGGACCCCGTCTTCTCCGACCTGCTGGAGCTCGACCTCGGCGACGTCGAACCGAGCATCGCCGGGCCGAAGCGGCCGCAGGACCGGGTCCCCCTCGCCCAGGCCAAAGGCGCCTTCCTCGAGGCGCTGGCGGAGCTCGAACCCGATGCGGTCGAAAAGCTGGTCAACCCTTCCGACGAGGCGAGCATGGAGTCGTTCCCGGCCTCCGATCCGCCCGCCCAGGACCACGACCACGAAGAGGACAAGCCGCACCCGCTGGCGACCGGTCCCGGCCCGGCGACCAAGCTTGCCAACAAGCGCGGCGACGAGGTCGAGGTGACGATGGACGGCGAGACCTTCAAGCTCGACCACGGCAGCGTCGTCATCGCCGCGATCACCAGCTGCACCAACACCTCCAACCCGAGTGTGATGATCGGCGCCGCCCTGCTGGCCCGCAACGCCGTCGAGCGCGGCCTGCAGCGCCGGCCCTGGGTGAAGACCTCGCTGGCCCCCGGCTCGACCGTGGTCACCGACTACCTGGAGAAGGCGGGGCTGACCGAGTACCTCGACGCCCTCCAGTTCAACCTCGTCGGCTATGGCTGCACCACCTGCATCGGCAACTCGGGGCCGCTGCCGGCCGACGTCGCGGCGGCGGTCGACGCCGGCGACCTGACGGGCGCGGCGGTGCTGTCCGGCAACCGGAACTTCGAGGGTCGGATCCACCCGCAGAGCAGGATGAACTTCCTCGCGTCCCCACCCCTGGTGGTCGCGTATGCGCT
>DASTAR010000065.1:0-3851 GCA_035712505.1 Solirubrobacterales bacterium
GCAGGACAAAGGAACCACGGGATTGGCTGGGGACGTGCGAAAGTCACACATCCGTGTGCAGGTGCGGGAGTAGTTTGGCTTTCATGGAGGCGACCGCCACCGCTGCGGCTTCGGCCGACGGGCACGGCCCGGCGCCGATCAAGGGGTTGCCGCCCGGCCCGCGGATGGGACGGGTCCCGCAGACGGCGATCTGGTCGCGCCGGGCGCAGTGGCTGCTGGAGCAGGGCCGCGCCCGCTTCGGCCGCATGTTCACCCTGAGGATCGCCTACGAGGGCGACTGGGTCGTGATCTCAGACCCCGAGCTGGTCAAGCAGGTTTTCACCGGCGACCCGCGGGTCTTCCACGCCGGCGAGGGCAACCAGATCCTGCGGCCGGTGCTCGGCGAGAACTCGGTCCTGGTCCTCGACGAGAAGAAGCACATCGGCCAGCGCAGGCTGCTCCTGCCGCCCTTTCACGGCGAGCGGATGCAGGCCTACGGCGAGAAGATGACCGAGATCGCCGCCCGCGAGATCGAGAGCTGGCCGACCGGCGTCCCCTACAAGCTGCGGCCGCGGATGCAGGCGATCACGCTCGAGATCGTGATCGAGACCGTCTTCGGCGTCCACGGCGGCCAGCGGATGGAGCAGCTGCGCGGTGCCCTGCGGGACTTCCTCGACCTGACGAGCGACCCGAAGGCGCTGCTGCCGATCCTGCTGATCGGGCCCGACCGGCTCAACCGGGTGCCGCTGTTCCGGCGCCGGGTCGAGCGGGTCGACCAGCTGCTGGCGCGGGAGATCGCCGAGCGTCGGGCGGCCGGCGACCTCGAGGACCGCGACGACGTCCTCTCGATGCTGGTCCAGGCCAAGCACGAGGACGGCAGCCCGATGAGCGACGCCGAGATCCGCGACGAGCTGCTGACCCTCCTGGTCGCGGGTCATGAGACGACCGCCACCGCGCTCTCGTGGGCGATGGAGCGCCTCACCCGGCACCCCGACAAGCTGGAGCGACTGCGGGCCGAGGTCGAGGCCGGCGAGGACGCCTACCTGACGGCGACGGTGCAGGAGACGCTGCGCCTGCGCCCGGTGATCGTGATCGTGATCCGCAAGCTGACCGAGCCGGTCGAGCTCGGCGGCTACGAGCTGCCGGCTGGCGCCCGCGTCGTCCCCAGCATCCACCTGATCCACCGCGACCCGCAGATCTACCCCGAACCCGACCGCTTCCTGCCCGAGCGCTTCCTCGCCGAGCCGCCCGGCACCTACACCTGGATTCCCTTCGGCGGCGGCGTCCGCCGCTGCCTCGGCGCCGCCTTCGCCCAGTTCGAGATGGCCGTCGTCCTCCGCGAGCTGGTTCGCCGCTACGAGATCACCCCGGCGAACCCGGCCCCAGAGCGCCCCTACCGCCGAGCGATCACCGAGACCCCAAGGCACGACGCCGAAGTTGTGCTCTCCGCATCTGGGAGTGGAGATCCAAGCGAGACGCCGCACGCGGCGTAGCGACAGTACTTAGGTCGTACGGCGCGGAGCCGCGGGTGGCGTCTCGCGCCGGATATCCGCTTCCAGATCAGCCGCAGCCGGTGTTGTTGCCGCAGCTGGGGCAGGTGTAGCAGCTGCCCGTCCGCTGCATCATGCCGCCGCACTGTTCGCAGGCCGGGCCGAGCTCTAGGCCCTGCATCTTCGCCGGGCGGACCGGAGGCTCTTCGGTCATCGCCGCCGTCGGCGCAACCGCGCCGCCGTTGCCGCTGCCGCCGTTCGCGTGGCCGTTGCCGTTGGCCGGGCCAGCCGTATCGGTGGCGATGCCGAGGCCGAGCTGCGAGGTCTCCGCTTCCTTCTTGCTGCGTACCTCCTGGGTCATGATCCCCAGTTCCTCGAGCGTTTCCGTGTCCTCGATGAAGCGGCTCGCGAGCCAGCGCATGATGTAGTCCGGCATCGATTTGGCGAACGGGATCTCCGGGTTCTTGGTCATCCCCTCCGGCTCGAAGCGCATGTAGCTGAACTTGCTGACGAAGGTCTCGAGCGGCACCCCGTACTGGAGGCCGAGCGAGATCGCCGTTGCGAAGGCGTTGAGCAGGCCGCGCAGCGTCGAGCCCTCCTTGCCGATGTCGGTGAGGAAGATCTCGCCGAGGGTGCCGTCGTCGTATTTGCCGGCGGTGATGTAGCCCTCGTGCCCGGCGATGTTGAACTTGTGGGTGATCGATTCGCGCTCGAGCGGCATCTTCTTGCGGACCGGCTCGGCCATCTGCTGCTCGGCCTCGGCCCCCTTCTCCTCCTGCGCGTCGGTGCGCAGCGCCTGCGCCGTCTTCGAGCCGTCGCGGTAGATCGCGAGCGCCTTGAGGCCGCCCTTCCAGCCGCGGGTGTAGGCGTCGGCGATGTCCTCGACCGTGGCGGTCTGCGGCATGTTCACCGTCTTCGAGATCGCCCCGGAGAGGAACGGCTGGGTCGCGGCCATCATGTCGATGTGGCCGGTGTGGGTGATCGCCCGCTCGCCGACCGCGACGTCGAAGACCGGCAGGTGCTCCTCCTTCAGCCCCGGCGCGCCGACGATCGTGCCCTTCTCGGTGATGTAGGCGTCGATCTGGTCGATCTCGGACTCGTTGTAGCCGAGCGTTTGCAGCGCCAGCGGCACCGAGCGGTTCGTGATCGTCATCTGCCCGCCGCCGACCAGCTCCTTGTACTTGACCAGCGAGAAGTCGGGCTCGATCCCGGTCGTGTCGCAGTCCATCAGGAAGCTGATCGTCCCGGTCGGCGCCAGCACCGTCGCCTGGGCGTTGCGGTAGCCATGCTCCTCGCCGAGCTCGACCGCTTCGTCCCAGGCCCGCTGGGAGGCCTCGAGCAGGTCGCCCTTGATCCCCGTGCCGTCGACTTCGTAGGCGGCGTCGCGGTGCATCCGCATGACGCCGTTGTGCGGCTCGCGGTTGCGCTCGTACTCCTCGTAGGGCCCGGTCGCGCCGGCGGCGATCAGCGCCGACTGGCGGTAGGCCCGGCCGGTCATCAGCGAGGTGATCGCGGCGGCGACGTTGCGCCCCTCCTCGGAGTCGTAGGGGAGCCCGTCGGACATCAGCAGGGCGCCGAGGTTGGCGTAACCGAGGCCGAGCTGGCGGAAGCGGCGGGCGTTCCCGCCGATCTCCTCGGTCGGGTAGCTCGACGGGCCGACGACGATCTCCTGGGCGAGGAAGACGACGTCGACGGTGTGCTCGAAGTCGGCGGCGTCGAAGCTGCCGTCCTCGCGGCGGAATTTCATCAGGTTGATCGAGGCCAGGTTGCAGGCCGAGTTGTCGACGTGCATGTACTCGCTGCAGGGGTTGGAGGCGTTGATCCGCCCCGACTCCGGGCAGGTGTGCCAGCGGTTGATCGTGGTGTCGTACTGGACGCCCGGGTCGGCGCAGCGCCAGGCCGCGTCGGCGATCTGGTTCATCAGCTCGCGCGCGTCGAGCGTCTTCACCGAGGAGCCGTCGGTCCGCGCCGTCAGGTGCCAGTCCTCGCCGGCCGCGACTGCCTCCATGAACTCGTCGGTGACCCGGACCGAGTTGTTGGCATTCTGGTACTGGATCGAGGTGAAGCCCTCGCCGTCGATCGACATGTCGAAGCCGGCGTCGCGCAGGGCGGCGGCCTTCTCCTCCTCCTTGGCCTTGCACCAGATGAAGTCCTCGATGTCCGGGTGGTCGACGTCGAGGACGACCATCTTCGCCGCCCGCCGGGTCTTGCCGCCCGACTTGATCGTCCCCGCCCAGGCATCGGCGCCGCGCATGAAGCTGACCGGGCCGGAGGCGTAGCCGCCCTTGCTGAGCTGCTCGGTCGAGCCGCGGATGTTCGAGAGGTTGGTCCCGGAGCCGGAACCGCCGCGGAAGATCTGTCCCTCCTTGGTGTTCCAGGCGA
>DASTAR010000066.1:0-6689 GCA_035712505.1 Solirubrobacterales bacterium
CCGTCCGAATGGGTGGAATGGCTCTGCAGCTCGATGAGTGGCATCGCCGGAGCCTAGTCAGGCCCGGTGGGGCGCGGTCACGCGACCGCTCTTCGCAAACCTAAATAGACTGCGCCGCCGTGTTCCAGAAGGTCCTCATAGCCAACCGCGGCGAGATCGCGATCCGCGTCGCCCGCACCCTCAGGGAGATGGGCATCACCTCGGTTGCCGTCTACTCCGAGATCGACCGCGACGCCCCCCACGTGCGCGAGGCCGACGAGGCCTACCTGATCGGCCCCGCGGTCCCGGCCGAGAGCTACCTGAACATCCAGAAGATCGTCGACACCGCCAAGGAGGCCGGCGCCGAAGGTATCCACCCCGGGTACGGGTTCCTCGCCGAGAACGCCGACATGGCCCGGGCCTGCGCCGAGTACGGGATCACCTGGATCGGCCCGCCGCCGGAGGCGATCGAAGCGATGGGCTCGAAGACCCGGGCGCGCGAGATCATGGAGCAGGCGGGTGTGCCGATCGTCCCCGGCTCGACCGAGGTCGCCAAGGACCTCGAGGAGGCCCGCAGGCAGGCCGACGAAGCCGGCTACCCGGTCGCCTGCAAGGCCGCGGGCGGCGGCGGCGGCAAGGGCTTCCGCGTCGCGATGACGCCCGAGGACCTGCAGGAGGCCTTCGAGGGCTCGGCTCGCGAAGGCGAGAAGTTCTTCTCCGATTCCCGCGTCTACATCGAGCGCTACCTGGAGGACCCGCGCCACGTAGAGGTCCAGGTCCTGGCCGACGGGCACGGCAACGTGATCCACCTCGGCGAGCGCGACTGCTCGATCCAGCGCCGCCACCAGAAGGTGATCGAGGAGGCCCCCGGGCCGCACGTCGACGAGGAGATGCGCGAGCGGATCGGCAAGATCGCCACCGACGCGGCCGCCGCCGTGGGCTACCGCGGCGCCGGCACGATCGAGGGCATGCAGGTCGGCGACGAGTACTTCTTCCTCGAGATGAACACCCGCGTCCAGGTCGAGCACTGCGTGACCGAGATGGTCACCGGCATCGACATCGTCCGCGAGCAGGTCCTCGTCGCCGCCGGCGAGCCGCTCTCGATCGCCCAGGAGGACGTCGAGCTGAACGGGTGGGCGATCGAGTGCCGGATCAACGCCGAGGCGGCGCACAAGAAATTCGCTCCCGCGCCCGGGCCGATCGGCGACTCCTACCGCGAGCCCTCCGGTCCCGGCGTCCGCGTCGACTCCGGTGTCGAGGGGGGTTCCGAGGTGACGCCGATGTACGACCCGATGGTGGCCAAGCTGATCGTCTGGGACGTCGATCGCGAGAAGGCGACGCGGCGCATGCTGCGGGCGCTCGGCGAATACGACTCCGGAGGCCTCACCACCCTGATCCCCTTCCACAGGGCAATCCTCGACACCGAGCAGTGGGCGAAGGGGGAGACCTGCCGCGACCTGATGGAGGACGCCGAGTGGCTGAAGTCGACGGCGCCCGCAGACGCGAAGCCGCCCGAGCCCGCCGAGGAGGGCGGCGAGGTCGTCAGCCGCGACTACAAGGTCGAGGTCTCCGGCAAGCTCTTCGACGTCAAGGTGATCGGCGAGGCCCCCGCGGGCGGCGCCGTTGCTGCGCCGGCTGCGGGCGGCGACAGGAAACCTCCGAAACGCGAGCGCAAAGGCAGCGGCGGTCCCAGTGCTTCGAGCGAGGCGCTGCCCTCGCCCCTCCAGGGCACCGTCCTCAAAGTCGCCGTGGAGAAGGGCGCCGAGGTCTCCGAGGGAGACCTGATCTGCGTGATCGAGGCGATGAAGATGGAGAACGAGATCACCGCCCACCGCAGCGGCAAGGTAGAAGACCTCCCGATCTCCGAAGGCACCGCCGTAAGCAGCGGCGACACCCTCGCCGTCATCAAGTAGAGAAGCGACTCTCCACCCGCCACAGCGGGCAACCAGAGCGGCGGGGCGCACTACTGGTGAGTTGACCTCGCTATAGCCAGCTCAACTCACCACTAGCTCCATCTGCCCCCCAATCACCTAACCACGCGTCGGTTGGCGGGGCGAGAGGGGGTGCCCCAGACACTCAACCACGAGCCATGGGCGAGTGGTGTCTGGGACACCCCTCTCGCCCCAGCCCCAGCCGCTAAGCGTGCCGTTTGTGATGCCGCTTTTCTTCGCGTTCCCGTTCCTTCCGCCGTTCTTCTTCGCGGCGCTGCTTGCTGACGCGCTGCTGTTCCTTGCGGGTCAGCGGGAACGGCGGGGCCGGTTCGCGGCAGGCGCGGCCCACGCAGGCCTCGAGGCGGATCAGCTGGGCGTGGAGGAAGGCACGGATCGGGAAGTAGTTGGGGACGCGGACGATGTTGTTGAGCTCGTTCGGATCTTTGGTGATGTCGTAGAGCTCTTTCTCACCGTCGGGCCACTCGATGTACTTGTAGGGCCCTAGGCGGATTCCCTCGTAGTCTTTCGGCGGCGCCACGATCGAGGCCTTTGCGGGGCCGGTCCTGCGTCGGGGTCGCACCTCTTTCACCGCCCGCTGCGCCGTCGGTTCGCCGTTGGCTTCGACGTCGTCGGTCTGGACGAAGGACTCGAAGAGGATGCCGCGCCGCGTGCGCAGGCTGGGATCGCGCAGGAACGGCACCAGCGAGGTCCCGTCGATGCTTTTGTCCGGTTTGACGCCGGCCAGTTCGAGGATCGTCGGGGCGATGTCGGTGTTCGCCGCCAGCTCGCCGGTCGACGTTCCCGGCTTGATACCGGGGCCGCGGATCAGGAACGGCAGGTGCGTGGAGGGCTCGTAGGCGAGGAACTTGCCACCGGTGAGCCGGTGCTCCCCGTAGAAGAAGCCGTTGTCGGAGACGAAGATGACGTAGGTGTTGCGCAGCCGGTGCTGGGTGCCGAGCGTGTCGAGCACGGTTTTCACGCCGTCGTCGATCGCCCGCAGCGAGGCGAGCGCCTTGTCGTAGTAGACGCGGTAGGTGTGGATTTCTTCGCCCGAGAGGTAGGGCGCTTCGCGGATGAAGCGCGGCTTGTCGTTGACGTTGCCCTCGTTGAACCCTTCTTCGCGGTTGTGCGGGTAGGGCGCGCCGTCGAAGAGCGTGTAGTCCCGCGGCGCCGGCTCCGGCCCGGCGGGACGGCGGAAATCGCCGTGCGGCGCCGTGTAGTCGAGCTGCAGGTAGAAGGGCTGTTCGAGCGGGGTCCCCGCCAGCTCTTCGTAGGCGATGCGGCTGAAGACGTCGGTCTCGTAGAGGCAGGGTTTTTCTTCGATGGTCGAGGTCGGACAGCCGAAGTAGTCGCGTTCGCCGTATTCGCGCGTGTCCCAGCTGCCGGAGTCGCCGAACGGGCCGTCGATCGAGCCGTTGTCGTTGAGCGTGTAGCCGTAGAAGTAGTGATGGGTGTCGGCGTTCTCGACCGTGTGCCAGGCGCTCCAGCCCGGCGGCACTTCGGTCCCGTCGTCGTACGGGGGGTCGCCGTAGCCGTTGAGGAACTTGCCGATGTGGATCGTCCGGTAACCGGCCCCCTGCAGCCAGGTCGCGATGTTGTGGCTCCAGGCGCCGCGGGCGCGGAAGCCGCTGTAGCCACCGTTGGGCTGGACGTTGCCGCGGACGTTGCTGTTGTGCGCGTAGCGTCCGGTCAGCAGGGTGACCCGGGAGGGGCAGCAGAGGGGATAGGAGACGTAGTAGCGGTTGAACGTCATCCCCCGCCCGGCGATCATCGAGAGCGTGTTCGGCATCGCCGGGACTTCGATCCCGCCGGCGTTGAAGACCGTGTAGAGCTGGTCGAGCGTCTCGTCGTCGGTCTGGATCACGACGAAGCTCGGCCGTTCGCTGAGCGGCTCGGAGGAACGTTCTTCCAGCGCTTCTTCGGAGATCGGCGAGGAGAAGGCGACGGCGCCGGCCCGCTGTGCCCCGGTCGCGGCCAGGCAGATCAGCAGCGCGAGGAAGGCGGCGGCTGCTGCTAGCCGCGCGCGCGGATGAGTGGGATGTATCTCCGACCTCTGCATAAAGGAAAAGCCTGGGGTGGCTACCCCGAAACCGGCGCCTCACGCCTGAGTTGCGGCGCGAACGCTAGATGACGCTCAGGACGCGCCGAGCTTCTTCACGGCTTCGCGGAAGTTCTTGACCGTGGCGCTGGGGGCTTTGCGGCCCTCCAGTTTCTCGCCGTGGCGGTTGACCCAGATCACCGGCACGTTCATCTTCAGCACCGGGGCGATGTCGGTCGTGTAGTCGGAGCCGATGTGGAGCCAGCCTTTCTTGCCGCCGATCCGCCGCGCGCACTCTTTGAAGTGGACGGGGTCGGGCTTGTAGCTGCGCACCTGCTGGGCGGTGACGACGAGGTCGAGTTCGGTCCGCAGGTGTCGCCGCGAGATCCCCAGCAGTTTGTCGTCGATGTTGGAGACGATCCCGATGTCGTACCTCTTACCCAGTCGGTCCATCGCCGCGTTGGACTCGCGGAACGGCAGCCAGTAGGCAACGCTGTTGGGCAGGAACTGGGCCCGTGAGGGCTCGACTTCCCAGCCGATCTCGCCGGCGACCTTGACGATCGTCCGCCGCAGCACCTCGGCGTAGAGCTCGTAGGAGCCGGCCATGATTTCGGCCTGGACTTCCATGAAGCGGGCGAGGAAGGGCTCCTCTTCGAAGCTGAAGCCGTCTTTGGCCGCCTCTTTCTTGCAGGCCTCGATGATGCCCTTCTCCCAGTCGATCAGGGTGCCGTAGCAGTCGGTGGTCACCCATTTGATGCTTTTGAGACTGGGAAGGGCCATTTCGAGCGCGGCATTATGTCATTGGCTCGCCGGCCAGGCAGTCAGGTGCCACTCGGCTGCCCAGAGCCGATCTTGGATAGGGTGCGCGCCGCGCCCCGGCGCCACCTCATTCATGGACCTTCTCGAGTACCAGGGCAAGCAGCTGTTCGCCAAGCACGGCATCCCCGTGCCCGGCGGCGAGGTCGCCGACACGGTCGACGAGGCCGTCGCCGCGGCGGAGAAGATCGGCTACCCGTGCGCGATCAAGGCCCAGGTGCTGATCGGCGGCCGCGGCAAGGCGGGCGGGATCAAGATCGCCAAGGACGCCGAGGAGGCGCGCGAGCAGGCCGGCGCGATCCTCGGCATGGACATCGTCGGCCCCCACGGCGAGGGGCCCTTCCGCGTCGACCAGGTCTGGATCGAGGGCGGCTCGGACATCGCCGAGGAGTACTACGCCTCGGTCATCCTCGACCGCGGCGAGAAGAAGCTGCTGGCGATGGTCTCCGCCAAGGGCGGGATGGACATCGAGGCGGTCGCCGCCGAGGACCCCGAGGCCCTGGTCAAACGGCACATCGACCCGACGCGCGAGTTCGACGCCGCCGCGGCGCGCTCGATCGTCGCCGATGCCGGGCTCGCCGAGGACGCGCTCGACGGGGCGGCCGAGGCGCTGGTGAAGCTGGCCGAGGTGGCCCGCGAGGAGGACGCGACCCTGATCGAGGTGAACCCCCTGATCGTCACGGCGGGCCGCGACGTCGTCGCGCTCGATTCGAAGGTGACGATCGACGGCAACTCGCTCTTCCGCCACCAGGACCTGGCCGAGATCGCCGACACCGTCGACGACCCGCAGGAGCAGATGGCCAAGGAAAAGGGCCTCACCTACGTCAAACTCGACGGCAACGTCGGCATCCTCGCCAACGGCGCCGGCCTCTGCATGTCGACGCTCGACGTCGTCGCGCAGGCGGGCGGCAGGCCGGCGAACTTCCTCGACGCCGGCGGCGGCTCCAAAGCCGAGGCGATCGTCAACGCGCTGGAAGTGATCAAGAGCGATGCCAAGGTCACCGCGATCCTCTTCAACATCTTCGGCGGCATCACCCGCTGCGACGAGATCGCCAACGGGATCGTCACCGCCTCCGGGCAGATCGATCTCGGCGTGCCGCTGGTGGTGCGCCTCGACGGGACGAACTCCGAGGAGGGGCTGAAGATCCTCGCGGAGGCGGACCTGCCCAACCTGCACCAGGAGAAGACGATGCTGGACGCCGCGCGCCGCGTCGTCGAGCTCGCCGGGGGCGCCTCGTGAGCATCATCATCGACGAGGGCACCAGGCTCGCCGTCTCCGGCCTGACCGGCCGCGAGGGCTCCTTCCACGGGTTGCGCAACAAGGCGTACGGGACCGACCTCGTCGCCGGGGTCACGCCTGGCAAGGGCGGCCAGGACGTCGAGGGCGTGCCGGTCTTCGACACGATCGCCGAGGCGGTCGAGCAGGCCGGCGCCAACACCTCGATGATCTTCGTCCCGGCGCGCTTCGCCGCCGCGGCGATCGACGAGGCGATCGACTCCGGCGTCGAGACGGTGATCGCGATCACCGAGGGGATTCCGGTCCTCGACATGCTCTCCACCTACTGGAAGGCGAGGGAGGCGGGGGTGCGGCTGATCGGGCCGAACTGCCCCGGCGTGCTCTCGCCCGGCAAGGCCAACGTCGGCATCATCCCGGCCCAGTTCTTCGACCCGGGCCCGATCGGCGTCGTCTCCAAGTCGGGGACGCTGACCTACCAGATCGGCAACGAGCTGAAGCAGGCCGGCACCGGCAACTCCTCGATCGTCGGCATCGGCGGCGACCCGATCGTCGGCTCCGACTTCATCGACATCCTCACCATGTACGAGGCCGACCCCGACACCGAGCTGATCGTGATGGTCGGCGAGATCGGCGGCGACGCCGAGGAGCGGGCGGCCGAGTTCATCGCCGCCGAGGTCTCCAAGCCCGT
>DASTAR010000067.1:0-2497 GCA_035712505.1 Solirubrobacterales bacterium
GGGTGCTGCGACCGCTGGAGCTGATCAGGGCGAGTCGCGAACGCGACGGGCGGCCGGTGGGCTGACCATGGCCCGCGCGATGAGGCACGAGGACTACGCAACGCTCCTCGGCTTCCGCGCGGATCTGCGCCGCTTCCTGCGCTGGAGCGAGGAACGGGCCCAGGCGGCGGGCCTCACCCCGTCCCAGCACCAGCTGCTGCTGGCGGTGAAAGGGCACGGCAACCCGATCGGCCCGACGATCGGCGAGGTCGCCGACTACCTCTCCTCGCACCACCACAGCGTCGTCGAGCTGGTCGACCGCGCCGAGCGCGCGGGCTACGTCGGGCGCAGCCGCGACGCCAGCGACCGGCGGGTGATCCGGGTGCGCCTGACCGAGGAGGGCGAGCGGCTGATCGAAACGCTCTCGGAGTCCCACCTCGAGGAGCTGCGCCGGCTCAGGTTGCTGCTGGGGTAGTCGCGGCGGCGGGCTCCTCGGCGGAGCTCCGCGGCGCGGGCTCCTCGTCGTCCATCAGCGCGTGCACGGCGCCCGGCACCCCGAATTCGTAGGGGCCGCCCACCACCCGCGGGATCCGGTCGAAGTTGAAGCGCGGCGGCGGCGAGGAGACCTGCCACTCGATCGTCCGCGCGTGCCAGGGGTTCGCCGGCGCCCGCGGGCCCCAGCGCCAGCTGACGAACATGTTGTAGACGAAGATCAGCTGCGCAGCTCCGAGCAGGAAGGCGAAGCAGCTGATCAGCAGGTTCCAGTCGCCGAACTGGGCGGCGTAGTCGACGACCCGCCGCGGCATCCCGTCCATCCCGATCCAGTGCATCGGCAGGAAGGTGCCCCAGGTGCCGACGAGGGTGAGCCAGAAGTGGACCCGCCCCAGGCGCTCGTCGTACATGCGCCCGGTGATCTTCGGGAACCAGTAGTAGACCCCGGCGAAGATCGTGAAGACGGAGCCGGCGAAGAGGACGAAGTGGATGTGGGCGACGATGAAGTAGGTGTCGGTGACGTGGATGTCGATCGGCACCATCGCCAGCATCACGCCGCTGATCCCGCCGATGATGAAGCTGCCTATGAAGCCCAGGGCGAAGAGCATCGACGTCGATCGCAGGTGGATGCGGCCGAAGAACAAAGTTCCCAGCCAGGAGAAGATCTTGATCCCGGTCGGCACCGCGATCAGCATCGAGGTGATCATCATCGGCACCCGCAGCCAGCTGAACATGCCGGCGACGAACATGTGGTGCGCCCAGACCGAGTAGCTGAGGACGATGATCAGGAGCAGCGAGAGCGCCATCAGACGGTAGCCGAAGATCGGTTTGCGCGAGTTGGTCGAGATCACCTCGCTGACGATGCCGAACCCCGGCAGCATCATGATGTAGACGGCGGGGTGGGAGTAGAACCAGAAGATGTGCTGGTAGCTGACGACGTCGCCGCCGGCGGTGAAGTTGAAGAAGTTGGTGTGGAGGATGCGGTCGAAGAGGACCATGAACTGCACCCCGGCGATGAACGGGGTCGCCGCGATGATCAGCAGCGAGGTGGCGAGGTTGGCCCAGGCCAGCAGCGGCATCCGCCAGAAGCTCATCCCCGGCGCCCGCATGGTGATGATCGTGACCAGGAAGTTGAGCGCGGCGAGGATCGAGGAGAAGCCGGCGAACTGGATGCCGATGTTGAAGAAGCTCTGGCCCAGCGGCGCGCCCGTGGAGAGCGGCGCGTAACCCGTCCAGCCGGCGTCGAAGGCGCCACCGGGGACGAGGAAGCTGGAGAGGAAGATGATCCCCGCCAGCGGCAGCAGCCAGAAGCTGAGCGCGTTGAGCCGCGGGAAGGCCATGTCCGGGGCCCCCAGCATCAGCGGCAGCACGTAGTTGGCGATCCCGGCGAAGACCGGGATCACGAAGAGGAAGATCATGATCGCGGCGTGCGCCGAGAAGATGCTGTTGTAGGTGCTGGCCTGGACGATCTGGTCGCCCGGCTGGGCCAGCTCGGCCCGGATCAGCATCGCCAGCACGCCGCCGACGAGGAAGAAGAAGAAGGTCGTGACGATGTACTGGATGCCGATCACCTTGTGATCGGTGTTGAAGCTGAAGTAGTCGCGCCAGGTGGCCGCCCCGTGCTGGGCGTGGTCCTCGGGGCGGGTCGGCATCCCCAGCGCCCAGCGCACCCAGTAGTCGAGCACGCCGAAGCCGATCAGGAAGCCGAAGGCGGAGGTGATCACCGGCACGACGATGTGCGGGTAGCCCGTCTGCTCGGTCTGGAAGACGGGGAGGCCCGAGATCGCCCGCAGCCCGATGACGAGGCCGAAGCCGATCGCGCCGCCGAGCACGACACCCGCCAGCGCCCGCCACCAGCGCCTGGCAAGATCCTGGCCAGAGATGCCGAACGAGGCGCTGTCAGGCTCGACAGCCGTCTCGACAACCGCACCAACCGCCACGGAGACCGCCTTTCGCTCGTGATTTCACACGGTCGCTGGAGAAACTACCAGAAGCTCTCATGGACGTCCGCCTGAAGCGCGCCTAC
>DASTAR010000068.1:0-3897 GCA_035712505.1 Solirubrobacterales bacterium
ACGATCACGGTCGCCTGGCGCTCCTCGTCATCGACGATGACCTCGCGCACACGCGCCGGCGAGAGCGCTTTGGCGACGAAGCGGGCCGGCTCTTCGTTGTAGGGGATGATGTCGATCTTCTCGCCGCGCAGCTCGGAGACGACCATCCTCACCCGGGACCCGCGCGGGCCGACGCAGGCGCCCACCGGATCGACCCCGTCGGCGTGGGAGACGACCGCGATCTTCGACCTGTAGCCGGGCTCGCGGGCGACGCCGGTGATTTCCACCAGCTTGTCGGCGATCTCCGGCACCTCGAGCTCGAACAGGCTTTTGATCAGCTCCGGGCTGCGGCGGGAAACGACGATCGCCGGGCCTTTGGTCGAGTCGGAGACGTCGGTGATCACGGCCTTGACCCGCATCCCGTGGTCGTAGCGCTCGTTGTAGACCTGCTCGGACTTCGGCAGTAGCGCCTCGACCCGCTCGCGCAGCTGCACCAGCGTGTACCGCTTGTCGGACTGCTGGATGATCCCGGTGATCAGCTCGCCGACCCGGTCCTGGTACTCGTCGTACATCATCTGCCGCTCGGCCTCGCGGATCCGCTGCAGGATCACCTGCTTGGCGGTCTGGGCGGCGATCCGGCCGAAGTCGTCGGGAGTGACGTCGCGGGTCTCGATCTGGTCCTCGTAGGGGGCGATCATCTCCGGGTCGAGCTCGGGCTCCTCCGGCTCTTTCATTTCTCCGGTCTCGGGATCGACTTCGGGCTCCTCCTGCTGCTCGGCGGCTTCGGCCAGCAGCTTCTCCTCCAGCTCGGGAGGCAGGATCAGTTCGAAGACGCGGAAGTCGCCGGTTTCGTGATCGAGGTCGACGCGGGCGTATTTGGCGGCGCCGGGAGTCTTCTTGTAAGCCGAGAGGAGGGCGTCCTCGAGGGCGTCCATCAACTTGTCGGCGGAGATTCCCTTCTCCTGCTCGAGCGCCCTGACGGCGTCGACGATCTCTTTGGTCACTGAAGCGACTCCTTGGGTTCGGAACTGGCGGCGTTGCGGCGGTCTCTGTACTTGGGGCCCGGCGAGGACACCTCGAGCGAATAATCGACCAGCAGGTGCTTCAGGTGCTTGGTCACCCTTTCGCAGAGCGCGAGGTCGACGCCGCCGGGGCGGTCGATGAAGAGGCGCAGGGCGTCGTTCCTCGGTTTCTCGAGGGCGACGAGGTGGACCTCCCGGTCAAGCTCCGAGAGCTGCTGCTGTATATCTTGCTCGGTGGGGTCGGGCATACGGGGGTGAGGTGCTGTCGGGGTCGGATTTTGGGGTCTGGGCGTAAAAAAAGTGGGCCAGGCCCACTCCTCGACACCGCATAGGGACAGAAAAGCTTGGAACCAGTATAGCCCGCTCAATGCGTGCGCCCACCGGATTTTTCGCGCAGGCGGTCGACCTCCTGCAGGATCGCCTCGGCGATCGCCTCCTTCGAGGCGATCGAGACGTCGGTCCGCTCCTCCCTGCCGATCAGGGTGACGGCGTTGCGCTCGCTCTCGAAGCCGATCTCGGGGTTCAAGACGTCGTTGAAGACGATCAGGTCGGCGCCCTTGCGCTCGAGCTTGCCGCGGGCGCGCTCGACCGCCTCCTCCTTGTTCGCAGCGGCTTCGGCGGCGAAGCCGACGATCGTCTGCCCGCCCGAGCGCGTGGCGCTGAGCGAGGCGAGGATGTCGCCGGTCGGCTCGAGCCGTAGGTCGAGGCCGTCCTGGCGCTCGAGCTTGCCGGCGGCGGGGTCCGCGGCGCGGAAGTCGGCCGGGGCGGCGGCCATCAGCAGGACGTGCGCCCGCGGGAACTCCGCCTCGGCGGCACGGGCCAGCTCGGCGGCGGTCTCGACGTCCAGGCGCCGCACCCCCGGCGGCGCCGGCAGGGCGACGTTGGCGGCGATCAGCGTCACCTCCGCCCCGCGCTTCGCCGCCGCCGCGGCCAGGGCGATTCCCATGCGGCCGCTGGAGCGGTTGCCGATGAAGCGGACGGCGTCGATCGGCTCGCGGGTGCCGCCGGCGGTGACCAGGACCCGCAGGCCGTCCCACGGACGGTCGCCGCCCGGCAGCGAGGCTTCGACCCGTGCCAGCAGCAGCTCGGGATCGGGAAGGCGCCCGCGGCCGTACTCGCCGCGGGAGGCGAGCTTCCCCTCGCCGGGCTCGATCACCTCCACCCCCCGCTCGGACAGCTTCTCGAGGTTCGCCTGGGTTGCCGCGTCGGCGTACATGCGGTCGTTCATCGCCGGCGCCACCAGGCGCGGCGCCGTGCAGGCGAGGAAGGAGGTGGTCAGCATCGAGTCGGCGTTGCCGGATGCAAGCTTCGCGATCGTGTTCGCGGAGGCGGGCGCCACCAGGTAGGCGTCGCAGCGTGCGGCCAGCTCCAGATGGCCGATCGGGTCGTGGGAGACCGAGTCTTCACCGGGGAAGGCACCGCGCAGCGGGTCGCGTTCGAACTCGTCGATCAGGACCGGGGCGCCGACGATCCCCTCGAAGGAGGCGGCGCCTACGAAGCGGGTCGCCGTGCCGGTCATCAGCACCCGCACCCCGTGCCCGGCCAGCGTCGCCAACCGGGCCAGCTCGAGGGCCTTGTAAGCGGCGATGCCGCCGCTGACGCCGAGGAGTATTCGGGCCATGCCCCGGTTTTAAAGCAAGCCCGCGGCCCGGGCAGCCCCGGACCTAGGCGCGGTACTCGTATTTCAGCTTGCCCTCGGCGAGCTCTTCGAGCGACATCGAGAGGTAGTTCCTCTCGGCGTTCGTCTCGACCATCGGCGGCGGGTACTCCCCGAAACCGCCCTCACCGAGGTTGTGGAAGTAGCTGTTGATCTGGCGTGCGCGCTTGGCCGCGACGACTACGGCGGCGTAATGGGAATCGGCATGGTCAAGCAGCTTGTCTACGCGTGGTTTGATCATCGGCGGCGCAGTCTAGAGGATCGGTTCGCCCTCGGTCTAAAGGAGGACAGCGTTCGCTTCGGCCACGGTGAACCTGCGCTCGTACAGGGCGCGGCCGACTATCACTCCCTCGACGTTGGGGGCGGCCTCGGCGGCCAGGTGCTCGAGGTGGGAAAGGTCGCCGACGCCGCCGGAGGCCAGGACCTTTGCATCCGTCGCCGCGGCGATGCGGTTGAGGAGCTCGGTCGCCGGGCCCTCCATCGTGCCGTCAACCTCGATCGCCGTGCAGAGGAAACGGGGGGCGCCGCGCTCGCTCAGCTGGGCAACCGCCTCGGCTACCTCGAGTTCGCTGGTCTGGGTCCAGCCGGAGAGGGCGACCTTGCCGTCGCGGGCGTCGACCGAGACGACCAGGTGGTCGCCCTGCGCCTCCAGCATCCCCTCCAGGAACTGCGGGTCGCGCAGGGCCGCGGTGCCGAGGACGACGCGCTCGGCGCCGGCCGCCCGCACCGCCTCGACAGCGGCGGTGTCGCGGAGGCCGCCGCCGGCCTGGATCGGGCACTCGACCGCGCCGGCGATCCGCCGCACCGCGTCGAGGTTCTGCGGGGTGCCGGCTTTCGCCCCGTCGAGGTCGACCACGTGGATGTAGGAGGCCCCTTCCTCGGCCCAGCGCCGCGCCGCGTCAACCGGATCGGCGTCGTAGGTCGTCTCGCGTGCGTAGTCGCCCTGCAGCAGCCGCACCGCCTTGCCACCTCGGATGTCGATGGCGGGATAGAGGATCACGCGAGGGTCAACTGACCGCGGGGGCCTTGGCGCAGACGCCGGCGAAGTTGGAGAGCAGCCGCAGGCCGGCGGCGCTCGACTTCTCCGGGTGGAACTGGACGCCGAAGACGTTCTCGCGCTCGGCCGCACAGGCGAAGCGGGCGCCGTATGAGGCGCTGCCGAGCAGGTCGTCGCGGCGCGGCCGCGGCGCGAAGGAGTGGACGAAGTAGAAGGGGGTCTCCGAGGGGATGCCGTCGGTG
>DASTAR010000069.1:0-24430 GCA_035712505.1 Solirubrobacterales bacterium
CGGCAGCGCCTCCAGCAGGCTCTCGCCGGGGACCCCGATCCGCAGGACCGAGGCCGGGATCTTCGCCATCAGCTCCGGGGTGAGGTTGACGTTCTCCGGCTGCAGCGCCGGGTCGCCCTTGGGCTCGGAGCCGAGCGGGTCGAGGCGGGCCGCGAGGTGCCCGTGCGTGCGGTAGGCCTTGAGCAGCGAGGTCGCCGCCTGCACCGCCTGCAGCAGCTCTTCGTCGATCTGGCCGGGGGCGGTGGTCGGTTCCGTGCTCGGGGCGGCGGCGGAGAGCGGCGGCGCCGAGGCGCTCGCGGGGTGGGCCTTGGTCACGGCGGAGGGATCGGGGAAGTCGAGGTCGCGTGCGACCGACTCGTAGAACTCGTCCTCGCCCTGCAGCAGCTGCTCGATCCGGCGCAGGAAGGCGCCCGACTCGGCGCCCTGGATGACGCGGTGGTCGTAGGTCGAGGTCAGCGTCATCACCTTGCTGACGCCGAGCTGCCTGATCCGGTCCGGCGAGGCGTGGAGCCACTCCGGCGGGTAGGCGATCGAGCCGGTGGCGATGATCGCGCTCTGGCCGGAGAGCAGGCGCGGCACCGAGGCCACCGTCCCGATCCCGCCCGGGTTGGTGAGGCTGATGTTGGTGCCCTGGAAGTCGTCGGCGGAGAGCTTGTTCTCGCGGGTCTTCGCGATCAGCTCCTCGTAGCGGGAGTGGAAGCCGGCGAAGTCGAGCTCTCCCGCCTCCTTGATCGCCGGGACCATGAGGCTGTGGGAGCCGTCCTTTTTCTCGACGTCGACGGCGATCCCGAGGTTGACCGGGCCGCCCTCGATCGCAAACGGCTTGCCGTCCTGCTCGGCGAAGACGCGCGTCATCACCGGGAAGTCTTTGGCGGCCTGCACGATCGCCCAGGCGACCAGGTGCGTGAAGGAGACCTTCAGCCCCCGCTCTTTAAGCACCGAGTTGATTGCCTTCCGCTTCGCGTCCAGCGTGTCCACAGCAATCGAGCGGAACGAGGTGGCCGTAGGCACAGCCCGGCTCTCGTCCATCGCGTTGGCCAGCATGGCGGCGGCCCCACGAAGCTGCTTCGCCTCACCTTGGGCGGCCGCCACAGCAGCAGCTCCATTTCCTCCCCCGTTGCTCGCCGCCAACACATCGTCTTTAGTGACCTTCGCCCCGTGCCCCGACCCTCTAACCGATGCAAGATCGACGCCGGTGTCCTCGGCGACTCTCCGGGCAAGCGGCGTCGCTTTCACATCAGCGGCCCCGTTGCCCGACCCACCGTTGGCCATCCCGGCCTCTTCCGTGGGTGACGTCGTAGGGGGGACCCCCTGCTGCTCTGCAGCTGGGGGTGGGTCCCCTGCGGCGGCAGGCCCCGCGGGCTCAGCGCTTTGTCCCTGACTAGATTCCTCACCCGGTTCCATCTCGGCGAGAGGTGCCCCGACAGGAACCTCGTCGTCCACCTGAGCGACGAGTTTCGTGATCACCCCGTCCATCGGCGCCGGCACCTCGGCGTCGACCTTGTCGGTAGACACCTCGACGATCGTGTCGCCCTCCTTGACGGCGTCGCCCTCGGCGACGTGCCACTCGAGGACGATGCCCTCGGTCACCGACTCGCCCATCTCGGGCATCGGGATCTGCACGGTGGCCGTCTCGGGCATCTCTTGTTTGCAGTCTAAGGAAAGAGGTTTACGGGCAGCTAAGAGTGGCCATCTGAAACATCCCGCGCACGTCTGGCGGCGCCGGACACACTTCGCAGGGCGTCGTCCTCAGTCGGCCAAATAGCTCTGCTATTCGGCCTCCCTGCGTCCTACCCCTGCTCGGTCCGGCACGCGCCAGCCGCACACGCGATGTTTCAGATGGCCACTCAAGGGAGATACCCTGCAAGGCGATGGGCTATTTCGTAACCGGCGCCACGGGCTTCATCGGCCGCAACCTGGTCGAGAAACTGCTGCAAAGAGAGGGAACGGTCTACGCCCTCGTGAGGGCGGGGTCGCGTGGACGCCTGGAGGAGCTGCGGACCAGCCTCGGCGCCGACGGCGCCCGGATCGTGCCGGTCACCGGCGACCTCTCTCAGCCGGGGCTCGGCGTCTCCGAGGAGGACCTGCTGACGATGCGGGGGGAGATCGACCACTTCTTCCACCTCGCCGCGATCTACGACCTGACCGCCGACGCCGAGGCCCAGGAGGTCGCCAACGTTGAGGGGACGCGCCACGCGATCGAGCTCGGCCATGCGCTCGAGGCCGGCTGCTTCCACCAGGTCAGCTCGATCGCCGCCGCCGGCCTCTACAAGGGCGTCTGGACCGAGGACATGTTCGACGAGGCGGAAAAGCTCGACAACAACCCCTACTTCCGGACCAAGCACGAGTCCGAGCGGCTGGTCCGCGACGAGTGCCGGCGGCCCTGGCGGGTCTACCGGCCGGGGATCGTCGTCGGCGACTCGCGCACCGGGGAGATCGACAAGATCGACGGGCCCTACTACTTCTTCAAGAGCCTGCAGCGGCTGCGGCGGGTGGCACCCTCGTGGCTGCCGGTCGTCGGGATCGAGGGCGGCGAGATCAACATCGTCCCGGTCGACTACGTGGCCGCGGCGATCGACCACATCGCTCACAAGCCGCGGCTGAACGGGCGCGCCTTCCACCTCACCGATCCGAACCCGCACTCGGCGGGGGAAGTGATCAACCTCTTCGCGCGGGCCGCCGACGCGCCGCAGATGACGGTTCGGCTCGACAGCGACGTGACCGAGCCGGCGACCGGGGCGGTGCGCACGGCGCTGAAGCTCTTCCCGCCGGCCAAGCGGGCCGCGGAGGTGGCGCTGGACGGGCTGGGCCTGCCCGCGGAGCTGCTCACCTACGTCGACTACCCGACCAGCTTCGACTCGCGGAACACGCAGAAGGCGCTGAAAGGCTCGGGGATCGAGGTGCCGCCGCTGGAGAGCTACGCGACCCGGGTCTGGGACTACTGGGAGCGCAACCTCGACCCCGACCTCTTCAAGGACCGCTCGCTCTCGGCGGCGGTGCGGGGCAAGGTCGTCCTGATCACGGGCGCGTCCTCGGGGATCGGCAAGGCGACCGCGGTCAAGGTCGCCGACGCGGGCGGCACGGTGCTGCTGGTCGCCCGCTCGCTCGACAAGCTCGAGGAGACCAAGGAGGAGATCGTCGCCGGCGGAGGGACCGCCCACGTCCACCAGTGCGACCTCTCCGACATGGAGGACATCGAGCGGATGGCCGAGGAGGTGCTGGCCTACCACGGCCATGTCGACGTCCTCGTCAACAACGCCGGCCGCTCGATCCGGCGCTCGATCTCCCTGTCCTACGATCGCTTCCACGACTTCGAGCGGACGATCCAGCTCAACTACCTGGGCACGGTGCGGCTGATCCTGGCCCTGCTGCCGGCGATGCGCGCCCGCAAGAGCGGTCACATCATCAACATCAGCTCGATCGGGACGCAGACGAACCCGCCGCGCTTCTCGGCATACGTGGCCTCGAAGGCGGCGCTTGACGCCTTCGGCCGGGTGATCGCCTCGGAGGTGATCGACGACGACGTCCACATCACCACGGTGCACATGCCATTGGTGCGGACGCCGATGATCGCGCCGACGCGGATGTACGACATGTTCCCGGCGATCACCCCCGAGGAGGCGGCGGAGATGATCGCCAAGGCGATTGTTCGGCGGCCGAAGAAGGTGGCGACGAAACTCGGCACCTTCGGGGAGCTGATGTACGCGGTCGCGCCTAAGGCGAGCGACTCGATCCTCAATACGGCTTACAAGCTGTTCCCTGATTCCCAGGCGGCCAAAGGGAAGGCGGAGGAGGCTCGGGACAAAGCGCCTTCCACGGAGGCCGTTGCTTTTGCGCACTTGATGAAAGGCGTGCACTGGTAGTGGTGGAGGACGGGGACCCCCTCTGCCCAACAAACGCCGGCCTGATTAGGCCGGCATTTTGAGTATCCGCCGGTCGGAGGGGGTCCCCGTCCTCCTATGACCCGCCGGTTGAAGCACTGGGGGTGGGGATACGAGGATCAGGCGCCTACGGCGACGCAGCTAAGGGAGGCTGCGGAAGGGATTCGGGGGCGGTTTGGGTTCGGGGGAGAGGTTGAGAGGCCGGTGCCGCTGGAGGAGGTGGAGCTTCGGGAGGCTCGGTTGAAGCGGCCTTCGGCGCTGGGAGATTTGTTCTCGGATGGGCATTACGAGCGGGTATGCCACTCGATGGGCAAGGCTTATCGGGATGTGGTGCGCGGGTTCTATGGGCGGTTCGAGAATCCGCCGGACCTTGTTGCTTTTCCCAAGGACGAGTCTGAGATCGAGGCAGCTCTGAGCTGGGCTGAGGCTGAGGGGGCGGCGGTCATTCCGTTTGGCGGGGGGACGAGCGTGGTTGGTGGGGTGGAGCCGCGGCTGGGGGAGCGGCCGTCCGTGTCGCTGGACCTGCGGCGGCTGGACCGGGTGCTGGAGGTCGACCTGACTTCGCTGGCCGCGCGGATCCAGGCTGGGGCTACGGGGCCGGGGCTGGAGGACCAGCTGCGCGAGCACGGGCTGACGCTGCGGCACTTTCCGCAGTCGTTCGAGTACTCCACGCTGGGCGGCTGGGTTGCGACCCGGGCCGGTGGGCACTTCGCGACGCTGGAGACCCACATCGACGACCTGGTCGAGGCGGTGCGGGCGATCACCCCGCGGGGAGCCTGGGAGAGCCGGCGGCTGCCGGGGTCGGGGGCGGGCCCGTCGCCGGACCGGATGCTGATCGGCTCCGAGGGGATCCTCGGGGTGATCGCCGAGGCCTGGGTCCGCGTGCGTCCGCGCCCCGAGTTCAAGTCATCGGTGGGGGTGACCTTCGACGAGTGGGGTGCCGCGGTCGAGGCGGTCCGTGAGATCGCCCAGTCGGGTCTGCATGCCTCTAACTGCCGACTGCTAGACGCCGACGAGGCGGGCCTCACCGGCGCCGGGAACGGCCAGAGCCACCTCCTGCTCCTCGGGTTCGAGTCCGCGCATCTACCCGTTGACGCTGCGATGGATCAAGCGCTGGAGATAGCCCGTGACGCCGGCGGTACCCCCGGCGCGCTCCGAGTTTCTGACAGTGACGGTGGGGCGGTAGATACCTGGCGCGGGGCGTTCCTGCTCGCTCCATATCTGCGGGACACCTTCGTCGCCTGCGGGGTGCTCTCGGAGACCTTCGAGACGGCGATCACCTGGGACCGCTTCGACGGGTTCCACGCGACGGTGATGGAGGCGGCGCGGCGGGCGGTCGCCGAGGCCAGCGGCGTTCCTGCCGATGGGCCGGGGGCGCCGCGGGTCAGCTGCCGCTTCACCCACGTCTACCCCGACGGCGTCGCCCCCTACTTCACCGTCCTCGCGCCGGCGGTCCGCGGCGGCGAGGTCGAGCAGTGGGACGAGGTCAAGGCGGCGGTCTCGGAGGCGATCGTCGACGCCGGCGGCACGATCACCCACCACCACGCCGTCGGCCGCGACCACCGCCACTGGTACGACCGCCAGCGCCCCGCCCCGTTCGCCGCCGCCCTTCGCGCCGCCAAGGCCGAGCTCGATCCTGCGGGGACGTTGAATCCCGGTGTCCTGATCGATCCCTGATCTTCCCCGGTGAATCTCGCCGAAGGCCTGGCACGAGGACATCGAGGCGCTGGAAGCCGCCCAGGAGCAAGATGGAGAGCGGTCTTGACGGTGCCCGGCGCTACCCTTTCGCGACTTCAACCTCTGGGCGGGTAGCTAGTCAGCGTGCCCAGGTCGCGCCCATCGATGGAAACGATCACCTCCGAACAGCCCACCGTTCCAACCCCGGCGAGCCAATCGCATGAGCCCGACACGGGCGAGGTGGTGCCGCGCCGCTCGCCCTTGCGGGCCGCGATCAAGACCGGGCGGCCGAAGGAGTGGATCAAAAACGTCTTCGTCTTCGCCGGGCTGCTCTTCTCCGGCAAGTTCAACCACGGCAACGACATCTTCGAGGCGGTCGTCACCTTCGTCGCCTTCTGCCTGATCTCCAGCGCCGGCTACTTCGTCAACGACCTGATCGACGTCGAGCTCGACCGCAAGCACCCGAAGAAGCGCTTCCGCCCGCTGGCGGCGCGGGAGCTCTCTGAGGGCGCCGCGAAAGCGATCGCCCCGGCCCTCGCCGTCGTCGCGGTCGCGATCGCCTTCACGGTCAACTGGCAGGTCGGCCTGATGGCCGTCGGCTACGGGGTCGCCCAGATGGCCTACAGCCTCGGCCTGAAGCAGATCGTGATCATCGACGTGATGACGCTGGCGGGCCTCTTCATCCTCCGCGTCGCCGCCGGTGCCAGCGCCGTCGAAGCCCACGCCTCCGAGTGGCTGATCCTCTGCACCGGGATGCTCGCCGCCTTCCTCGGCTTCACCAAGCGCCGCCAGGAGGCGGTCTCCGAGCTGCACGAGGGCACCTCGACCCGGCCGGTCCTCGAGCACTACTCGCTGCCCTTCCTCGACCAGATGGTCTCGATGGTCACCACCGGCACCGTGATCAGCTACGCCATCTACACCGTCAACTCGCCGATCATCGGCAGCCAGATGATGCTCACGATCCCACCCGTCGTGTACGGCATCTTCCGCTACCTCTACCTGATCTACGACCGCAACGACGACCGTTCGATGTCCGGCATCATCGCCGGCGATCGCGGCATCCAGGCCGCCGGCGCCGCCTTCGCGATCATCGCCTTCCTGCTGCTCTACGTCTTCAACTAGAGCGCCACCTCGCCCGGCTCCTCCATCAGGTAGAAGCGGGCGCGGCCTATCTCCTCGCCGTTGACCTGGACCACGGCGGCGTGGGGGCCGGCGGTGACGAAGGTGGCGGTGGCGGCTATCGACATCACCAGGCGCTGCTCCTGGCCTTCGGGCAGGCCCGGGGGGCGGCCGGTCTCGAAGTTGGCGGTCAGGCCCTCGCCGAGCTCCTGGCCGTCGGGGTCCTGGACGGTCACGACCAGCTCGTGGGGGTTGTTGGTCTCGTGCCAGGCGACGTCGATGCCGAGGCCGATCGAGAAGGACCACTCGGCCGGCAGCTCGGGCAGGCGGAGGACGTTCCAGCCGCCGCCGGTCAGGTAGAGCTTGCCGTTGACCGCCTCGCTGTAGTCGCAGAGGAGGAGGAAGCCGATGTTCACGGCCCTTCGCCCTCGGCGTAGGGGACGACGGGCAGGTCCGAGCGCAGTTCGACCTTGCCGTCGCGGGTGAACTGGAGGTCGATCGTCTCGTTCTTGCGGTAGGTGCCGAAGAGCCCCAGGTACATCGCCAGCCAGCGGCCCGTACCCACCCTCTCCTTGACGATCGGGCGGCCGAAGACGATCTCGCCGCCTTCGATCCGGTAGCTGCCCTTGGGCTGCTCGACGCCGTTGATGAAGACGGCGAAGGGCGGTTCGGCGCCCGCGGGCAGCTTCGCCCGCTCGCCGGCGGCGTAGCTGCCTTTCGGGATCTCGGTCTCGGCCTCGGTCTTGCTCATCTCTGCTCCGCCTCCAGAGTCTCGCGCACCAGATCGAACGGCGTGTCGTGGTCAGTCGGGTCGAGCTCCTCCCGCACCACCCCTCCCCTGAACGGCACGAACGTCCCATCCCCCCGCACGTCGACGCCAGCCACCGTCTTCCGAAAGAGCCGACCCCCACTCAGCTGCAACCGCGCCTGAACCTGGTCCTTCGGCTCGAAGTCCCGCAGCGACCGCACCGGCCGAGCCGGCCCCTCAGCCCGAATCGCCAACGCCCGCTCGCGCATTGCCGCAACCCCCTCAGCGAGATCGTCGAACTCCACATGGTCCACATCCGACCCATGCCGGACCGTCAGCTTCCAACGAGACACAAGCGTCAGCCTAATGCGATGGCAGTAGGGGTCGGTTCCCCCTCGCCAGACACTCAACCACGAGCCATTGGCGAGTGGTGTCTGGAGAGGGGGAACCGACCCCTACCCAGATCTCGAGACTTAGGCCCCGCGCCGCGGCCGTTTCGGCCGCCGCGCCGGCGGCCCGACGATTTTCTCCGGCCCCTCCCGGTCCCCGATCGCCACGTACTCCAGCTCGCGCGCCCCGGTGTAGATCTGCCGCGGCCGGGCGATTTTCTTCTCCGGGTCTTCCTGCATCTCCATCCACTGGGCGACCCAGCCGGCGGTGCGGGGGATCGCGAAGATGACAGTGAACATCTCGGTCGGGATCCCCAGCGCCTCGTAGATGATCCCCGAGTAGAAGTCGACGTTCGGGTAGAGCTTGCGCTCGGTGAAGTACTCGTCGTCGAGGGCGCGTTTCTCCAGCTCGCGCGCGATCTCGACCAGCGGGTTGTACTCGGTCGCCTCGAAGACTTCGTCCATGTGCTGCTGGATGATCCGCGCCCGCGGGTCGTAGTTCTTGTAGACCCGGTGCCCGAAGCCCATCAGTTTCTCCTCGCGCTGCTTCACCCGCTCGAGGAACTCGGGGATGTTGTCCGGGGCGTCGATCCGCCGCAGCATGCGCAGGACCTGCTCGTTGGCGCCGCCGTGCAGCGGTCCGTAGAGGGCCGCGACGCCGGCCGCCACGGCGGAGTACGGGTCGACGTCCGAGGAGCCGACGCCGCGCACCGCGTTGGTCGAGCAGTTCTGTTCGTGATCGGCGTGGAGGATGAAGAGGACGTCGAGCGCCTTCGCGAGCGCTTCCTTCGGGATGTGCCGGTCCTCGGTCTTCTTGAACATCATCGAGAGGAAGTTCTGGGCGTAGTTGAGCTCGTTGTCGGGATAGACGTAGGGCAGGCCCATGTTGTGGCGGTAGGAGAAGGCGGCGAGGGTCGGCACCTTGGCGATCAGCCGCACGGCAGCCATGTAGCGCTCTTCGGGGTCGCCGATCTGCTTGGCGTCGGGGTAGAAGGTCGAGAGCGCGCCGACGCCGGAGAGCAGCATCCCCATCGGGTGGGCGTCGTAGCGGAAGCCCTCGAAGAAGTGCTTGAGGTCCTCGTGGACGAAGGTGTGGTGGGTGATGTCGAAGGTCCAGCGCTCGAGCTGCGGCGCGGTCGGCAGCTCGCCGAAGATCAGCAGGTAGGCGACCTCGAGGAAGGTCGATCTCTCGCAGAGCTGCTCGATCGAGTAGCCGCGGTGTTCGAGGATCCCGGCGGCGCCGTCGATGTAGGTGACCGCCGAGCGGCAGGAGGCGGTGTTGGTGAACGCGGGGTCGTAGGCGAGCATCCCGAATTCGTCCTCGTCGACTTTGATCTGGCGCAGGTCCATCGCCCGCACCGTGCCGTCAGAGATCGGCAGCTCGTACGTTTTGCCGGTGCGATTGTCGGTGACCGTCAGCGACTCCTTGGAATCGGGGCCGCTGCTGCCGGGGCCGTCGGAGGCGTTGGCGTTGTCGGCGGTCGGGTCCTGCGTCTGCTGCTCGGCGGCCATCGCCCCTCCTCGTATGACTGGGTCGTTGCGGGGAGGGAGGGAGTTTACGGGGTGCGGACGCCCGGCCCCTCGAACTGGGTCATCCCGCGCAGGCGCTCGAAGCGCTCGTCGATCTCCTCGCGGGTCAGCCGCGAGACGCGCTCGGTCCCGAACTCCTCGACGTTGAATGAGGCGAGGACGGTGCCGTAAGCCATCGCCCGCCGCAGCTCGGTATCGGTCAGCTCGCCCTCGACGCCGTCGAGGTAGCCGAAGAAGCCGCCGGCGAAGCTGTCGCCGGCCCCGGTCGGATCGCGCACGTCCTCGAGCGGGAAGCCGGGCAGGGCGAAGAAGCCGTCCCCGGTGAAGAGCGCGGCGCCGTACTCGCCCTGCTTGGCGATCACCGCCCGCGGCCCCATCGCCATCACGGTGCGGGCGGCGCGGGCGAGGTTCGATTCACCGGTCAGCTGGCGGATCTCGGCGTCGTTGACGACGAGGCAGTCGACCTCGGCAATCGCCGCTTCGAGCGAATCCTTGGCGCTCTCGATCCAGAGGTTCATCGAGTCGAGGCCGCTGAGCCGGGCCGCCTGGCACTGGGCGCGAACCTGGCGCTGCAGGTCGGGCTGGATGTTGGCGAGGAAGAGCGTGTCGGCGGTCCGGGAGGCGTCGGAGAGCTTCGGCTCGAACTCGGCGAAGACGCCGAGCCGGGTCTCCTCCGTATGAGCCACGTTGAGGTCGTACTCGTAGCGGCCGCGCCAGAAGAAGCTCTGGCCGCCCTCGACGCGCTCGATGTCGTCGGTGGCGATGCCGCGTGATTCGAGCACCTCGAACTGCTCGGCGCCGAAGTCGTCGCCGACCGGGCCTACCGGCCGCACCTCGGTGAAGAAGCTGGCCGCCAGGGAGAAGTGGGTGGCGGCGCCGCCGAGCATGCGCTCGCGCTCCCCGAAAGGGGTCTTGACCGCGTCGAACGCGATCGATCCGACAACCGTGAGCGCCATCCCGCAGGGAGGGTAGTCGACCGGCCGCGGTCGGGACTCACCCGCCAATCCATGGTTCCTTTGTCCTGATATTCCGGACAAGGGAACCACGCGATTCGCGGTGAGCAGCACGTCACCATCCCGTGGTTCCTTTGTCCTCTATATCCGGACAAAGGAACCACGAGAGCGCAGCGGGGCGGCTGCCCTGCGAGACTGCGCGTCCAGTGAAAGCGATTCAGATCGAGGAGTTCGGCGGCCCGGAGGTCCTCCAGTACGTGGATGTGGCGGACCCGTCGCCGAAGCTGAACGAGATCGTCGTCAACGTCAAACGGGCGGGCGTCAACTTCGCCGACACCCATGCCTCCCGCAACGACTACCTCGCCGAGCAGAGCCTGCCCCTGATCCCGGGCGCGGAGATCAGCGGCCAGACCAACGACGGCCGTCGCGTCGCCGTCCTGCTCGGCAGCGGCGGCTATGCCGAGAAGGCGGCGGTGGCACAGGCGCAGATGATCGAGCTGCCGCCCGAGGTCGACTACGACCAGGCGGCGGGCGGGCTGCTGCAGGGCCTGACCGCGCTGGCGCTGGTCCATCGCTGCGCCCGCATCGAGCCGGGGGAGACGATCGTCATCGAGGCAGCTGCAGGCGGCACCGGCACCCTCGCCGTGCAGCTCGCGAAGCGCGCCGGGGCGAAGGTCATCGGCCTCGCCTCGAGCGAGGAGAAGCGCGAGCTGGTGCAGGGCCTCGGCGCCGACGCCACGGTCGATTCGCGCGCCGGGAACCTCGGCGAAGCGATCCGGGAGGCCAACGGCGGCAACCGCGTCGACGCCGTCCTCCATATGAGCGGCGGGGAGTCTTTCGACGAGGAGCTCGGGATCCTCGCACCCCTCGGGCGGATGGTCGTCTTCGGGATCGCCTCCCGCGAGCAGCGCGAGATCTCCACCGCCGCGCTGCTGCGCGGATCGAAGTCGGTGATCGGATTTTGGCTCGCCCACCTGCTCTCCCTGCCCGACCTGCTGGGCCCGATGGTCCAGGACCTCTTCGCGGCGATCGCCGCCGGGGAGCTGACGGTTACGATCGGAGAGGTCTATCCGCTCTCCGAGGCGGCGCGGGCGCACGAAGACCTGATCGCCCGCCGCACCACCGGCAAGCTCCTCTTGGACCCAAGTCAGTGACCCCGTCATCGGTAACGCACCTCAAGTGACCGCGTTCAAGGACCTAGGCCTATCGCCTGACATCCAGCAGGCGCTGGACGAGCTCGGCTACGAGGATCCGACGCCGATCCAGGAGCAGGCGATCCCGGAGCTGCTCGCCGGCCACGACGTGATCGGCCAGGCGCAGACCGGGACCGGCAAGACCGCCGCCTTCGGGCTGCCGCTGCTGCAGTACCTCGATCCCGCCAACGAAGAGGTGCAGGCGATCGTCCTCACCCCGACGCGGGAGCTCTGCATCCAGGTGACGCAGGCACTGCGCTCCTACGCCGAGCACCTCGACATCGAGATCGTCGCCGTCTTCGGCGGCGCGCCGATCCGCTCCCAGCAGTCGCAGCTGCGCTCCGGCGCCCACGTCGTCGTCGCCACCGTCGGGCGGATGATGGACCTGATGTCGCGCCGCTCGCTGGTCCTCACCGCGGCCCGCTACGTCGTCCTCGACGAGGCCGACGAGATGCTCGACCTCGGCTTCATCGAAGACGTCGAGAAGATCCTGCGGATGTGCCCGAGCGGGCGCCAGACGGCGCTCTTCTCGGCGACGATGCCGCCGCCGATCCAGAAGCTCGCCGAGGGCTACATGTACGACCCGACGACGATCAGCATCACCCCGGAAACGCTGACGGTTGACAAGATCCAGCAGGCCTACGTAGAGGTTCCCGCCAAGCAGAAGGCCGCTCGCCTGGTCGAGCTGCTGAAGACCGAAGAACCCGAGCAGGCGATCATCTTCACCCGGACCAAAATCGGCGCCTCGAAGCTGGAGAAGACGCTGAAGGACAAAGGGCTCGATGTGAAGGCGCTGCATGGCGACCTCAGCCAGGGCGTCCGCGACGGGGTGATGATCTCCTTTAAGGACCACCGCGTGAAGCTGCTGGTGGCAACCGACATCGCCGCTCGCGGGCTCGACGTGGACCACGTGACCCACGTCATCAACTTCGACGTGCCGAACTCCTCGGAGACCTACGTGCACCGGATCGGGCGGACCGGCCGGGTGGGGCGGACCGGCCGCGCGATCACCTTCGTGACGCCGGACCAGAAGGACGAGATCGCCCGGATCGAACGCGACGTCAACACCACGATAGGCGAGTGGGAGACGCCCGAGGAGCGGCTCGAGCACGCGCCGCGGCCGCGGCGACGCGAGCGCGGCGAGCGCCGGGAGCGGCGCGAACGCGAGCGCACGCCGGCGGCCGAGAGCAACGGCGACTCCGCCGAGTCGAGTGAGGGGTCGAGGGCGAAGACGGTGAAGCTCTTCGTCAACCGCGGCGAGCGCAGCGGCATCGACGAGGAGGATCTGCGCTGGGCGCTCCGCGAGGGCGCCGTCCTGCCTGACGAGGCCGTCCACGACGTCCGCGTCCTCCACCGCTTCTCCTTCGTCGAGGTCGACCCCGGAGAGGCCGAGCGGACCGTCGAGTTCCTCGACGGCACCAAGCTCAAGGGGAAGGAAATCCGCCTGGAGATCGCCAAGAGCTGAGGGTGTGGGCGAGGGGAGGGTGCCCCCCGCCCGGCACCACTCGCTATGGCTCGTGGCTGAGTGCCTGGCGGGGGGCACCCTCCCCCCGCCGAATCGAATGGTCGGCTGGGGGTATCTGGAAAAAGTGAGATATCTCCCGGTATTTCTGGCTGTTGCTTTGTTCGCGCTGCCGGCTGTGGCCGGCGCCGATACGACGCCGAGCTGCGCGGAAGGACCGACCACGGTCGGCGACACGACCTACGGGACGCCCTGCGCCGACGTCATCGTCGCTCCGCCGAGCGTGGAAGCCGTCCGGGCAGGGGGCGGCAACGACGTGATCGTCCCGGCGCCGATCACGGCCTCGTCGCCCTGCCCTGAAAGCTGCCTCTTCCTCGGCGTCGGCAGCCAGACCTTCGAAGGCGGCGAAGGCGACGACGTCGTCTTCGGCGAGCGGGGCAACGACATCCTCCGCGGCGGCCCCGGCAACGACCAGCTCTTCGGTGGGATCGGCGACGACCTGCTGCAGGGCGGTCCCGGCAACGACCGCCTCGTCGGCGGCTTCGGCGCCGACTCGATCAACGGCGAAGAAGGCGACGACTACGTTCGCGGCGACTCGACGATCGACCGCATCTTCGACACCGGCGGCGGCAACGACACGCTCAGCTACTCGACCGGCATCACGCCGGGCTTCGGCGGCGGCGTCCCGATCCAGGGCTTCCCCGAAGACGAACGGGGCCTCAAGTTCGAAATGGGAGTGAGCGGCGAAAACGCCAAGAACGGGGTCGCGCCCGACGGCGGCGGCGTCGACGAAGTCGAAGTCGGCGCCTTCGAGACCGTGATCGGCACGCCGTTCGCCGACTACATCGTCGGCACCCCCGCTCCGGAGGCGATCTACGGCGGGGGTGGCGCCGATGCGCTGGTCGGTGGTGGCGGAGACGCCCTCGTCGGCGGCGCCGACGGCGATGTCTGCCAGGGTGCGGGAGCCGCCTCCGAATGCGAGGGAGCGGTCGCGACCCGAAACGCGAGCAAGGTCAGCGTCGGCTTCATGGCCCCGCCCGGCGCCACTCCCTACGCGGAGCTCTACCTGGTCGGCAGCAGCGGCAATGACCAAGTGACCGCGAGCTACTCGCCGACCGCCGTCACTTTCGTGCTGACGGCAGGAGCCTTCGACGAAAGCGCCGGCGACGCCGGCGGCTGCGAAGTCAAGTCCGCGACCGAAGCGGTCTGCCCGCTGACGTCGCCCCTCGATTCGGTGCTGCTCGCCGGCATGGATGGGAACGACACGATCGCGGCCTCGAACTTCCCAGCCACCGTCTCCGTGGTCGCCATCGGCGGCGAAGGCGGCGACACGATCACCGGCGGCGAGGAAAGCGAAGACATCCTGGTCGACGGCGAGGGGAGCGGCGCGGACGTCCTCAACGCCCTCGGCCGCGACGACGCCCTCACCCACAACGGCGGTGCGGACGAACTGCTGGGCGGCAACGGCAACGACCTCTTCCTCTCCAACTCGATCTGCGACGGCGAGCGCATCGTCGGCGGCGCCGGCCGCGACAACGCCTCCTGGGCCCGCTTCGGCGAAGGCGTCGAGGCGAACCTGACCACCGGCCAGGCCGGGCGCCCCGGCTCCGGCGAAGCGCCGAGCTGCGGGGGTGAACCGCTTGATTCGATCAGCGAAGTCGAGGACCTCGAGGGCTCCTCCTTCGGCGACGTCTTCTACGGCGACGCCGGGCCGAACCAGCTGCTCGGTCACCCCGGCCCCGACGTCTTCTTCGCCGGGGCGGGCGAAGACTCGATCCTCGCCAACTCCGGCGATGCGGACGTCACGATCAACTGCGGCCCCGACAACGACGAGGCGACGATCGACCGTCCCCAGTACGGCGACCCGGCCCCGGTCGAATGCGAGAACGTCTACGAAGCCGACCCGAACAACTTCAGGACCCGAACCCTGCTGCCCCCGCCGCCGCTACCCGCACCTCCACCGCCTCCCCCGCCGCCGCCAGTGGACACCCGCCCGCCGCAGACCAAGCTCAGCGCCCACCCGAAAGCGCTCGTGCTGACCCGCAGGAAATGGCGCAAGGTCGCCTTCCGCTTCGCCTCCAGCGAGCGTGGCTCCAGCTTCCGCTGCAAGCTCGACGGCAAGCCCTACCGCCCCTGCACCTCACCCCGCGCCTACCGCGTCAAAGCCGGCCGCCACGCCTTCCGCGTCTTCGCGATCGACCCCGCCGGCAACCGCGACCGCACCCCGGCTCTCTTCAGGTTCCGGGTGCAGCGGCGCTAGCGCTTCCGATTCGTGCCACACCAGGGGAGGGCAAGAATCGGCTACGCCGTCAGCGCCGCGATCGTCTCGAGCAGGCGGTCGAAGTCGATCGGCTTGTTGACGTAGCCGTCGATCGCGAGGTCGGTGGGGGCGTCGGCGTCGCCGGGGTTCTGGTGGGCGCTGACGATCAGGGCCGGCACCTCGTGGCCGGCGCCGCGCAGCTCGCGCAGGGCGTCGATGCCGGATTTGCGCGGCATCATCGCGTCGAGCAGGAGCAGGTCCGGGACGCCATTGCCGTCGACGGTGTCGAGTACCTCCTGGCCGTCGGCAGCGGTGAGGACCGTGTGCCCGGCCATCTCCAGCCGCGTCCGCATCAGCAGCAGGATCGTCTCCGAATCGTCTGCGACCAGGACGGTCGCCATCAGCTCGCCTCCGCCGGCGCCCGGTCCGCTCCGCCGTCGAGCGCGGCGCCGGCCGCGACCGGCAGGCGCACGTGGAAGGTCGAGCCCTGGCCGACCGTCGACTCGGCGCTGATGCTGCCGCCGTGCAGCTCGACCAGCGATTTCGAGATCGCCAGGCCGAGGCCGGTGCCGCCGACGCGCTGGGTCAGCCCGGCGTCGCCGCGGGTAAAGCGCTCGAAGATCCGCTCGAGCTGGTCGGGAGGGATGCCGGGGCCGTCGTCGCTCACGCTGATCTCCACCTCGGCGCCGACGGCACGCGCCGCGACCCCGATGGACGCACCTTCGGGCGTGTACTCATGAGCATTCGTAAGCAGGTTCACCAAAATTTGCCGGATCCGGTCTGCCTCGACGTCGATCAGGGGCAGGTTTGGCTCGACCTGTTCGGTCAAGGTCTGACCGGACGCCTCGGTCTGGGCGCGGATCGTACGCACCACGTCCTCGACGAGCGGCGCGACCTCGGTCGGCTGTGGACGAATCGACAGGCGCCCGGCGTCCGATCGGGCCAGGTCGAGCAGGTCGTTGAGGAGGCGGACCAGGTGGCGGCAGTTGTCGAGGATGATTTCGACCGTCTCCCGCTGGCGCGGCGTCAGCGAGTCCTTGTCGAGCATCAGCAGCTCGGCGAAGCCCTGGACCGAGGTCAGCGGGCTGCGCAGCTCGTGCGAGGCGGTGAGCACGAACTCGTCTTTGAGCCGGTCGAGTTCGTCGCGCCGCCCCTCCTCGATCTCCAGCTCCCGCGCCATCTCGTTGAAGGCGGCGCCGAGGGCCGCCGTCTCCGAGAGGCCGCCGACCTCGACCCGGGCGCTGCGGTCCCCGGCGGCCAGCCGCCCGGCGGCGTTGACCAGCTCCTCGAGCGGCCTTCGCATCGAGGAGATCAAGCCGCTGAAGAGGAGCAGCGCACCGGTGAGGCCGGCGATCAGCCCGGCCGCGACGAGCAGGGCGGTGTCGCGGGTGTCGCCGGAGATGTCGTCCTGCAGCTGTTCGCGGTGGTGGATCTGCTCGGTGACGATCGCTTTCGCTCCCGCGCCGCCGGTGCCGCGGGCGAGCCGTTCGCGGGCGAGCATCTCGACCTGGTAGGAGCGGGCGATCGAGTTCTCGAAGTCCTGCCGCTGCTGGATGAAGCGGGCGACGCCGATCACCGCCATCGCGGTGAGCACGGCAAAGCCGATCGCGAACCCGATCCGCAGCCGGTTGGCGAGCGACGGGCTCAGGCGTCGATGGGATCGTGAATATGCTTGCGCCATGAGTGCGGAGCGAATAGCGAAGCGCGAACTCGACTAATGACCGACGAGGCTACCGACGCAAACGGAACCGTCGAGGCTCCGGAGGGGATCGACCGTAAACCGCTCGAAGCCTGGTTCGGGGAGAACGTCCCCGGGGTGGACTTCCCGCTGACCTTCGAGCGGATCGCCGGCGGCCACTCGAACCTGACTTATCGCGTCACCGATTCCGCCGGAACGATGTTCGCGCTGCGGCGACCGCCGCTCGGAAAGCGCCTCGGCTCCGCCCACGACATGGCGCGCGAGCACAAGGTCGTCTCCGCCTTGGGCGGGACCGAGGTGCCGGTGGCGCCGGTGGTCGGACTCTGCGAGGACGAGAGCGTCAACGATGCCCCCTTCTACGTGATGGAGTTCGTCGAGGGGCCGATCCTGCGCGGCCTCGCCGAGGCGGAGATCTTCCCCGACCAAGGCGACCGGCAGGCGATCGGCGAGCGCGTCGCCGACACGCTGGTGAAGATCCACGGCGTCGATCCGGACGCGGCCGGCCTCGGCGACCTCGGCCGCAAGGAGGACTACGTGGCTCGCCAGCTGCACCGCTGGCAGGGGCAGTGGGAGAAGTCGAAGACGCGCGAGCTGGAGCCGATCGACCGCGTCCACGAGGCGCTCTCGGCACGGATCCCCGAGCAGGGTCCGGCGACGATCGTCCACGGCGACTACCGCCTCGACAACATGATCCTCACCGACACCGGCGAGGTCGCCGCGGTCGTCGACTGGGAGCTCTGCACCCTTGGCGACCCCCTCGCCGACGTCGGCCTGCTGATGGCCTACTGGCCCGAGCGCGGCGACGATGTCGTGGCCCTCGGGATGCCGGCCAACCTCGCTCCCGGCTTCCCGACCCAGGCCGAGATCGCCGCCCGCTATGCCGAGCGCAGCGGCCGCGACCTCTCCGACCTCGGCTTCTACGTCGCCCTCGGCTACTGGAAGCTGGCGATCATCCTCGAGGGCGTCTACGCCCGCTACACCGCCGGTGGCTACGGCAAGGTCAACGAGGGCGTGGAGGCCTTCGCCCGCCTGGTCGAGCGGTTGGCCGAGGAGGCCGAGCGGATCGAGCGCGAGGGTGGCTCCCGTAGTGGTTAGTCGGTATTGACATTCCGCTGACCAGCTTGAAAGGGTTGGTTGGGAATCCCTGAGTTTCTTCGGAAGGCCGTCTCCGGGATGTCTCGCCAGACCACCATCGAAGGGAGAGCTTCGTGAAATCGATTCGCAAGCGGCTCACGTACGCAAACGTGATGTCGTCGATCGCCGTTTTTCTCGTACTCGGAGGCGTCGCATTTGCGGCGGTCAAACTTCCGAAAAACAGCGTCGGAACCAAACAGTTGAAGAACAATGCCGTGACCTCTGCGAAGGTCAAGGATGGCTCACTTTTGGGCGCCGACTTCGCAGCGGGCCAACTCCCCGCTGGCGCTAGGGGGCCGGCGGGTCCCGCAGGGCCCAAAGGCGATAAGGGCGATAAGGGCGATAAGGGCGATAAGGGCGAAAAAGGCGAAAAAGGCGAAAAAGGCGAAGCTGGCGCAACTAACGTGACGGTAGCGCGCGTTGAAACGACTATTCCCGCCGGTAGCTCTGGCAGCGCAGTGGCTGTTTGCCCAGCTGGATCGAGGGCCACTGGTGGAGGTGTGAACCCGGTAGGCGTCACTGCCGAAGCTGCGCTTATCAAGAGTTATCCCTCAACCGGCGGCATCGGGCAGGCCAATGATGGCGATACGCCGACCGCATGGGGGGGTTGGGCGCAGAACCCAACCGGGGGCACCGCTACGCTGTTCGTTTTCGCAATCTGCGCCTCCCCTTGAGTCGCATCTGAACGATCCGAACGGGCCTGGTCCGACTGACGTCGGACCAGGCCACCGTCCGACATTTGGAAGCTCCTAGATGCCTCGAGCACCATCTCGAAGCGGTCTGCCAGTTCAGGAAGCACATGATCGTGATCCTGTGACTCCCGATGGTCGGCATAGAGAATCGCCGCGCTTTCTCCCACCAGCACAGCGCCGGGAACCAAGCGCTGGAGATGAGCCGCCGGCTCCATCACGGCGACGAATTGCTCGTTGCGTTCATTCAAGCGCGCATTTGCCGCTTCCCGCGATTATCACTTGTGAAACCCGACCTAAACCATCCGGGTCGCGTGACGCGGCTCCAAATTCCCTTCCGCCTCTGCCTCGGCGCGTTTGGCCCAGCGGTTGAGCTCGCGGCGGGCTAGGACCATCTTGTGCACCTCGTCGGGGCCGTCGGCGAGGCGGAGCATGCGGGAGAAGCGCCACATGACCGCCAGCGGGGTGTCGTCGGTCATGCCTAGGGAGCCGTGGACCTGGATCGCCCGGTCGAGGACGTCCATCACCATGTTGGCGGCGACGATCTTGATCGCCGAGATCGCCTGGCGGGCGGCGCGCTTGCCCTCCGTGTCCATCTTCCAGGCTGCGTAGAGGGTGAGGAGGCGGGCCTGGTCGATCTCCATCCGGCTGGTGGCGATCGACTCCTGGACGAACTGCTTGTCGCCCAGCGGGCCGCCGAAGGCGCTGCGCTCGTTGGCGCGCCGGCACATCAGCTCGTGCGCCCGCTCGGCGGTCCCGATCGCCCGCATGCAGTGGTGGATGCGGCCGGGGCCGAGGCGGTCCTGGGCGACCGCGAAGCCGGCGCCCCGCTCGCCGAGCAGGAACTCCTTCGGGACGCGGCATTCTTCGTAGCGGATCTCGCAGTGGCCGGGGCCGCCGTCGTGGCCCATCACCGAGATCGGTCGCACCAGGTTGAAGCCGGGCGTGTCGGTGGGGACGCAGATCATCGAGGCGCGCCCGTAGGGGTGGGCGTCGGGGTCGGTGACGACCATCGCGATCGCCAGGTCAGCGCCGACGGCGCCTGAAGTGAACCACTTGTGGCCGTCGACCACCCACTCGTCGCCGTCGAGCCAGGCGCGCGCCTGCAGCAGCGTCGGGTCCGAGCCGGAGACGGCCGGCTCGGTCATCGAGAAGCAGGAGCGGATCTTCCCCTCGAGCAGCGGCTCCAGCCAGCGCTCGCGCTGTTCGGCCGTGCCGTGCTCGGCGAGGATCTCCATGTTGCCGGTGTCCGGGGCCGAGCAGTTGAAGGCCATCGGCGCCGCCATCGGGCTGCGCCCCATCTCCTCGCAGAGCAGCCCGTACTCCCAGTTCGTCAGCCCCGGGCCGAAGCGCTCGTCGGGCATGAACAGGTTCCAGAGCCCCTCGCCCTTCGCCTTCTCGCGCACCGCCGCCAGGTTCTGCGGGTAGGGGACGCCGGGCCCGACCTCCGCGTCGAGCGCTTCCATGATCTCGCGCTCCTGCGGGTAGATCTCCGCGTCCATGAAGTCGAGCACGCGCTCGCGCAGCTGCGCGACCTCGGGGCTGGGGTTGAAGTCCATCGGTTCCTCTCCTCGTCCTCTCTGCGGAGGGGGAACGGTATTCGATCGCCGCGCTCAGGCTCGCCGGTAGCGGGCGAAGAGCTCGCCGCCCTCCTCGAGCAGCCAGGCGAGCTCGAGCTCGGCGACGCCGGGAAGCGACCCCTCCGTGATCCGCGGCGCCCCGCCGCCGCTCAGTTTCGGCGCGATCGTCAGGAAGAGGTCGTCGACGAGCCCGTCGGCCTGCATCTGCGCGTGCAGGTGCGGCCCGCCCTCGGAGAGCACCGCCCGGACCCCGCGCTCCTGGCGCAGGTGGCGCAGCGCCTCGCGCAGGTTCACCGCCCCCTCGTGCCTGACCACCTCCACGCTGGCCGCCGTCTCCGGCGGCTCGGCCTCCGAGGAGGTGAAGATCAGCACCTCGCCCTCCTCCTCGGTGAAGAGCGGCGCGTCCCAGGGGAGGTCGAGCCGCCCGCTGACCAGCACCAGCAGCGGCTCCGTCGGCCCGTAGCGCTCCACCCGCATCGTCCCGGCCCCGATCATCACCGCCTCGAAGCGCTTCCGCAGCCCCACCAGCATCGCCGTGTCGGCGTCGGACCCGATTGGTCCCGAGCGCCCTTCGATCGTCGCCCGCCCGTCGACCGTGGCGACGAAGTTCATCCCGACCAGCGGCCGCTCCTCACGCGCTTCCTCCCAAGGCCGGTAGGACTCCAGCTGCTTGGAGACCGAAGTCGGCCCAGGGTCCGGAAGAAGCCGCCGCATCGTCGCGAGGCTACCCCGTGGGCAGGAGATCAGTCGCCGCCGCTCTTCATCTCGGCTCTGGCTTCGTGAAGAGAGCGGTTGCCGCAACCGCGTGGAGCGGTTTTTCTCCCGATTCGTTCATTCTTGCGGCTGCCGCAGCTTGCTCCGACAGCACCGCCTCCAGCAACTCGTCCATGAGCTGGCTGAGACGCTCGAAGCCCTCTGAGTCGAGAAGCAGAGGAGTCCGGGTGAGATGACGATCCGACCGGCTGTCGAACGTACCTTTCTCGATCGCCTCGGTGACATCCTTGAGTAGGACGTCCCAATTATGGGAGGAGAAGGCCTTTCGAAGCTCCTGCGGCATCTGTTCCCATTCGCTTGGCGACAAAAGGGGCCTTTCCACCGCCTTATAGAAATGGGCAACAGCTCCTCTGACGGATTCCTCCCCGACCAGCTCAATCAGGCCAAGCTCCTTGAGGACGCGGACGTGATAGCTGACATTGCTGAGGTCGTGGCTGAGCAGTTCGGAGAGCTCACGCGGGCTGGCCACCCGCTCGGTTAGGAGCGTCAGGCATTCAGTGCGGACTGGATGGCTCAGACCTTTGACCAGTCTCTCGTGGGCCGGTTTCCCAAGGATTCCGGGCAGATCATGCTGGCGAGACGAGGTGGAAGGGGTGTCTTTCGTCGAGCCTTTGCTCATCGATAAATCCTCCGGTTCAAGGGCTGGCATCGGTACAGACTATTCCGAGCATTATCCACCCCCTAAATCCGTAGTAGCTGTCCATCGCTGCAACTCGTTCCAGTAAAGGTCCAGGGTCTGGTCTCGGCCCTGAACCTGACGGAAGGAGGTGAAGCGGCATGAAGATCAGCATTGACAGCGTGGCGATTCCCGCGATCTCAACTAGTAAGAGCGCCTAGATAACCAGGGCGGGCCGGTGCCACCACCGGCTCGCCTGTTGGCTTCAGCTGTAGTCGTGCCAGCCGGCAAACTCGCGGCCGGCGAACTTCTGGAGTTCGGCGACGTCCTCGGTGAAGCGGCTGCGGACCTGCTCGAAGAGGTCGTCGGGGAGGGTCGGCTTCGGGGCCGGCGGCTTCTCGGGGTCGTGGACGACCTTCTCGACCAGCCAGCGCATCGACTCGGGCAGGCGGTCGAAGTTGCGGTCGAAGGAGCGGAAGCCCGGCAGCTTGATCAGCTTCTCCATGAACTGGTATTTGTCGCCCTGCTTGGCGCTCGACTTCTCCCACTCGCGGTCGAACTGCTCGGAGGTGAAGCTCTCGTCGACGCCGGCGAAGGCGAACGCCTTGCGCATCGTCTCCTCGCGTTCGCGCTGCAGCTCCTCCTGGGTGATGATCTCGATCTGCGAGCGGTCGAAGCGCTCGAGGTAGGGCTGCAGCTGCATCCAGTACCTGGAGCGGTTGGTGTAGGAGTTGTCGGGGTTGGAGAGGACCTCGACCAGGTCGCCGGTCTCGTAGCCGGCGCCGGTGGCGTGGACCCAGTGCGAGAGGATCCGCTTGATCGGGTCGCGGACCATGTAGAGCAGGCGCGCTTCGGGGCAGTTCTGCCTGATCCGCTCGGCGACGCCGTCGAAGCGGGGCAGGTTCGTGTAGTGCGGGGAGGACTCGCCGCGGACCTCGAAGCGGTCGTCGAAGCGGCTCGCGTACCAGTCGAGCCCGAGGTCCCAGTTCAGCTCCTCGACGAAGAAGTTGAGCTCCTTCGGCTTCGACATCTGGATTTCCGGGTGCAGGCCGAGGTAGTGGTGGATGCTCGTCGTCCCGCACTTGAGGCCGCCGACGATGATCAGGTTCGGCAGCTGCGCGTGGCGTTTGCGGCGCCGGCGCCAGCGGCTCTTGCGGTCGGCGGTGTAGCGCTCGCGGGCGCGATCGCACATCGCCTGGTCGGCGGGATCGGCGGCAGCGGTCGGCGGCAGCGTGTGCACGTCGGGGTCGGGCACGAGCGTGGCTAGTCTAGCTGCGATGCCGTTCGCCGATCTCGCCGACAACTTCGAAGCGTTCTTCAACCGGACCGCCGAATTCTTCCGCCACCTGTCGGAAGTCCACTGGACCACCTTCGGGATCGCGCTGCTGTGCCTGCTGGGGATGCAGCTGGCCCGCGCCTGGGCCTGGCGCAACGTCCTGCGCGCCGCCTACCCGGACCAGAAGATCTCCTTCCTGCCGCTGGCGGCCGCCTACCTGGCTGGGGCCGGGATCAACGCGGTGGTGCCGGCGCACGCGGGCGACGTGACCAAGGTCTTCCTGGTCAAGCGGCAGATCCCCGACTCCTCCTACCCGGCGGTCACCTCCTCCTTCCTCGTCCAGACCGTCTTCGACACCTCCGTCGGGGTGCTCGTCCTCCTCTACGCGATCACGCAGGGCCTGCTGCCGCCGCTGCCGCAGATCCCCGACCTGCCCGCCTTCGAGATCTCCTTCTGGGCCGACCACCCCAGGTTCTTCTTCATCGCCGTCGGGGTGACGCTGCTGGCGATCGCGATCGCCATCTACCTGCTCGCCCACCGCGTCCGCCGCTTCTGGGCCCGCGTCCGCCAGGGCCTGGTCATCCTCACCGAGCCGCGCCGCTACCTGCGCGAGGTCGCCGCCTGGCAGGGGCTCGGCTGGGCCTTCCGCTTCGCCGCCTTCTGGTTCTTCCTCGAGGCTTTCGGGATCCACGGCTCGATCGGCAACGTGATGCTGGTGATGAGCTGCCAGGCGATCGCCAACGTCGTCCCCTTCACCCCCGGCGGGGCCGGCGCCCAGCAGGCGCTGCTGGTGGCCACCCTGAGCGGCCCGACCCGCACCGCCGTCCTCTCCTTCTCGGTCGGCACCCAGATCGCGATGGCGGCCTGGTCGGTGGTGCTCGGCTTCATGGCGATCCTGCTCGTGTTCAGGACGACGGACTGGCGCGGCCTGATCCGGCAGGCGCAGGAGGAAGCCGACAGTCAGAAGGCGGCCGAAGCGGCGAGCCCACCCTGAGCGGATGCAACTGGTGAGTTGACCTCGCTATAGGACGATTAACTCACCAATTGTCTACTCCTTCGCGGGGAGGACCTGCCTCCAGCGGTGCCTAGCTCGACCAGCCCGGGTAGCGACCGGCGACGTGCCACTGCCAGGGCGGGCGTTCGGAGGCGGGGAAGGCGTAGTGGTTGCGGCCCGGCAGGGTCTCCAGCGGGACCAGGGCCGGGTCGTCGCGCTCGAGCACTTCGACGCCGCTCGCCGCCTCGACGCCGGCGTCGGTGGCGCGCCGCGAGAGGTGCTGCCAGCCCAGCGTCGGGCGGTAGAGCCAGTAGACGACCTCGACCCAGCCCTCCGAGTCGCGGTGGTCGAGCAGCTCGGTGAAGGCGGTGACGCGGCGGCCGGAGGCGGTCAGGTGGGGACCGGCGGCTACGGCGCAGCTCGCCGACCGGCAGCGGCGGAAGTCGACCGGCATCA